>JAJRXF010000025.1 GCA_024276425.1 Actinomycetes bacterium | reverse complement strand
GTAGAGGGCCGCGATGCCTTCCTAAATAAGCGGGACCCCGATTGGTCGGCCTTCCCCTACTACTACTAGGGACCGCACTACTACTAGGGACCGCGCGGAATCAATCCCCCAACTCTAGGGCTGGACGAAGGCACCGAGCATGGCCTGCAGCTTGCTGCGGGTCTCAGCCAACTCCACCACTGGATCGCTATCCCCCACCATGCCACAGCCGGAGAATATTCGACAGAGCGTGCCACCATCATCGGTCTCGGTCATCGCGGCCGAACGAATCCCGACGGCAAACGAACCGTTTCCCGCTCCGTCGAACCAACCAACCGGACCGGCATAGAAACCTCGGTCGGCCCGCTCGATCTCTGCGATCAGATCAATTGCTGCGCCTTGGGGGTCCCCACCAACGGCTGGTGTGGGATGAAGGGCCGCCACCAACTCAAGTACGGAAACGGGCGGAGAAGACAACCGACCTTCAACCCGCGTGCCGAGGTGATGAACATTGGCCAGGGTCACGATGGATGGCTCCGGTTCGGCATCAACGTAGGAGCAAAACGGTAGGAGTGAGTTGAGAAGCCAGTCAATGGTGACTCGGTGCTCCCACTGGTTCTTGGTTGAGGCCAACAGTTCCGCCGCCAACGTCGCGTCCGCCACCGCGTCGGCGCCTCGGGGAGCAGTTCCGGCCAATGGATGAGCCATGACCGTGTCCCCGGACCGGGCAACGAGAAGCTCGGGGGAAGCACCAAGGAACCCGTTCACACTAAACAGAATGGCGTTGGCATAACTCAAACGAAGGCGGTCGAGGACTACCGCCGGGTCAAGCGGGTGATCGCTTTTGAGCAGGATCTCCCGCGCCAGCACCACCTTGTTTAGCTCACCGGCGTTGATCCGGGCCACGCCAGCGGCCACGATGTCCTTCCATCGTTCGGGTTCAAGCACGGAGGTGATTTCCAAGCTTGTTGGATCGGGGCCCGCAGGCACCGGCCGACTCATAACCGCTGCTACCTCCTTGAGAGCCTTTGCCATGCGCTCACCCGAGGCAGAACCCTCTTGAACTACTGTCAGCCAGCAACGCCCGTCACGACCCCGGCCCACAACAAGCCGGGGAACAATGATTTCAGCCGAAGCCGACCGGGCAAAGGGCATGGCGCTAAAGCCGACCGGGCCTGTGCCCGCTTGGCTGACCTCGTCGGAGCCGACAAGGGAGCTCAACTGCTCTTGTGCCTGTTGTGCACCCCTCGGACGACTGAGACGTATCCTCAACGCCTCATCAAGGCCCGCCAGCGATACTGACCGGTCATGCCAAAGCAGACCCGACCGAGCCCCCAGTTTGACCGGATCAATATCGAAATCGAGTCGAATCGTGGTGGAGATCACCTACGCAGACTAGAAAGGAGAACAGTGAATCGCACGATTACCGCCGCCATCTCTGCCGCTCCTGGGCGGGTGTTGGAGATCATCTCCGACCTCACCACCTACCCCCACTGGTTGGAACTCGTTACTGAGGCTCTTCCCTGCCCCACCGCGACCGACTTCGAAGAGCTACCCGCTTGGCTCATTACGCTTCGAGCAAAGATCGGACCCTTCGCCCGATCCAAGAGATTGCGAATGGGGCGCACCCGCCGCCGGGCCATGCCAAATGGTGAGGGGGAGGCCATCTTCGAGCGCCGGGAACTTGATGCGCGCGACCATTCCAGTTGGGTGATGCAGGTCACGGTTCGTGATCGTGGGGATCCCGACCCGAATCAGTCTGAGATCGAGATCTCCCTGAAGTACGGTGGCAGCCTCTGGTCGGGGGCTCTTGAGACCGTGCTGGGCTCCGTGGTTGGATCAGCGGGCAAGAAGCTCAGTCTGTTCGCAGCCAATACTGGTTGAGGTGGCGTGTTTCCAACAATTCACTCACCCGTCACTCCAGCGCGGTCAGCCAGCGAGATGAGATCGAATGGTGCCCACTCAACAATTGTTCCGCCTGGTCTCGAACGTTCTCGGTCACCGGTCCAGGACAGGCATAGGTCCGATCATCCAGCGCCCTAACCGGTAGGGCGCAGTGATTGGCCGATGAGAGGTACAGTTCGTCGGCGCGTTCGACCTCAGACCATGAGATCGAACGAACCTCGACGTCGATACCAACGTGCTGGGCCAACTCGATCATCATTTGTCTGGTAATGCTGTCAAGCACGACGTCAAGGGGTGGCAACGCGATGGTTTGTCCCTTGACGACGGCCAAGGACTGGGTGGTGGCCTCGGCCAATCCACCATCGATGGTCTTGAACAAGACGTCGTCATAGCCAGCGGCGACCGCAGCCATTCTCTCACGGACTCCCACAGCATAGCTCGCAGCCACCTTCAGGCTGGGGGGCAAAATCGAGGCTGGCAACTTCGGAGCCGTTGCCGTCCGCAGCTTCACACCGCTCGCATTCGGGGTATCAACGTTCGGACCAGAAGCCGCGGCGGCGATCCAGATCTTGGGTACCAACGACACCGGCAAGGTTCGCAATGGAACCTCGGACCAGGTGGCCACAATCTTGACAATGGAAGCGCCAGGGTTGGCGACCACGGTTCGTGCGGCTGCCTCGATGAGTTCGGGAACCGAGCGATCCGATTCCATTCCCATCAACTCCATCGAGCGAGCAAACCGCTCCACATGCTCGGCTAAACCAATGGCATGGGGTACAGAGTTGACCGGCACGATTCGGACCACATCAAAGACCGTCGTGCCCCGCTGGGTTGCATGAGAAAGCACGTGAATGCGGGCATCCTCGTAACGAACAAACTCTCCGTCAACCCAGACCGTCCGCCCCGACAGATTGCTGGTCGATACTCCGTTGCTCATGGACGGCAACCATAGCCCTCCGGCCAAGACCGATTACTCCTCCTGGGGGCCGATCCGGATACATTTGGGCCATGGAACACCCCCGTGGCTGAACTGGTTGCCTTGGCTCTGGAGGGAGGGCCAAATTTTGTTCGTGCCCTGCGGCTCGTCTGGGAACAGGGCGATGCCGCGTTCCCACTCGACCTCCGTCTACCCCACGCCGAGGCAACGCGAGTCATGTCCATCATGGCTCCAGGAGCAGTCATCGAAAGTGATGGCTCTCGTCGTTCCTTGGAGGGGGGACGTCCGATCGCTCCCGGCGATGCTCTCGTGATCGCCACCAGTGGCACCATGGGTCAACCCAAAGGGGTGGTGCACACTCACGAGGCAATCGCCGCTTCGGCCGCAGCGACAAGCAAAGCCCTCGGAGTCGACCCCTCACAAGACCGCTGGTTGGCCTGCCTTCCCTTGTCTCATGTTGGTGGTCTCTCCGTTGTCACTCGGGCACTCCTGACTGAAACACCGCTCGATGTGCATCCACGGTTCGACCCCGCGGCCACCATGGCAGCGGCCGCGGCTGGCACTACCTTGGTCTCCTTGGTAACTCGAGCCCTGGTGCAGATCGATCCTGGACAGTTCCGTAAAGTGATCTTGGGTGGTGCCGCTCCACCGAGCGATCGGCCCACAAATGCCATTGCCACCTACGGCATGACCGAAACCGGCTCAGGTGTTGTCTATGACGGTTGGCCACTGGACGGTGTGGACGTGCGCGCCGACGCAAGCGGGGAAATCCAGCTACGTTGCCCGATGCTGCTTCGCTGCTATCGAGATGGAACCAATCCCACCACAGTGGACGGCTGGTTTCGGACGGGCGACCTGGGGCTGGTTCGTGAATCGGGACAAATCGAGATCTTTGGCCGACAGGACGAAGTAATCAAAACCGGGGGAGAAATGGTGTGGCCGGCGCGCATCGAACCCCTTCTTCGGCAGCTACCGGGCATCGAAGATGCCGCGGTCGTTGGGCTCCCTCACAATGAATGGGGTCATGAGTTGGCAGCCCTTCTCGTCCAAGAGGACCCCTCATCGACAAAGCCACGACTCAAGGAGATTCAAGAAACAGTTCGAGCCGAACTTCCAGTCTGGTATGTGCCGCGCCTGATCCAGTTCGTTCCCCAACTACCCAAGACGTCCCTGGGTAAGGTTCGCCGCCACCAACTCTTGACCCTGATCGAAACCTGAGACCGATACAACCAACCGTCCGGAGGTAGGAAGCCAGGGAGTTAGGAGTTAGCAATCACAGTAATCACCACACCCCCAACTTCGATCTCTTGACGATCAGGGATCGGGCTTGTGACTTGTCCCTCTAACACGAATGAAGTGGTGTAGGCCGACTCGATGGAACTTGCTTCAATGATGTACCGATCACTATCCAGGCGGACCAAGGTGTTTCGAGCCCTGGTCGTTCTTCCGTCTGGATCCTGGAACGTAACATCCCAAATCGCTCCAAGTCCCAGCTGGTCTCGGGGGATCGGTCCACCAAAGGAAACCGGGGCCTGCAGCAACTGACGTACCCAGAACGCGGCCTGCTGTTTTGCTTGACCGGTTGAGCCAACGAAATCAAGCTCACCTTCGGCTTTCAAGGCTTCATCAAAGTCGAGACCCTCATATCGCTCGACCACTCGATTCGGGCCCCGGACTGCCACCACCGTCGTTCCAACATGCTCGGCCAGTGCCCGGGCCATTGCAGGATCGGACGCAGAAAATTCAAGAGCCCGTATCCGTAGCTCATCGGAAGAACCATCAGCCATGGAACGGTCGACCACCACCTCAAGCAGAACCGAAACAAATGTCTCCCCTGCCTCAATTCTGACATCGACCCCTCGTGTGGTGCCAACGGGAACTGGCGGGATCAGACCTTGACGTTCGCTCTCTCCAACTAGGAGCACTTCCAGTTCATAACCAGACGAACCAGTGGGTATATGGGCCAAGGACGGAACAGTCGTTGGTGCGCTCTGAAGCTCTTCTGAGGTACCACAAGCGGCTGCAACCCCAACACTGAAGAACGCCACGAATAGTAGGACGGCCGATCGGGCCATAGGAGCTAGCCTCGGGCGGCGAGCTTGGCCCGCGCTAGCTCAAGATCTTCGGGATTGGTGATTCCGATCCACGATTCAGTAGAGGAAGTAACGCGAATCTTGAGCCTGTCGTCTTCCATGAGTTCCCCAACCACCGTGGGGAGTTGGCACTCAGACTTTGGATCGTCGCAATTGGCCGAAAGGAACGCGGCCCACCTCTCGTCGAAATCGGCCATAACCGACTGGTGGAAACACCAGAGGTTGAGCGACACCGGAGTCTCTTCGGGAACGACTTGGCCGCCTGCGACCAATGACCCATCGGCCAGCCTCTCACAACCATCGGTCTCAACAATGGCGCTCAGCAGCCCGTTGGAGACTTGGCATTGGGCTCGGCTTACCGCGCCTCGTGGAGGAACCGTCTTCCCCAACTCAAAGGCGATGTTAGCTCCGACACCAGGTTCGGAACTAGCCAGTTCAGTTGCCGCCAACTCGAAGCTAGAGGGACCGTAGTAGTCATCGGCATTGATCACTGCGAAGGGCCGATCAACAACCGAAGCAGCGCTCAGGATGGCATGCAGCGTGCCCCACGGCTTGTCGCGCTGAGGACCCAAGTCTTCCTGCAGGACATAGTCAATCGGAAGATCGGGATGCTGCTCGGCCATATGCTGGCGCACATCTTCCTCAATCTCGCCCCGAATGATCAGTACGACTTGTTCGAATCCCGCGGCGAGAGCGTCGTTAATGGAGAAATCTAGGATTGCCTCCCGGTTGGCGCCAACCCTGGCCAGTTGCTTAACTCCACCAAAGCGGCTTCCCAGTCCTGCGGCCATGATGACAAGTGTCGGTTTCACCCGACCATGTTGGCCGCGCATAGGACCAGAACCAACCATGAGCCATGCCTTCTCGTCAAAAGATCACCAAACCTCAGGAATGGACTATTCGAAGTTCACGTACCGTCGGCTCTTCTCTCGATCTTCGGAACTCTCGCCCTCGGAGCCAACAGCGGCTTTGGAATGGGAGGACACCTTCGACTTCGACTTACCTTCAGACCCCTTCCCAGCAGACTTACTGGCTTGTCTGGATTCGACATCGACTAGGCGACGCTTCGACCGCTTTGAGGACTTCCCTGGGCCAAGGAACCGGCTACCAGAGGTAGCAACAAGGCGGGCCCGGCCTTCCGCTATGTTGGTGGTCAACAGCTTCTCGGCCGCAATGCCAGACATCCAATCCAGGACCGAGAACCGGGGATCGCCCATCGCCCGGCTCAGTGCTGCCGCCTCCACAATTCGACCGGGGGAGAAATCTTGGTGGGTAGTACTCATCCGGCCGTCATAGATGCGGTACGCGTCACCGTCAAGAAGGGCAACGGCGTAGGCCGCGAGTTCCCCATCGAGCCGCAGGGTGGCTATCTCGACTTCCCATTCACCATTACCGCCTTCGACCACCCTGCGCCAGAACTCTCGTTCAGCCGGACGATCAAGATCGCTGTTGCGTCGGGCATGGCGATCACGCGAAACATGAACGGCCTCGACCTCGTCGATGAGTTCTGACGTCAAGGCTCGACCACGGTCGAACCCGATGATCATTTCAATGCCCGCGTTCTCGATTCGAGATTTGGCCCGACGCAACTGCTTGCGCTTGGACTTGCTGAGCACATCGTTGACATTGTGGGAAGTGGAAAAGACGACACGCGGGATACGCAACTCCGGCAACGCCTGACCATGATCCAACAGCTCAACCAAGTTGAGCAGAACTGGGTCGAGTTCGGGTAACTGCTCCAGATCCAGAGACCACGGAGCGGGCAGATCGCTCAGCGCGGCCACGATGGCATGGGCTAGGGTCCGAGCTGCCTCTTGGTTTCGCGCTGGGAGCCCAGCGAACAACGAACTCCCATGACCCATGGCCACAATGGTCGTTCCCTCCGACCGCTGGTCGGTGGCCAACAATGCGCATGCCATGAGTTGTTCGGTCTGAGCGGATCGAACCTCTACCATCAGCGGAGACCACTGGGGGAAGGAGTCGGCCCAGTGGGACAGCCAGGCGAAGCTCGCCATTAGCGGCATGCCAACGTCCTTATTCAGCTCCTCGATATCAGCCGATACCGCCCGAATATCGCTCATACCCGACCGGACACTGGTGTAGAAGGCGCGTTCTTGAATCTGCTCTGAAGACCGACGCCAGGCCTCCAACGGCTCGGTGTCGTCATCAACATGCTCTTTGAGCAGCGCTGTTAGAGCCGGAGCGGGCAGGGGGCGACAGTAGTAGAACCCCTGAGCCCGGTCGCAGCCAAGCTTACGAAGCTCGGCCGCCTGGTCTGAATACTCAATTCCCTCTGCCACGGTGTAGGCACCAAGGGCTTGGGACAGGTTAACAACCGCTTCGACCAAGGCCGAGGAGGTCGAGGATCGGTGAAGCTCGGCAATGAAGGACCGGTCGATCTTGATGGCATCAACCGGAAAGGACTTCAGGTAACTCAGGGAGGAATAGCCGGTCCCAAAATCATCGATGGCCAGCTTCACCCCCACTGTCTTCAACTGTTTGAGGATGCCAGCGCTGCGCTCGGCATCAATGGCCAGCATCGACTCGGTGATCTCAAACACCAACTTGTCGGCAGAAAGTCCCGAATCACGGAGCGCGCTCGTGAGCGTATTGACCAGGCCAGAGTCTTGCAGTTGGCGTACAGACAGATTCACCGTGATGCTAATGTCTTCGCATCCGGCCATCTTGTGCCAAGAGGCCGCTTGCATGCACGCTTCCCGCATGACCCAGTCCCCGATAGGAACAATCAGGCCACTTTCCTCTGCCAGGGGAATGAACCGATCGGGAGAAATCAAACCTCGCTCGGGATGCTTCCATCGAATCAAGGCCTCGACCAGGGAGACTTTGCCCGACTTCAGGTCGAAGATCGGCTGGTAGTAGAGGACAAACTCACCCTCCTCCACCCCTCGCTGCAAGTCTGCTTTGAGGTCCAGCCGCTCGACGGCCTCCTCGTACATGTCTGGCTCAAAGAATTCAAACCGACCCTTGCCTCGCTTCTTGGACAAATACATGGCGACGTCGGCATTGCGGAGCAGGGTGTCAACGTCAGCCGAATCGTCGATGTCCATGGCGATGCCAATGCTGGCTGAAGCCCGCACACTGCGAGGACCAAGATCGATTGGTTCACCCAACGCTTCCAACGCTCGACGGGCAACGGTAACCGCGTCCCGGCGATCCGAGGCCGACTCCAACAAGATGGCGAACTCATCCCCACCGAAACGAGCAACGGTGTCACCGGGACGGATGCATTTACCGAGACGGCTAGCTACCTCCGCCAACATCTCATCCCCAGCCTGGTGTCCCAAGCTGTCGTTGACCGTTTTGAAATCATCAAGA
Source organism: Actinomycetes bacterium (assembly GCA_024276425.1). Classification (GTDB taxonomy): domain Bacteria; phylum Actinomycetota; class Acidimicrobiia; order Acidimicrobiales; family SZUA-35; genus JAJRQY01. The sequence continues at coordinate 12,600 of JAJRXF010000025.1, read as the reverse complement.
TCGATGAACAGAACGGCTACATGTCCATCCGAACTGCGATTAAGCGCAAGCTGGGTTCTCTCAGCAAACAAAACTCGGTTGGATAGCCCGGTTAGTGAGTCATGCTCGGCATCGTGGCGTAGTCGGTCCTTGCCCCGCTCGATCGCCTTCATCAGGGTGAAGACTCGGACAAGGATCAACAAGAACAGCAAGGCCGAGGCGATAATGGTGACGTAGCGATCCTCCGGCTTGCCCCAGATCAAGTCAATCAGGGGCACGCTCAAGGTGGCGAAGAACATCAGAAACAGTTGGGTCGCCGTGAGGCGGTCCTGGCTGTTGATGGTCTCGACGTCATGTTCGCCGGCGGGGTGGAGGGCAGCGGTGGCAAATCCTGCGTAGAAGAACAACCAGAAAGCATCAGGATAGAGCCCGGTTTCGAATGCGTTGTTGCTCAGGAGGATGTTGTAACCAGTATCGGCCACAGCCAGGGATGCGATGGCTGCGGTCATGAAGGCGAACGGCGGATGTTTCAGCTGGGCGGTTACCACCAGGCGAGCGGCCACAGCGAGCAGGGCAACGTCCATCACCGGGTAGGCGAGAGAAACCATGAGTTCGCTAAGGGGCGTCGACCCTTGGAAGAGTCCATCGACAAACAAGACCCAAAGGCCACCGAACATGGCGATGCCAACGACTGCGGCATCAATGAAGCTGGCGGTGTTGCGCCCCGGAGTCATTGACCGAACCATCTTGGTAAGGCCAACGATCATGAGGGGATACATCATCAGGTAGAAGAAGTCGGCGATCGAAGGGAATGGGGCTCCATCGGGATTGAGTTCGAGGACGTAGTAGATAATGTCGGCGACCAGGAACGAGGACAGCCCAGCCCCAAACCAACGCCACGGGCCTCTGGCGCCTGCGTGGTTTCGCTTCACTCCCAGGGCAAGGAAGCCAATCGACAGCAACCCGAGCCCGTTGTAGAGAACGAGCTTCGATTCTGGGCTGTTCGGAACGACAAAATACAATGTCGTGAGCCCGACGGCGATGCCGAGCCAGATTTTCCACAGTGAGCGCATGACTAAGCAGTTCGGCATCTGAGGGGCCGAATTGAGTTATTTGTTGAGCCACTCAGTCGGGGATATCCGGAGTGAGCCGCCTAGCTACTGGCCAATGGCCACGAACACCAGAGCCCCGGCCGCCATCGAGAGGCCAACGAGTTGCAAAGGGGCCAGATGTTCTTTGAGGATTACGCGGGCAAGCAAGACCGTGCTGACCGGATACAACGAACTAAGGGCGGCTACCCAGGTGAAATTGTCTCCCTCCAGGGCGAACAAGTACGAACTGTTCGCTACCAGGTCCAACAATCCGGCGAGAAGTATTGGCCACCATACGGCGCGACCGACCGGGGCCCACAACCCCCGGAAACTGAGGATGAGTCCGAGCACCGTCAGGGAAGCGGCCCGTGCACCCAACAGGGGATAGAGGCCGGCATCGTCTGATGTTTTCGAGAGGGCCACGAAAAACCAGGCAAACCCAAACCCGGCCAATACGGAAAGTACGCGTGTTTGGTTTGTGCCTCTCTTTGCACCGATCCGCTCTCGAAGCGGAATATCCGGTGACATGGCATGTAGGGCGACTCCCCCGACGGAGACGAGAACCGCTGCTGGAACCGCAAGCCCAATTCCAACCAGCGTGAGTGCTCCCGGAACAACTCCGAGGACAAGACCATACATAACCGGGATCGACGCGCTACAGAGTGCCGTGATCGACGCCGCGGTTGACATTGGTCCGAGCGCCAGGGCACGATAAAAAGTAGTTAGCCCAAGAGCAGCACCAAGGCCAGCCGCTGCCCCCCAAGCCATGTCTTCCAGGGTTAACTGTCCGCTAGGAAATACTACTAAGACAAGGCCAAGGGCAATCAGGCTCACCACCTGCATGGCGGCGGTGACCAGAACCGAATCACTCTCCTTGCTGGCAAGCGCGCCGGAAAAATCTGAGGCCCCATAGGCCAGGCCGGACAAAGCGGCAACAGCAACCGCAATCAAAGGAGCATCCCTGGCAACAGCGGAGCGGCCTGTTTGTGGAGAGACGTCGGAGAATCTTGCCGGTGGATCATCAGCGAGAGACTACTTGGCCTCTCAAGACTGTGGGCTGACCGCCGATGGTTCGACGTGGACCCCGATATCCGATGGTTGCGACGCCAGATTGTTCTGTATCTGATGAAACGCCTTACTGTAGAGCTTGTCGTGGCCTTCTGGCTCATGTGGGCTGCCCTCACCTGGCTCGGTTGGTCCCAAACCAATGTGGTGCCCCTGGCCGCCATTGGCGCTCAGGTTTTTGCCTTTATTCGACTCACCCTTGGCCTGCTCAACAATCCATTGAGCCAGCAGGCAGTTACCGCGCACATCGACAACCCACCAAAACTGGCCCGTGCGCCAATCGAGTTGTCCCAACTCGGTGATGACACGGCAATGCTCGGAACCTGGGGGTTTCACCCAATTTTGACCGCGGTACAGGCAGCACCTGAGCGTCAGCCGCTTTTCGATGTGTTCCAGTCGACCGACGGATTGGCCACGATTGCCATTGGTCGAGTCGGAAAGACGATCATGGTTCTGTCAAGACTGGCCGATGGTCGAATCGTGGCGTCGACCGATCTCCTTATTCCTCCCAGTCCCAACCTCATCGTCAATCTGAGCACACAAACTCAGCTGCGGGATGTCCTTTGGTCTCACCATAAGCTGCTGATCGGGTTGGGACGCCGAGGCGCTCACCTTCGTCCAGCACCCCCAGAGCTGCTGACGGAAGTCCTCCGTCTTGAACACGACGCATATTGCCAACTCGGTCCGTTCCTCACCCCCTTCTTTGACCTCGACCCCAAGTTTCGCCCGCTGCGGCTGTCTTTCCGTCTGGATCAGTTTGCCCTACTTGAACGATCGGCAAAGAAAACCAGAAATTCGCTCAAGCCAGGTCGAGGTGAGACGATAACTAATACAAGCACAGCGGAGGGCGAGATGAGAATCTCGACACCAGTGCCCATGCACTTGTAGCTCAATTGGATAGAGCGCCTGTTCACGTAGCAGGAGGTTTGGGGTTCGACTCCCTGGGAGTGCGCCAACATTTCACGGACAGGGCCTTCGATTAGTGAATCGGGGGCCCTGACTGCTGAAGAGGCTAGGGACCCTACGGGGTGAGACGAAGGCGTCGGAGAATCCACCCACTTCGCTTGTGGGGACAGGGTGACTTAGAGTCTTGTCATGACAGAGCTCTCCGGACATCTCCACCAACAAGGACGACCAGCCGCCGAAGTCCTGTCAGAACTTCGAGAAAAGCGGACCCATGATGCCCGCTGGCAAGACGGCCGAACTTTTGGACTTGTCTATGACGGCGGCGCAGAGGTTCACGCTGTGGCGGAGAAGGCAGCGATGATGTATCTCCACGAGAACGCTCTCAACCCCCGCGCATTTCCCTCACTGGGATCGATCCAGTCCGAAGTCTGCCAATGGACCGCCGAACTGTTTCATGGACCCGACACCTCCGCCGGGTTCCTAACCAGTGGAGGAACCGAAAGCCTGCTTTGCGCCGTGAAGGCCGCTAGGGAGCGGGGTAAGGCTGAGCGAGGGATTACCAAGCCTCAGATGATCGTGCCAGAAAGCGCCCATGCCGCGTTCCACAAGGGGGCTCACTATTTCGGTCTAGAACTGGTCAAGACCCCCGTCCGAACCGACTGGACGGCCAACGTGGAAGCCATGGCGGATGCCATGACCCCCAACACCGTCCTCATGGTGGGGTCTGCGCCCCAGTACCCTCAGGGAGTCATCGATGACATCCCCGCGATCGCGGCGCTAGCTTCGGAAATTGGCGCGTCTTGCCATGTCGATGCCTGCATTGGGGGGTTCGTGCTTCCATTTGTTGAACTCGTTGGTCGCGATGTGACTCCTTGGGACTTCCAGATCGAAGGCGTCACTTCGATCTCGGCTGATATCCACAAGCTCGGCTATTCCCCGAAGGGCGCCTCGGTCATCCTGCACCGAACCAAGCAACTCCGCAGCTACCAAACCTTTGTCTTCGATGACTGGTTGGGTGGCTTCTACGCTTCGCCCAACATGCAAGGCACTCGATCCGGTCTGCCAATGGCCGCCGCCTGGGCCGTGATTCAATATCTCGGTGTCGATGGATACATCGATCTGACAACCCAAATGCTAGGGGCAGCGGACAAGATGCGGGCCGCCATCTCTGCCACCGAAGGGATCCGCGTGCTTGGCGATGCCGATTACCACATCATCGCCACCAGTTCGGACCCAGAGGCCAAGCACCCGATCGACGTATTTGCCCTCGGTAATGCCTTGGGTGAACTAGGCTGGCACTTCGATCGTCAGGGCCCACCGGATTCACTTCATGCCACCGTCTCGGCTGGCAATGCAGCCGCCGTCGATCAGTTCATTGCCGATCTTGGCCAGTCAGCAGAACAGGTTGGGGCATCAAGGGTGGAGGACCGTTCAACCAGTTACGCCACCCTCGAGTGAGCGAGACCCGCCGAACCCTGATTGGGGCCATCCTTCTGGCTCCGGCGTCCAACCGCTGATTGGGGTTGACACCAAGAGTTGGATCGCCATCGCCGGAATGATCTTGGGGATCGGTGTCTGGATCGGAGCACCGGTTGTCCTCGTTGGGCTGGTGCTGGCAGCCACTCACGTCTCCGCTACCCCGGATACAAGAAGTAGCGTTGCCTGACTTGGTCAAAGGCCGACAGCTCACCGCCGAGTTCCTCGATCAAAGCCTCTGCCTCGACAGCTTCCACCAGCTGGGATCGGAGCCGGGTCGAGCCCGTAAGTAAGTCGAAAACCTGGCCCCGATCGATGATCGAACCGACCCCAAGTTGTTTTGCCTGAGCTTCGATGGCGAGGAACAACTCCAGCCCGGTCCGAAATGGTTCGTAGTTAGCCTGGTCGATCACCTCAATCGAAATCCCCTCAAGGTCTTGCCCCTCGAGCCTGGGATTGGGGGCCATGTTCTCAATCACGGTGGGACGAAAGCCAACCCACTCAAAGCGAACCCCGGGAAGCTCCCGAGCATTCAACTCCTTGCTCAGGCGCTGGCCGTCGAGCCAGGGAGCACCGACCCTAGTAAAGGGTTCCAGGGTCCCATTGCCGTAACTAATGGTTGTGGCCTCGATGAGGACCGTGCCTGGGTAAACCAAAGCCGACTCGAATCGGGGAAGTCCGGGGCTGGGGGCAATCCAGTCCAACCCGGTGTCCGACCAGATCATGGAGCGAGACCAGTCCTGCATCCCAACGACCACAAGATCGAGATCTTCCAATCCGTCAAGCCAACCCTCACCCTTGATGGCAAGGGCCAGTTCGCCGACCGTGAGGCCATAGATCGAAGGGATGGGGTACTGGCCAATAAACGAGGTCAGCTCCGCCTCCAGGACCGGTCCGGCGATGCGTTTACCCCCGAGAGGATTCGGCCTATCGAGTACCACAAAGGGGATGCCAGCCGCGGCAACTGTCTGCATAGCCAGCCCCATGGTGGAAATGAAGGTGTAGTGCCGAACACCAACATCTTGCAGGTCATAGAAAACCACATCGATTCCTCGGAACATTTCCAGCGTCGGCTGTTTCGTGGCCCCATACAGGCTGAGAATCGGGGTTCCCGTTTGAGTATCGACGGCATCCTCGACCAACTCTCCGGCATCGGCAATACCGCGTACTCCGTGCTCGGGAGCAAAAATCGCAGCCAACTCAACGGCAGATGACCGCTCGACCAGATCGATGAGATGGTTCTCGCCCACCATCGAAGTCTGATTGACAATCAACCCCACCCTCATTCCATTGAACTCGGCAAAGTCCCTGGAAGCCAGCACCTCCGCGCCCGTCACCACCCTCGAACTCTGGTCAGGGTCCACCAATTCGACCGTTTCCAGATTGGGGTCTGTGGTGGTCGAGACCTTGGCCGGATTGGCAGTTGGTGAGGTGACAGAGGTCACCGGGACATCACTGGCCTCTGAGACCGATCCTTCGTTCAGCCAGCCCGAGGCTCCCGAACCAACCGAACTCCCCGTACAGGCAGCAGCAACCAGACTCAGCCCCACTGCGAGCCCGATCCAGCGAGGTCTCACCCGAGGTCGACCGAGCGTTCAAGAAGATGATGGTAGATCTCATCGGCCTCGGCGGCCAGCAACTCAAGATGTGCGGGCAGGTCGACGGCAATGGTCTGATCCTGCGGAGGTCCGAACGCGGTTGAGGCCTCAACTGAGGCATACCAGGCCGGCGCCCATACCCCGTCAGATTCTCGCCGACCGGCCGGCCACGCCAGCATGTCTGGGTCAAACCGAACGCCAACCACCTCGCAGATGACCCGCAAATGGGCCTCCGGGTCGTGAAGGAACCGTCCACTGTCAACCATCAGAACCGCCCGTTCGGCCAACTCGAGTTGTTGGGGAAGGCCAATGTCATCGAGCGTGACCTCGGACCGAACCTTGCTATAGCTGGCCAATACTCGGCGCGGGTCTCGAAGCAGCAACACGATCGTCTGGTTGTCCAGCCACGAACGATCCATGCCGTCCAATAGGTGTTGGGCCATGTGTTTCTGGTAGTCAATGGTGATGGAATCCTCCACCGGCGCGAAACACGAGGCAATGGCTTCGGCCTCATCTTGGGGTTGGGAAGCCAAAATCTCCTCGGTCATTGGGTGATCGGTCAGCCCAGTCCTGGCCAGGTAGTGGGCGTAGAGAGGCTCGTCCATCACCTTGGTGTCACCACGGTTCTCCCAACTCCGCATCAAAGCCGTCGACAAATTTCTTGGTCCTGACCACATCGCCAGGCGTAGCGGTTCACTCATAGCCTTGCTCATCCTCAGGCCGTCACCTCGGCCAAGAGATCCAAATAGAACTCTTGCAGTCGTTGAACCACCGGTCCTCGCTTCCCGTTGCCAATGGTCCGACCATCGATCTCGGTAACCGGAGCAATTCCGGCGAAGGTTCCGGTTACAAAGGCTTCGTCGGCGTTATAGACATCGGTGAGGGAGAAGTTCTTTTCATGGTGGATCATGTCGTGGCGAGCGCAGAGCCGAAGCACATTGCGGCGGGTAATGCCGGGCATGCAATAGTCACCGGTGGATGTCCAAACCTCGGGCGGTGAGTCTGGCCCATCGGGGCGCTTCACGATGAAGAAGTGGGTGGAGTTGCAGGTGGCCACAAATCCCTGGGGGTCAAGCATCAAAGCCTCATCTGCCCCAGCTTTTCCTGCCTGGATGCAGGCCGAGATGCAGTTGAGCTTGGAGTGGGAGTTCCACTTTGGGTCCTGCACATCAGGTCGGCCCCGGCGCACGTGAACCGTGAACAGACGCAACCCATTGGTCAGGGTCTCCGGGTGGGGTTGCTTGTATTCGGGGATGGCCACGATCGTTGGAGCCGTAACCGTGAAGGACGGATCCTGATAGGGCGTCGACTTCATTCCCCTGGTCACCATGAGTCGAATATGGGTGTTGTCGGTCATCCCGTTGGCCTCGATGGTCTCATACAACAGGGACGTCAGCTCCTCAGACGACTTGCCGATATCCATATCCAGTGACTTCGCGCCCTCAAAGAGGCGACGAAGGTGTTCGTCTAGGAAGGCCATCTTGGCGTTGTGAACCCGAATACCTTCCCAGATCCCGTCTCCGAGCATGAAGCCAGAATCAAAGACCGAAACCATGGCCTCGGCCCTTGGGACCAGAGCTCCATTGAGGTGAATCAGGATGTTCTCGTTGCGTGGATCGGCTTGGTAGTCATGGGTTCCGTGGGCCATGGAGCCAGAGCGTAGCCGTGGATCACGGCGGGTGTAGCCGTGGATCAGAGCCACGGATCGGGCACTATATTCTAGTGCTCCATCGACTGAGGCCTCCCAAGCCCCAACCTGGCGACTTTGTCGCTGCGGCCAGTGTACTAATGGTTCTGATCCCCCAGGTTCTGGCCTACGCTGAGGTTGCGGGGATGCCAGCGAGGCTCGGTTTGGTCGCCGCCGCCCTTCCCGCCATCGTCGCAGCAGTATTTGTTTCCTCGCCCTACCTGCAAACTGGACCAACCGCTCTGACCGCATTGTTGGTCTTTGGCTCCCTGCAACCCTTAGCCGACTCTGGGACCGAGGACTACGTTCAGCTGGGAATGCTGTTGGCCCTCATCGTTGGCCTCACCAGGATTGCCCTTGGTTTGCTTCGCTTAGGTGTCATCGCCTATTTCCTATCCCAGCCTGTTCTCACTGGGTTCACAACCGGTGCCGCGGTCCTGATCATCGGATCCCAGATCCCCAAAGTATTCGGCGTTCCTGGCCAAGGTGGCCGGGTTCTAACTCGGGCGGCGGACTCGCTGTCCCAGGTTGGTGATTGGAACTGGTCAAGCCTGATACTGGCCTCCCTCACCGCCGCCCTCATCTATTACCTAAAGCGAATTCATCCTCTTTTTCCCGCGGTACTTGCTGCGGTTGGGGTCGCTTGGATTCTCGATCTTGTTCTTGGCCTCAAGGTCCAAACCGTGGGCCAGATCGACGGTGGTCTCATCGGCTTCAACGCAAGCTTCCCCTTCAGTCGATTCGGCAACCTCATCCTTCCCGGCCTCATAATCGCCCTCATCGGGTTCGCCGAGCCAGCCTCAATTGCTCGCACTTTTGCCGCCGAGAAACGCGAACGTTGGAGTGCAAATCAGGAGTTCGTTTCTCAGGGGGCAGCAAACTTGGCCTCTGCCTTTACCGGCTCCTTTCCGGTTGGTGGTTCATTTGGGCGAAGCTCACTCAATGTTGCAGCCGGAGCCCAAACCCGATGGTCTGGGTTCTTAACCGGAGTCCTCGTTCTGTTAGTTCTTCCCTTCGCCAGCGTCTTGTCCACTATGCCCTCCGCGGTGCTGTCCGCTGTGGTCATCACCGCCGCGCTCAAGCTCATCCGGGTCGACCGCATTCGGGCGATGTGGGCCTGGAGCCCACCTCAAGCACTGTCGGCTGCTGTCACCCTGGTGGCGACCTTGGCCTTCGACCCACGGGTCGACCGGGCCATCCTGGTCGGTGTTGCTATCTCGATCGGTATTCACCTGTGGCGAGAACTCAATGTCTATGTGGAGGTTGCCCAAGACCCACATGGGGGCTTAGAGATCACCCCCCACGGCGTGCTCTGGTTCGGTTCGATTACTCGAATCAGCCAGAAAATTCTCGATCTGATTGCCGATCATCCCGAGTCTGATCGGGTTGTTGTCTTCCTCGGAGGGGTTGGTCGTCTCGACCTTACTGCGGCAGGCGAATTGGCCGAACTCTCCGTTGACGCCCGCCGGAATGGAGTCGATGTCCGCTTCGAGGGAGTTCCCCCTCACGCCAAGCGACTCTTCGATACCATTATCGCCCCTAAATAGGAGGGCAGTTCGGTGAAGCGACGCTTCTTCCTCGGTTCGGCCCTGGCCAGCCTTGTTGCCGCCTGTACTCCCGAGGTTCGCCAACCTTTGGCCACCGATGATGGGGGTTCCCCCTTACCCACCACCGCCGATTCTCCTCGATCCACGGTGGCGGCACCAGCCGAGAAGACTCCTCCGCCCTCCCAAGAAGTTGACCCGCTCGACACCGAGCCGGTCGAGTTCACGTCAGCTCCATTCACCCTTGGTGTCGCTTCCGGTGACCCAACGTCAAGTTCGGTCATACTTTGGACCAGACTCACCGGCGAGCTGCCAGAAATGGTTCCCCTGGTGTGGGAAGTTGCCTTCGACGAAGGGTTCGAAACTCTTGTCGCCACCGACCGCGTCTCGACCGCTTCCAGCCTGGGCCACGCGGTTCGGGTTGATGTCACCGGCCTCGGGGCAAGTGGCTCATTTTTCTATCGCTTCCGGGCCGGAACGGAAGTATCACCCACTGGCCGAACCAAGACTTTCGCCCCTCCCGGGGAGCGCACCAGCTCGCTTCGCTTGGCGCTCTCCTCCTGCCAGGCCAGGGAGGACGGGGCCTGGGCCGCCCACTCCTCAATAGCGGGAGCCGACGTAGATGCCGTTGTCTGGCTTGGCGATTACATCTACGGGCAGGCCTCGACCGTTGCCGAATACCGCGAGTCCTACGCTCGCTATCGGGGCGATCTGGCGTTACAGGCCGCCCACGCCGCCCACCCCTGGATCATGATCTGGGATGACCACGAAGTCGAGAACGACTTCAACTCCGGCATCGATCCAAATCGGCTTCAGGCTGGCCTGCAGGCGTGGCGAGAGAACCAGCCGGTTCGAGTGCCTGAGGCCAATACCAATGGGCTGGTTGGCTATCGATCGTTCACCGTTGGTGACCTTTGCCAGATACTGATGCTGGACACGCGGCAGTATTCAACTGCTGGGACTACTGCTGCTGGTGATCAGGTTCCACAGCAAACCTCAGTATTGGGAAGCTCCCAAATGGATTGGCTGGTCTCTCAACTCGACCCGACCCGCGAGGACGATTCGACCGGAGCCACTGCCTGGTCTGTTGTGGCCAGTCCAGTTCTCGCCTCGGGGCTGCAGACACCAACGTCTGATGATGGCCCACTCCTTCCCTACACGTGGGACGGGGCTCCCGAGGACCGAAGGCGCCTTTCCGCCTCCCTCGCCAACCAGGACGCCGTCATTGTTTCCGGCGACCTGCATTCGGCCATGGTGTTGGAGTTCCAAGCGGACCCAACGGATGCTTCCTCACCCACTACCGCGCCCGAGTTCATGGCTCCGTCGATTAGCTCGAACTTTCCGGCTCGGTTCGAGGCCGCGGCTCCCTTTCTGACCCTGTTCAACCCCCAACTGGAATTCATCAACACCAGCAACGGCTGGCTTCTTCTTGACATCACCCATGAGCGCATTCGGGCAACGTTCCAGTTTGTCTCCGACCCCGACGATCCCAAAAGTGACGTCGTGCCCGGGCCAACCTATGAGGTGATCCCAGGACAGGCCAGCCCTCGCCTCCTGTAGCCGAACCGAGACGTTGCCCGACCCCAAGGAACGGCTCAGACTCAGAAGAACTGGTCAGTCCAAAGGGCTCAAACCCGACATCTCAGCGACGGAGGTCGGCCCTTTCCTGAATCACCCGACTGCGCACGGTAAAGACACTGTCCCCGGCCAACACCCCGCCCCGAGAAAACAGTCGACCAAAATCCCAATTGGATAGGCCGAGCTCGGGCTTGTTCAGCGCGTATTGTCCGTCGACCCATCGGGTGAATCCATCGCCAACGAAGGGAGCATCGACGCCTGCCCAAAATCGATCCTGCTCAACCTGGATGTCGGAGATAAGGGAGACAACAAAGCGGGGGGATTGCTGATTGAACAAGCCAATCGCTTCCTCAACGGAGTCAACAATCACCAGGGTCACTTCGGGTGAGGTCTCCCACTCCCATTCATGCCCAAGCTGATCGCGCCCAATTGTCTCGGCCCGAGGTTCGGGGACATCACCGCCAGCTCGCCCAATGGGTACAACCTCATGAAACATCTCAGGAGGGATCAGCGATTCGCTGCCCTCGGCCACATGGAGCTTGCCGTTCACCCCCAACCGGTCGGCCGCGTCTTGGAGGCCGGCCAGCGCTGCAGGCACCAACTCTTCGGCTCGATTGGCCAGCACGACGCAGGTGTTGAGGGTGTTGCAGACCTTGCGGTCCAAGGAGGCCGAAACAACGGCGGTCAGCCTGGCCGCATCGGCACCCTCCCCAGTAATAATCCAGGCGCCCCCAGTGCCATGCAAGCTCACCGAGGTGCCAGCCTGACGAGCGACCGAACCAAGTTGATTTACCGCTTGCCCACTCCCCCGCGCAACGGCCAGCGCCAATCGCTGATCGGAGAACAATGCCCAACCGGCGGCGTGGGCCGCGCTCGGGACCAAGGAGGCCAACCCGGGCGGTAACCCAGCCTCGGCCAAGGCGGGATCGAGGGCATGTTCGACAATGGCCTTGGCCGTGCCCAGAGCATCGGATCCAATGCGGAACACCACGGCGTTGCCGCTTCGAAGAACTCCACAGGCATCGGCAAACACATTGGGGCGACCTTCAAACACGAAACCAACCACCCCCAGGCCAGCAATCCGCTGCTCCACCCGCCAGCCCTCATGTTCGACCGTCTCGATCACCGAGTCCCTGGTCGTGGGTGCATCCCGCCACGCTTCAAGGCCCGCAATCATGTCGGCCCGCATGCCCTCGGACAACACCAGCCGTGTGGTTGAACGCCCCCTTTGTTTGGCTTGAGCCACATCGGCCGCATTGGCTTGGGCGATGGGGGCGAAGATCTGTTCGTCGGCCAGCCGGCGAGCGAAGACATCAAAGAAGTTGGTGATGGCCTGATCGTTAAGGGCCCCGACTTGTAGAAAGGCCTCGCTGGCCCGGCCGACTGCTGTGGTGGCCGTCTCCCATTCTTGGGCGGGGATATGCAGCAAGGCCCCGGTGTCGTTGACCACTATCAGTCGGTCACCGGCCACAAAGGCGGCGGCGAGTTCTGGTGGCACCGTCGTCGTCCGGTCGCCACCAAAGATAATCGTCTGTCCGGGCTCAAGGGACGTCAGTTGTTCGATCACCGCACCACTCTATTCGTCTCTATTCGACAGCCTCTATTCTGCATTCTTTGCCCGCCACCGCTGGGCGCCACTCCTCGCTCGCCGTTCCTCAGGCCCCATTCCTCAGGCG
>JAJRXF010000024.1 GCA_024276425.1 Actinomycetes bacterium | reverse complement strand
AGTTCTGGTCACTATTGTTTTGGCCTACCGCCATGGAGATTCAAAGGAGCAAGGTTCCAATGCCAATCCTTCTCATTCCACCGCGACCCAGACAACAGAACCGAAGGTGACCCAGACAACAGAACCGAAGGTGACCCAGAGTTCCCTCCCCAACAACCCATGGGACTCCGATGAATGGGCCAAGGGAGTTCGCTGGTAGTGCCACATGAGCCACACATTGGAGTGCTGAACGAGGGCTCACTTCACGCAGCGCTCAAACGGCACTACGCCCAGCCGGGAGATCGATTTGAAGTTCCGCTGGAGGGATTTGTGATCGACATTGTCCGCCATAGCGATACGGCGAGTGAACTACTCATCGAAATCCAGACTGGGTCCTTCGGTGCCATGGGAAACAAGATGGATCGCTTGTTGGCCGAGCGCCGGATGCTGCTGGTCTATCCCGTGGCGGCCGAGACGATTCTTCACAAGCCGGGAGTCAAGCCTCGGCGTTCCCCCAAGCGGGGAGATATCTATGCGCTATTCGACGAACTGGTCAGTATCCCTACCCTGTTGGATCATCCGAACCTGGAGCTCGAAGTTGTCCTAGTTCGGGTAGCCAAACATCAGGTGCCCGATCCGAAGGCCCGCCGCGGGCGCGGGGGGTTTCGAACCGTTGATCGTGTTCTGGAGGAGATCCTGTCTAGCCACCGGTTCCGAAGCCTTGATGACCTGGTTGCCCTCCTTCCGACCGAGCTGCCCGAGGTATTTACCACCGCCGACTTGGCCGCTTGCGGGCCCCTGCGGCGTGACTCGGCCCAGCGGTTGGCCTACTGCTTCAAGGCGGCTGGCCTAATCCACCAGGTTGATCGCTCGCGCGCTGGGATTCATTACCGGCTGTCTAGCAAGCCTTGTTCGTAGGCAAAGACCACAACTTGGACCCGGTCCCGCAACTGCAATTTGGCCAAAATGGCACTCATGTGAGCCTTCACGGTTCGTTCGGCGATACACAGTTCTTGTCCGATTTCGGCGTTCGATTTGGCCAAGGCGATGAGCCGAACAACCTCGTTCTCTCTGGCCGTTAGCCCAAAGTCTGAAACCTGTCCTCGCCGTTTGGCCACCGGCTGCACATGGCGGCGAATCAACTTGGTGGTAACCGACGGAGCAAACATGGCTTCTCCATTGGCGGCTAGTCGAATGGCACGAATGACATCTTCGGGTGGTGCATCCTTGAGCAGGAACGAGGTCGCTCCGGCCCGTAGCGCTCCATACACGTACTCATCAAGATCGAAGGTGGTGAGAATGACAATACGTGGACCATCAGAGCCAAAGTCGGACAAAATGCCTTCGGTGGCCGAGATCCCGTCGAGATCTGGCATCCGTACGTCCATGGCAATGACATCCGGACCGAGGGTTCGGGCTAATTCACGGGCCTCGCGTCCATTTGCCGCCTCACCCACGATATCGATCTCGGGCGCGGCCTGGCAGATCAGCCGGCAGCCGCTGCGAACAATGGCCTGATCATCGGCAAGGAGAAGTCGGATTCGTTCAGCCATGATCGAACGGTACTGGGATTGTGGCCTGCACCCTGTAGCCGGTCGTGGCCCAACCGGCCAGCAGCCTTCCCCCATAAAGCCCTACCCGCTCGCCCATTCCGACCAGTCCATAGCCAACTTCGTCTTCGCAAGCCTCACTGGAGTCCTGGGTGGGTCCAACGCTATGGCGTCGCCCGTTGTCTTGTACTTGTACGAGCAATTCCGAATCCTGGACGCGAACGTCAATCTCCACCCGGTCAGTCGAACTGTGACGACGCACATTGCTCAGCGATTCTTGCACGATTCGGTAGACGGTCAACTGCATAGCCGGAGATAGCCCTGGGGCCTCGACTCGCAATGCAATCTCTACCCCCTGGAGGCTGCCATCGACCACAAGTTCTTCAAGTTGGTCCAAGTTTGGAGCGGGGCCAAGCACACCACCATCATCATCATCATCATTGTCGCGCAGAACGCCAAGAAGTTGACGGATTTCACCCAGTTCTCGGCGGCCCGTTTCTTCGATGGTTTTCAGCGCGGCAAGAACCGGCGCGGGGGTATCTACGGGAGCGTTCCTGGCCCCACCGGCGTGCATCACCATGGCGGAGAGCGAGTGGGAAACTATGTCGTGCAGTTCGCGGGCAATTCGCATGCGCTCTCGCTGCACCGCATCCCTGGCCCGCTGGTCTCGCTCTAACTCCAACCTTTCTAACTTCTCAGACATGGCCATCTGGCGAAGCGCTTGTAGTCGTAACCGGTCGCCAAGTAGCCAGGCAAGGCTGAGTATGGCAAACCCCAGCCAAAGGTCGCTGCGATCCTGACTGAGTGACATATCACCCAGGTGAAGTCCAATGGCCGCGAGGCCAACCGACCAGGCGACTCGGCGAGACCCAAACCGGGCAGCAGCATATACGGCGACCACCACTGCGTTGGCGGCGGTGGCATAGCCAATCATGTCGGAGAATGCGGCCACCGCAACGGTGGCACCAAACACTGCGGCCGGTTGTTGACGGCGCCAGAAAAGAACCAGTGACTCCACGATGACTAAGCCACCAAACCAGAGCCAGTTGGAAACAGGGCGGCCACCAACCAGCGCCTCTGAAAGCGAAAATGCAGCCGTGGATCCAACAATCAGATAGTCGCCAAATCGCTGACTCTGGCTAATCCGGGGTGCAAAGTGGACAGGGAGCGACATGGTGAGGCGAGTCTAGGGACCTACCGGTGTTGACCCTAGGACTTCTGCAGAACGGTGATCACCCCGGTGTCGCCATCGACCTCAATCTCCGCGCCGTCGGGGATGCACCTGGTGGCATTGGTGGCCGAAACCACGCAGGGAATCCCGAGTTCTCTACTGACAATAATGGCATGAGACAGCGGTGCTCCAACGTCGACCACAACTGCACCGGCCGGAACAAAAAGTGGGGTCCATGACGGGTCAGTGATAGGGGCGACCAAAATGTCTCCCGGTTCCAATGCAGTGGGGTCGTGCGAGTCGGTTATCACCCGGGCGATGCCGCGGGCTTTGCCGGTGCAGCCGGGTATTCCCTGGAGAGTGTCACCTGAACTCAGCAGTTCGACGGTGTTGGCGTCTCGCCGCGGATAGTCGGCAAAGGGTGGCGGCTGGCCTACAAAGAGGAACGGTTCTTGAAGTTCCGCGACCTGCTCGAAATGATCCCACCGCTGGCGGACAACCTCAGCAAACCCAGCGGGGTCAGTCTCGAATTTTTCCATCTCGTCTCGGCGCAACATCGAGATCGACTCGACCGTCGGCATGGTTCCAGCAGCCACGGCCCGGCGGCCGTACTCACGAAAAGCCATACGGGCTTCGTGGATCAACTTGATGCAATTGGTCTTGGTCCGCTCGCGCCCGGGCATAAACACCGTTGCCGCTCCCAGGGCGGCCAGAAATTGCCCCTGAGTTTCCGGGTCAGCAGCCAAGGCCTCAGCAATTCCGGCGCCCAGAGCCTCGCGTTCGGCGGCTCGGTCCGCGTTAGAAAGCTGCGGGGCCGCGCCATCATCAGCCAGCCGCATCCGGTCAATGGCGGCTAAGGCCAGATCGGGTTCGGTCTCCCAGGTTGGGCACCGGGTTTCCCACTCATTGGGGCCTCGACATCCATAGTGGTACAGGAATTCATCGAAGTCTTCGACAAACCCAGCGAAGTCCGCACCTGGATCCGCCGCTGCGGCCCGCCGGAGCCGATCGTCCATTCCCTCAATCCCAGCATCAAAGATCGCAGTCAGGGCCTCCGAGCGGGCGACCTGACGGCCCAAGTCCCACATGACCATCGAGGGTTGAGCGGATTCGACATCTCCGACACCGGCAATGAGCTTAAGGGCTGCTTCAGGCTGACCAATGGCGTTGCAAACCGCAGTGATAATTCCGATTGGCACCGTGGCCAGGAACGAAATGTAAATATGCTGGGTGAACAAATCCTCGTAGTGGTCATCCAGTCGCCGCCAAATAAAGTCGCTGAGTTCTTTGGTCGACATCGCAGACAACTCAGGCCGGTCGGCCCGAAGTTGATTGACTAGTTTCTCCTCAGCGGCAACTTCTGGTAAATCTGGCGTGGTCAACACCCATCCGAACGTTTCACCGATCTTGGCCGTCAGGTCTGGCCGGTCATCTCCTTCTTTGGCCACAAAGTCCGGAACTCCGGGGGCGTCGCCAAAAAAGGCGTCGTCGATGTCCTTGTAAGTCATGCCCGGGGCTCGATGACCAAGCATCCGCAAGGCCGAGGCGTTGAGGTAGGCATACCCGCCAGTCACACCCAGGAAGAGGCATTCATCGGAAGGGAACTCCTCGAGTTCCATGACTCCGATCTTGGCGTAGGCGCGTCGAAACCCCATCTCGGCTCCCGCTGGCCCGTTCTCGGATTCGAAGGCGAAGGAGAACGACGACGGAGCAACCGGGTCGGGAAAAACCTCACCAACGTTTGCTCGGGTATAGAACGGGTACTGCTGGCTCAGATCGGTCTCAACAATCCACTTCTCTACCATGTCGCTTCCCCCTGTATTGTGAATAGGGTCACACTCGCGCCTGAGGAGGCGACTTGCAAGTGCCAGACCCAAGAGCACACCAGTAGGCCGACTGCCTGACCCACCGATCAGGCCCCAGAGCGGGCGCACTATTCAGGCGGACTGCCTGTCGCTCCGGGGCTCATCCACCTACAATCCCCCCATGTCCGAGCCAGCCACAGCCCCATCGTCCACTAATCCGCCCCTCTCCGATCGGGTCCTCATGGGGCCCGGCCCCTGTAACCCGTACCCGGAGGCTGCGGCTGCGCTCGGTCGGCCGATGCTTGGCCATCTCGATCCCGATTTCCTCAGGATCCTCGATGAAACGAACGAGCGGCTCCGCCGGGTCTGGCAGACCGACAATCGCCTGACCTTCCCAGTGAGCGCAACGGGGTCTGCGGGCATGGAGATTTGTCTGGTCAATCTGATCGAACCGGGGGACCCGGTCGTGGTTGGAGTCAACGGCGTCTTTGGTGGGCGAATGGCGGAAGTGGCCGAACGTTGTGGGGCCGAAGTCATCAAGGTCGAGGCCGACTGGGGGCAACCAATGGACTCCGATCAGTTACTCACTGCCCATCCCAACCCCAAGATCATCGGGGTGGTTCACGCCGAAACCTCTACTGGGGCCCGAACCGATCTTGCCGAGCTAGGGGCCAACAAGGGTGACGCACTTTTGCTGGCCGATTGCGTCACTTCTCTTGGTGGAATCCCGGTAGATATCGACTCCTGGGGTGTCGATTTGGCCTACTCCGGTACGCAGAAATGTCTGGGCGTGGCTCCCGGACTTTCTCCGGTGACCGTGTCAGAACGGGCACGTGGACTTCTTCTGGAGCGGCCGCGCAGTTGGTACCTCGACCTCAACCTTATCTCAAGCTATGTCGATGGAGAAGGTGCTCGCGCCTACCACCACACGGCGCCGATCTCCATGATTTTCAGTCTTCATGCAGGCCTCGGAGCGCTTCTCGAAGAGGGACTTGAGGCCTCCTGGGCTCGACACGAGGCCTGCGGAAAACGCCTGCGAGAGGGGCTTGGTGATCTGGGGTTCCGGCTTTTTGCCGCCGAAGGAAACCAGCTACCACAACTAACCACGGTCTGGGTGCCCGAGGGCGCTGAGGAGGCCGCGATTCGGGCCAGATTGCTGGGTGACTATGGCATCGAGATTGGTGGCGGTCTGGGCCAATACGCTGGCAAGGTGTGGCGTATTGGGTGCATGGGTCATACGGCGCGACTGCGTAATGTGGAGTTGCTGTTGGCTGCGTTGGGCCAGTTGATCTAGGCAGTGCAAGCCTCAGCGATGGCCTGAGTTCCCTCCACGAAGGCCTTCTCGGCTGCCTCATCCAAGGCTGAGTAGCAACAATCCAGGGCAGCGTCGGTCATCTTCTCCGCCTTTTCTAGCTTGGCCTCAACATCGTCGCCAATGGGAAACTCTTCCGTCCAGCCAAACATCTCTAACATCTCGGGGCGCTTGAAGGCGTGGGCCTCTCTTGGGGTCAGACCAGCGGCCCGTACGGCGGCCAGGTGGGCGCTGCCGCGAAGCTCTCGTAGCGTCGCCGTCAATTGGTAGGCGCGAGCGGGCAGGTCCTCGGCCAGCGGCATGCTCATGATTCCAGCAAAGAGTGGCAGGCCATCGCACTCGGTGGCATTGAGGATGGTTTCGGCCGCCTCGCAGAACTCGGCTAGGCCCTCGACTTCCCCCAGCTTCATGCGTCCATACTCGGCGGCGCAGTCCCAATAGAGGGCAGCCGCCTCACGCGCCGGCATGGTTTCGGCACCCGTGGTCCACATCGAGGTCAATAGTTCAGGATTGAAATAGCCGAACGCGCTCTGTACCACGTTGGCGTTCACATCGCCCATGACTCCGCCACGCCCGAGGAAGTACAGCCTGAACCCATCAAGCCCTGCTTCCTTACCCTTCTCTAGGGTCTCGGGGGCAAAGTAGAAGCCCGATCCGGCGGTATCGATATTTGAGGCGGTCTTGGACATAAGGTCTTGTGCTGGCATGGCAGGCAGCTTGGCACCTGAGGCCAGAACCAGGCAAGTCGAATGTCAGTCAAACTTGAGGACAAGACTCCCCTACGATCACAACATGAGCACAGCCAAGCCACCGGACGAATCCGTCCAAGGTCGTCCCGTCGGCTGGCAGGATGCCCGCACTCGCTGGAACCGCCGCTACCGAGAGATCCGCGAAAACACCAAGAACGATCCCGCTAGCGAGACGCCCGATGATCTTCTCACTGGGGTTGACCACTGTCTGGTCTACCTGAGCCAGGTGGGTTTGCTGCCAACGACAGGAGAGGCGCTAGACATTGCTGGCGGCAGTGGAGCAGACGCCCTTTACCTGGCCAGCATTGGATTAAAGACAACCCTGGTTGACATCTCCGCCGTTGGCCTGGAGATTGCCGCCGACGCGGCGTCCCAAAGGAGTCTCTCACTCCGAACGATCGAACTAGACACCGAGACACAGCCTCTTCCAAGCGGCCCCTGGGATCTCATCCACATCTCCCACTATCTACATCGCCCAACCATTACCGCCGCCGCCTCCCTCTTGAAGCCGGGGGGCGTCTTAGTGGTTGCCGTGGCAACACTGACCAACCTCGAGCGCCATTCCCGGCCATCGGCCCGATTCCTGGTTAAAAACAACGAGTTAAAAGCCCTGGTTGGTGGGCTCCATGTTGAATTCTACGTTGAGGCCTGGCAGTCAAACGACGCCAACGAGGCCTGGATGCTGGCCCGTCGGCCAAGGCAGGGCCCCTCCTGGCAGAGCAGGGCAATTGGCTGAGGAGGATCCAGTCGTCTGGGGAGACACGAGCGTTATCGTCTAGGTTCCGGGGGGGAGAAGCACGGCAAGTTGGCGAGTTCGGGCAACGAGATTGCCAGCGGAATCCCACAGCTCTCCGTCTTCGACGAGAAGCCCGCCGGTCAGGTCGCTCGTTGTCAGTCGAACAAGTACCCATCCCGGAGCGGGTCGGCGGCGCACCTGGACGGTTAACTCTAGGGTCGGCACCCAGCCCACCCGCCCAAGCAGGCTGTAAAGCGAGGGTGGGAACGCATCGGCGAACAACACCAGGGCGGCGGTATCGACGGGTCGACCGTCACGAAAACGAATCCAGCCGACAACCTGCGCCCGACCAGCGGCTCCCGGTTCGGCATGAATGGGGTCCACCCTGACTTCGAGTCGGTCAAGGATCGCGAGCTCCACGCCTTGCTCCAACATGACCCGGTCTCGGCACTGTTCGGGGCCCGGGATCACCGGCGGTTGGATACTGAGTTCGGGGGCTACATCCCACATTGTGTTACTTGAGTGGCCGTATGGCCGACCAGAATCAAGGTTGCCGAAGGCGGCGATCACCCGCAGCCGTTCCTTTCCCAATTGGGTGAGGGCGGCTGTCGCAGTGGCGGCGAGGCGACCAGAGCGAACCAACTCGGTGCGGATCTCCCCCGGTGCACCACCAGTGGTTGGCCGCAGAAAGTGGGTGGTGATGGTCAGGGGATCAGGCTTTTCCTCAGCCCCACCTTCGGCCGCAGCAACGAGTTGGGCCATGGCCCGAAGTGATGACGCCATGGCGTAACCCCCATTGGGGTTGTCTCCGATGTTCCAGGCCGCGCTGAGGTTCGTAGACCAGCGGCCTTCTCCCGTTTCGGCTACGGCGGATTCAGTATCGTATTCCCAACTCACCCGGTCAGTCTGCCCCAACCGTAGGCTCCGACAAACATCGCTGCCCCGGCCAACACAATGACGGGTCCCGAGGCTAGGTCCAGGTGATAACTAACGTTCATGCCAACAAATCCCATGATCGCTCCCACTGCACCAGCCATCATCAACATGGTGGGGAAGCTGGCAGTTAGAAGGCGAGCTACGACGGCGGGGATAACCAGGGCGGCGGCGATGAGGGTGACGCCAAGAATGTTCATGGTCACCAAAATGGCGGCCCCTAAAAGAACCATAAGCAGCGCGTCCAACCAGGCGACCGGAAGGCCCGAGACTTGGGCAACTTCAGGGTCGAAGGTTACAAAGAGCAGTTGTCGATAGAAGGCGAATACCGAAACTAGGGTCAACGCCGTCACACCAAGGACCATGGCCACATCAGCCCGTGACACTCCTAGGACGTTACCGAAAAGTACTGCTTCAGCGTTGATGTTGGACGAGCCCCAGCCCTGGACCAGAACTAGTCCAAGGGCAAAGGAGGCCGTTGTTACCACCCCGATGGCCGCATCGGATCCAACCGGTCGGCGGCGGGTAATGATGGCGATCGTCACTGCGGCCATTATCCCCCAAGCTCCGGCTCCTATATAGACGTTGATGCCGATCAAGGACGAAGCAGCAAAGCCCCCAAAAATGGCGTGGGACAGGCCGTGGCCGATCGAACTCATCGACCTCAGAACGACATAACAGCCAATAAAACCGCAGAGGGCACCAGCCACCGTGGCCACGACAAGCCCGTTCTGGAAAAACTGGAAGCTGTAGGGATCAAGCAACTGGCTCATCGAGCTATCGGCCTGTCCACCACCACCGGGAAACCCGCGTGTTGAAGAACCTCCATTGGAGAACAATAGGTCTCCTCGAGAACTTGGGGAGTCAGGACATCTTGGGTCGGCCCCCAGGCCACAACCCGCCGGTTCAAACAAACCAGCGTCGGCAGGTGTGCTGCAATGCCGTTTAGATCATGGGTGGTTAGCACAACGGAAATACCGTCTTGTTTGAGTTCTTGTAGGAGATGCAGAACATCGTGGCGAGTTCGGACATCTAGCCCGCTGGTTGGCTCATCCAAAAGCAGCAGTTTGGCGTTGGCCATCAGTGCCCGGGCGATGAACATTCGCTGTTGTTGCCCACCGGACAGTGCCCGAATGTGCCGATTGGTTAACTCGGCGATGCCGAGTCGTTCGGTTACCTCTGCCAGGCGGTGGCGTTCTACCCTTGTGGTCCAGGGCCGCCCAGAGCGTGGGCTGGCCATCAAGATGCACTGGGCCACGGTGACGGGGAAGTCCCAGTTTACGTGGTCGACTTGGGGAACAAAGCCCAGGCTAAGACCCCGGCGGCGGCTCACTTGCCCAGAACTAGGAGCCAACGAACCGCTCAGCGCCCGGAGCAAGGTTGATTTTCCTGAGCCGGATGGGCCAACGATGCCAACAAAGTCGCCGACAGCAATGCCAAGATTCACTTCGGTCAGCACCTCGTCGGGGCCATAAGAACAGCAGAGTTGCTTGGCTTCCAGCAGAAGATCCGGCTGCCACCCAGTATCGGTCACTGGGGGTATTCCGCCGTCCCCGGGTCGATGAGTGCTGGCAGGCCCAAAAGGGCCGAGGCATCACCACCGAGGGCTTCAGTCATGACCACATAATTCAGACGTAGGAGTCCAAACCAGGTGTGTTCTTCCTCGCCGGGGAGGCCCGGAAGATCATCATCGCGTAGGGAGCCGACAAAGGTCCCGCCGGTTTCAACTGCGATCTGGTCCAGTACCGGGGAAGGAAAGACCTCGGATCCAAAGATGGCGGGAACACCGGTTTGTCGAACCTGTTCGATAAGAGCAGCGACGTCTCGAGGGCTGGGATCACCAAAGGAGGCAGGCTGGACGGCGCCGATCACCTCAAAGCCATAATTGTCGGCGAAGTAGGCGTAGGCGTCGTGGTAGGTGAGCAATACCCGATCATCAGCAGGGATGGTCGCGAACGACTCCGTCATTGCCACGTCCAGTTGTTCAGCGGCCGCACGCAACTTGTCCAGGTTGGCCTGGTAGATATCCGCCCCATCGGGGTCGACACTGGTCATGGTTTGGGCCACTACTTCGGCGTAAGCCACCACGAAGCTGGGGTCGGTCCACAGGTGAGGATTGGGGCTTCCTCCCGAGCGGGGAAAGGAAAAATCGAACCGATAGTCCTCTGGGTCGAGGACCGAGTCGCCCAGCGCAACCAGGGGGGTGGCTTCTTTCTTGTTGGCCTCGGCCAGGCGCATGATCGGCACTTCGAGTTGCAGGCCGTTCACAAAGATTGCGTCGGCATTGACAATGGCGGTGGCTGCGCTGGGTAGTGGCTCAAAGGTGTGGGAGTTTGCCCCCTCGGGTACAAGGCCTTGCACGCTCGCACGGCCGACCACAATCGAGTCCACAATGGAGGTGATGGGAGAAACCGTGCTTACAACCCGAAGGGCTGGGCCTGAGTCAGTGGCCGCGACCGGTGCCTTGGTGCCACATCCGGCTGCCAAGCCGAGTAATCCGAGTACCAGCAACACATGATGACGGCTGACCCGAACGAGCGCCGTCGCAGTAGGGGTCCTAGGGGCAATACCGGCAGTACGGGACAGTGGCGACCTCACCCATCAACCATATCGCTCTTTTGCGCTCCTGCGACATGGTCGCAGGAGCGCAAAAGAGCCGCATAAGGGCCGCAGTAGAGCCGCTGGGCAGGATTGAGACCGGAGCCCAGTTACCCGAACGGACAATCGAAGCCGTGTACTACTCTGCGAGATGTGACCGAGCCGAGCGACCAGGCCTTTGCTGATCAGACCCAAGATCTTCTCCAGCGCCTGCGGGACGCCGGACACCGCTTAACCACCCCGCGACGTGCGGTTATCGAGGCCTTGTTGATTCTGGACACTCATCCCACGGCCGATGATCTGGTAGCCAATGTGGCCAGCCACTACCCCGAGATCCATCGCTCGACGATCTATCGAACCCTGGACGCGTTATCCGAAGCCGGTCTAGTGAGCCACGTCCACCTGGGTCATGGCAGTGCCGTTTACCACCTCGCTGGCAGTCATGACCATCTCCATATCGTTTGCAGTTCTTGTGATCGGGTCGCCCACGCCGATCTCGGGGTGCTCGATGACGCAAAACGCAAAATTCAACAACGCACGGGGTTTGAGATCAACCCCGGTCATTTCGCTATCCCCGCGATATGTGCGGATTGTTTGGAGTCATCATCGCCGGGTGCTTGCTAGGCCGGGTGCTCTGGCGTCATGATGTCGTCTCAAGTGGGAGGCCTAGCCGATCTTTCAATCGCAAGATCCTCGCCACCGAGGTGTCCAGACGCTCACCGCTAATGCGACCATTGGCCACCGCAGCCCGCAAAGCACTTCGAACGGCCACCAGATCGGGCGGAGCTAACAAGATGTCCACCCCAGCCTCAATCGAGCGCACGGCCAACTCACCTCGATCAATGGAGGTAACCGCCCCCATGTCCAGCGCATCGGTTACCACCACACCCTCAAATCCCAGTTCCTCGCGCAAGAGTTGCTGAACCAGTATCGGCGAAACCGTGGCCGGATCCCCAGAGGGATCAAGGCCGGGCATGGCGAGGTGACCAACCATCACCAGGTCAGCACCCTCCTCGATTGCGGCGGCTAATGGAACCCGTTCCCTCTGCACCCACTGGTCATAGCTCACATCGACACTCGGAAGGGATTCGTGGCTATCAACAATGGTTGCCCCGTGCCCAGGCCAATGTTTCGCTGTACTGGCAATCCCACTGAGACGAAAGCCTCGCACCGCCGCCCTCACCATGTCGGCCGCAATTTGGGGGTCATTGGAGTATGAGCGGTCCCCAATGACCCCAGCATCGCCACCAGCAACATCGGCAACTGGAGCAAATACCACGTTGAAGCCCTGAGCCTGAAGCTCACGGCCCGAGAGCAGACTGCTGGCCTGGATGGCCGTCTCGTCTCCTGACAGGGAGCGGGCCGAAGGAATCGGTGTTACTCCGTCAGTGATTCTGGCCACGCGCCCGCCTTCTTGATCAACAGAAATCAAAAGCCCGGGGACCCCAGCCTCAGCGGCCGCCTGCTGCAACCCGGTGGAAAGCCCAGTGACCTGCTCGGCGTTGACAATATTGTGTCCAAGGTAGAGCACTCCCCCGAGCTGGTATTCCCGAATCAGAGCCGCAGGGGAGCCAACTCCTCCAAGCCGCAAGTTGGCCTCGATCTCAGCCTCGGTGACTTCCACGGCCGAGGTTCCAGCCACGAGGGGCATCAGCAGCTGTCCGATCTTCTGGTCCACCGTCATCCCAGCGAGGGCTTCAGTTACCACATCTTTTGGGGTGCTTGTTTCTGGCATTGTCGTCCCGGTCGTTGGGGTCGAGGTTTGGGGAGCCAGCGGGGTCGTGGGTGGCGCAACGGTTGACGCTGGCTGTGTTCGATCCGCGGCGACTTGATCGGCGGCGGCTTGGGCCGAGTTATCAAGAACCACGTTCCCGCCGGTGCAGGCCGAGGCAACCAGAGCCATCACGAGAAGCACTGTTCGAGCAAGGGCTGTTCGAACAAGGGCTGTTCGAACACCGAAGACCCATCGAGTCATGGACGAACTTCCCCAGACTTGCCCATTCGTACCCGCACCTCTCGGTAAAGTTTGGGGCCCATCAGGGCTTGCAGCTCCTCAGATAGCGAGTCAATAACGGGATTTGTGCCGACATAACTCTCGGGCTCATCCGTACAGATCCATGCCATGGTCGAACCGCCGCTGCCCCAGTCCTTCCTGGCCCACTGCCGCAAGGTTGCCGTCTCGGTGCCATCGGCGGAGAGTGTCCAGTCGATCTTGATTGGTAGTTGCCAGCATACCGATGGTTTCCACTCGGTTGGCGACTCGCTATTAGTCACCGCCTCCAGATGGAGTGCACATCCCGCCCCACCAGCGAACCCGGGCCGATTCAGGAAGATACAGGCCCCATCAACCACTCGAGTGTTTGTGGCCGACTCATCGCTAAAGATGCCTGCCCGCTCGGCCTCAGCGTGATACTGAAACCGGCGAGAATCGATCATCGCCGCCATGGCTGAGGTCAACCGGGCCTCGTCCTCATCGAACATCTCCGCACCAAGCGAACAACAACCCTGACCAAGGTCTTCAGCCGGATCGTCCAGAATTCCCTGGCAACCTCGACCCCAAATACAGGTCCAATTGGAGTTCAAGAAGTCGACCTGGAGTCGCCAGCGCCGCTGAAAGTCTTCGGGGTCATCGATCTCGATGAAGTCGGCCACCCCGTGAGGGTAGGCTTGATTCTCGTGACCAAGACGGACTGGAACCCGATCTTGCGGGGTGAGTTTGCCAAACCCTATTGGGCCGAGCTTCGGGCCTTCGTAGCCGAGGAACGGGCCAATCATGCCGTTTTTCCTCCAGCCAAGGAAGTCTTCGCTGCCTTGCACCTCACTCCCTTCTCCCAGGTCAAGGTGGTAATCCTTGGTCAAGACCCCTATCACGGCCCAGGTCAGGCCCACGGCTTGAGTTTCTCCGTTCGCCCACCAGTGCCGCCGCCTCCGTCTCTGGCCAACATTTTCAAAGAGCTCAGTCAGGACATTGGTTTCACCGATCCTGGGCATGGCTCCCTGAAGGCCTGGGCCGAGCAGGGAGTTCTCTTGCTCAACACGTGCCTGACTGTTCGAGGTGGCCAGGCTGGCTCCCACCACAACCGTGGCTGGGAGATCTTCACCGACCAGGTCATCGGCGCCGTCAACGATCGAATCGAGCCATCAGTCTTTCTTCTGTGGGGTGCCGCTGCCAGAAAAAAACGAGCCCTTATCGACACCGATCGACACTTTATTCTTGAGGCCCCTCATCCATCTCCTCTCTCGGCCTATCGAGGTTTCTTTGGGAGTCGCCCCTTTTCGAACGCCAACCGCTTGTTGGTCCAATCGGGCCGAGATCCCATCGAGTGGCAACTGCCACATTCTCGCTCCCGAACATCTCTCACGGCCTAAAACTGCTGGATTTCTCGACCTAATAGGAATAGCGTGTCAGAAGGGCCGGTTTTCTTTAGCAACGCTCTGGAACCGGCGTTGGCGGCCGAATCGGCTGGTCAGGCAATCAAAGCGCAAGGGGATTGCGGCAACGGGGATAGCAGGGCGGAGGTGAAAATGACAGCACAAGTTCGACCACCGGGAAAGGTCGACGGACATCGCCACCCAGTGTCTGGCCGCTCCCTGGCGTTCCTGGCCGCCAAAGATGCCCTGGCCCTTCTCGGGTTGTGGGCCATCTACACCCTCGTTCGAAATCTAAGTGGCAACGACCTTACTGCCGCCATTGCTCATAGCAATGGCATTCTCCAACTCCAGAACGCGCTGGGCATGCCAAGTGAGGCTGTCCTTCAGACCGGGCTACTTGGGCACCCTCAAGTGGTGCGGGCGGCGAACATCTACTACATGGTTGCTCACTTCCCTGTCACCCTCATGTTTCTCGTTTGGGTTTGGCTCCGTCACCGGGCCCACTTTCCCATCGTCCGCAACACCCTGATCCTGGTGACCGCCACGGGCCTGGCCCTGCACCTGGTGTTCCCGCTTGCACCGCCACGCATGTTGCCAGGTTTTGTCGATACCGGTGTCGTGTTTGGCCAAAGCCCGTACTTCTCCGAGGGGATCGCCAGGACGGCCAACCAACTCGCTGCCATGCCTTCACTTCACGTCGCATGGGCGTTGCTCGTTGCGCTGAGTGTGGTGGCTGTCGCCAAACACCCAGCTCGCCACCTGGCCTTCATTCATCCAGCCATCACCACCTTCGTTGTCGTTCTTACGGCCAACCACTATTGGACCGACGTGATTGTGGCCGTCGTCCTGGTGCTGTTGGCCTGGGTCGTGCTTTGGAGGCGAGAGCAAGAGTTGGTTGCCCGGGCTATAGCCAAGGAAAGACGTCTGAGCGCTCCACGGTTGTTCGTTCCACTCGACTACTCCCAAAACCGTAACCACCAGTTAGTCGATGCGAGCGGCCGCCCAAGACCCTAAGCCGTCAGTAGGTGGCTCAGGTGGCGATCAAAAGCGTTGCTGATTTCGCTGGCCCGCTGCCCATAGGAGTGAATCGGCGAGCGTTCAGCATGGGCTTCGTTAATCAGAACCCGCAAGGGAATCGACGGCTTCCAAATGGCCTTGGCGCCCACCATCTTGGCCAACTGGGCCGCGCGCTTCTCCGCGTCGCTGGAGACCCCGGGAACCCGATTGAGAACAATGCCTGCCAGTTCTAGACCACGATTGTGTTGCTCCCAGACGTTCTCAACAAGATCAAGAACCGGGTCGATCCCGCGCAATCCAAATACGGTCGGTTCGACCACGAGTAGTGCACCATTGGCTGCAGCCAGGCCATTAGTGGTGTTCAAACCGAGCGATGGGCCACAATCGATAAGGACCAGGTCGAACTGGTCGGTGACACCAGTGAGCGCCTTGGCCAACCGGATTTGGGCATCGGCGCGCTTGACGTCAGTCTCTCGAATCGTGAGGTCGGAAGAACCGGGTAGAAGCCAAATGGACTCCCCCCAGCCCGATGGGGCAATCATGGACCCGGCGGCGCCAGCCTTGTTGGCCAGCATGGCGTCGCTCGTCCCCCAAGTGTCCAATGATGGGCTGACTCCGAGAGACCAAGTCGCATTTGCTTGTGCGTCAAGGTCAACCACCAGAGTCCGCAACCCGCGAGCCCACGCGGCGGAGGCAAGTCCAAGGGTGACGGTTGTCTTTCCGACTCCGCCCTTCTGATTAAGCACTGCGATTGTTGACGCCATGGGTCGAACATTAGCGCTGGGGCAACTCCAGGTGGGCCATCACAACGCGGCAACGTCTATTCCAGGATCACCCAAACCAGGATAGTCCAAACCAGGATCGTCAAACAGTGCGTCTTGGCGAGCGTCGGACCGGCCGGCCAACCAATGGAGACGACAGCGCAAGTCATAGGTGACCCGCGGTGGCTCGGCGTCACCACTGCTCGTGGTATCGCCAACGACCTTGAGTTCGCCGTCATAGACCTGGCGGCCATTGACCAATCGGGCATTGTGAGTAGCCCGCTCGCCACACCAACATCGCGCCTCAACCTGAATCTCTTGGCGGACATCGGCCACCTCAAGCAGCCGCTTGGTCCCAGCGAACAACAATCCCTGGAAGCTAGTCAATAGTCCAAAGGCATAGATATCAATGTCGAGTTCGTCAACCACCCGGGCCAACTGATCAATCTGGTGGGGTTCATAGAACTGAGCCTCGTCGCAGATGACAGCGTGCAGCCCCTCCCCCCGGTGGTGGCGGGTTCGGATCAACCGATAGAGGTCGACGGTTTGGTCAAGGATCAAGGCTTCGGCCGAAACACCCAACCGACTCGACACCACCCCGTCCTGGCGATCTAGCTGGGTTACCAACATGCACGCGAGACCTCGGCCAGTGAGGTTGTGATGGATCTGGAGGGCTTGGGTCGACTTTCCCGATCCCATGGTGCCAAAGAAGAAGCGTAGCGCGGCCATTCGAGCAACCTAGCGTGTCTCCCCGCCCGCCCCCAGCCCTTTCATTGTCGCGAGTCCGACCCAGTTCGGGGTCGCTAACGCGACAACGAAAGGGGGCTGGCGCGCTCGACAGACACGAGTCCGGAGACGGCGACTACAGGCGATAGTGTTGGCGGTCTTGGATAACCTCACGCATCCTCCATTGCCCACATCTGGGATCGCAGGCCTTGTCGGCCGTCCGCTGTGGCTCGAAGCCAGAAGCCCCTTCGAGTTGCGCGATCTACGACGTAGTCCCTACTGGAAGGGAGAGGGATTTCCGGCGGGAGATGGTCGCCCGGCATTGCTCATGCCAGGATTCTTGGCTTCCCCCAGAAGTACAAACGCGTTGGCACACGTGATGTCACAAGCAGGCTGGGACGTTCACACCGCCGCCATTGGCCGCAATGCCGGGCCAGCCCACCGAAGCGTCAATTCGGCTCGGGCCGACCTCTACCGGCTGACCGAACGGAGCGGCCAACCCGCGACCATTATCGGACATAGCCGTGGAGGGCAGTTCGCTCGCATTTTGGCCGTGCAATCCCCCGACCTGGTCACCCAAGTAATCGGTCTCGGGACCCCGCTCCGAGTGAAATACCCCTCATTCTTTCTGATGAAGCTTCCGGCCGAAATTCTGGACAAGGCATGGCGCTGGGGGTTCTTTGGGGCCGTGGATAAAGGCCAGGAGGAAGCCATTGAAAACCTGCGGTTCGTTCCTACTCCCGCACACATCGACGTGGTGTCCATCTGGTCAAAAACTGATGGCATCGTGGATTGGCGCCTGAGCGTTCATCCAGACGTCTTGAGCATCGAAATCGACGCCTCTCACATCGGCATGCTCAGTAGCATCGCTGGCATCGAAGGGGTAGCAAAAGCGTTGACCAGGCAAATGGCTCAGCAGCCAGTAAATTCACCCTTGCCCCCCCGACAAATCGGCGCTACTGTATCCGAGGTCAGTGCAGCGGGTACTGGCGACTAACAGCGGGCACCGTTCAAACGACAGCGGGTCCAAAGTCCCAGGCGGAGGGCGATCGCTCCTATGAAGAAACAGCTAACGGCCACGATGGCCTTCATAATGGCTATCGGTTCTTTGCTCATTGGAACAGCGGGGTTCGCTCCACCAGTCGGCGCCGAGCTTTCCTCCACTCCCCAAACGAGTTGGGGAGTTCAGGGGCTGCTCACGGGAACCGAAACCGACCTCACCCCATCCGAAGTGTTCGCTCTCGAACAGGTCGGATCGGTCATGTACGTTGGGGGACGCTTTACCGAGATCACCAACGGCGTAACGACCACGCCGCAGGTAGCGATCGCCGCCTTTGATGCCAACACCGGCGATTGGATCTCGACCTTCACACCCGTGCTCGACGGTGCTGTCTATGCCCTCCAGGGGTCACCAGATGGGTCACGCCTGTTTGTCGGGGGCGACTTTGAGAATGTCAACGGTGTTCCAACGGGAGGTCTGGTAGCCCTCGATCCCACCACCGGCGCCATCGATACTTCCTGGACCGGAAAAATCGGCGGCTACAACGTTGTCCGCTCCTTTGATATTGGCGGTTCTTGGCTGTATGTGGCCGGTGGATTTACCTCCATAAGCAGCGCCGCAGGTGGTAACGCGGCGTGGCGGGTAGCCCGCTTTGCTCTCGGCAATGGGGTTCAAGATTCTTCGTGGCGACCAGTAATCGCAGGGGGCACGGTTCGAGGTTTGGCAGTGAGTCCGGACATGGACCGGGTTTATCTGGCTGGGTCCTTCACCACCTCCAATGGTGCGGCCACGCCCGGTGGGTTTGTGGCACTACAGGCATCGACTCCGGCTAATGCTCCTGGGGTACAACCCTTCAACGTGAACACCCAAAACACCGCCGCCCAGTACAACTTCGACGTGTTGGCAGTCAATGGGCTGGTGTTTGTGGCCGGGAGCCAGCATTACCTCCAGGTGCTGAACGAGTCCGACTTGTCGCTACAAGTATTCCACCGGTCCAGTATCCGCGGCGACTACCAGGGTTTGACCCTGGCCGGGGACCGTGTGTACGCCGGCAGCCACTCCTTTGGCGGCAGTACACTTGAAAGTGCCAACGGGGTGCTGTGGGTGGGTCCCCCTCCCCCAGGCGAGAGCGACGCTCCAATCATCAATACGGTGACCAATGGCTGGCTCACTGCCTTCAGTGCCACCACCGGCTTGCATGTTCCGGGCTCTACCCCACCCATCAACACCTCCGGCGCGGGTATCTGGGCAGTAACCCAGGCCAGCGACACTTGCATCTGGGCTGGAGGTGCGGTTTCCAGCGTCGGGGGCACCCCCCAATGGGGTTTTACCCGACTGTGTGACACTGCCCTGATCGACACCCAGCGTCCCTCAACCCCCAAGGCTCTAACCAACGTGGTCTCAGGTCCCGACAGTGTCGATTTGTCCTGGACGGCATCAACCGACAACTTCGGCGTCACCGGCTACAACGTCTATGACGCCGCCACCAACCAGATCGTGACCACCACGCCGACAAATTCGGCCTCGGTCGCCGGCCTCGCCCCGGGCACCCACTCCTTCTACGTCAAGGCGTTCGACGCGGCATCCAACCTGTCGTGGCGTTCCAATATCACCACTACCTCCCTGGTCGATGATGTTCGTCCATCGACGCCGACCGCTCTGGCCGCCACCGTAGTGGCGAGCGACTCGGTCGATTTGTCCTGGACGGCATCAACCGACAACTTCGGTGTCACCGGCTATTTCGTCTATGACGCCGCCACCGGCTTGGTGGTAGCCGATGTTACCGGTCCGACGGCTTCGTTCACCGGTCTACCCTTCACCATCCACCGATGGTACGTCAAGGCCTACGACGCCGCAGGCAACCTCAGTTACCGCTCAAACACCGTCGTGGTCACCCTGGCCGATCCCAACATCGACACCGAGCGGCCATCAGTCCCAACCGGTCTGGCCGTAGTAGCCGTCGGATCATTGTCTGCTGAGTTCTCCTGGATGCCTTCAACTGACAACGTGGGTGTGGCCGGATACCGCTTGTACGACAACGCCACCAATACAGTTGTGGCCGATATTGGTGGATCTCCTACCACCCTGAGCGGGCTAACTCCGGGGACACACAGCTACTACATCAAGGCCTACGACGCGGCAGGCAACCTCAGCTGGCGGAGCGGCGCGGTTTCGGTAACCATTGCTGACCCCGCGGTTGACACCCAACGTCCGTCCAAACCGGCTGGTCTAACTGTCACGACGGTTGGCGTCGACTTTGTGGACCTAGCCTGGACTGGTTCCACCGATAATGTCGCTGTCGTTGGCTACCGAATCTTCAACAACGCCACTGGGCTCGTTGTAGCCGATGTGCCAGGACTGACAGCCACCATCGGTGGTCTCGCGGCAGGAAACTACAACTATTACGTAAAGGCCTACGACGCCGCAGGCAACCTCAGTTGGCGGTCCAACATTGTAACGGTGACGATCCCCTAGTGCTGAGGCTCCGAGCTAGCCTCAGCAGTCATGTCGAGCACCCGAGCGTCGACAGGGCTTGGGAACAATCCCAGTTGTTGGAGGGAACCAATTATGAAGAACCCATCGGGCCTGTTGGCCTTGAGTACAGCTTTAGCCTTGATGGCGGCCGCCTGTGGCGGATCCACCACCAACACCGAAGGGGCTGCCAGCGAGGCATCAGAGGATGTGACAACCTCTGAGACGCCGCTGGTGACCCTGGGTTCTGGCAGCGAAGGCGATGGGCCAGCCGAAACAACCAGCATCGACACCGAGGGCGAGGGCGCCAGCGACGGCACCTGCCTCGTTGGCGATTGGGTTATTGACCAAGGCGAAATGCAGGGTTTCTACAATGCGATGGCGGCCAACGCCGGTGGCATGGAGATGTCCTTCACCATCGACGGCAGCACGGGAATGAGTTTCGGTGCCGACGGGCGCTTCCTCTACACCCCACAGTTTGCACTTTCCCTGGACACCGGCGGAATCTCCGGTGAGGGAGAGGCCAGTGGTCAACTAACTGGCAGCTATTCGGTAGCCGATGGCATTATCTCCACCGAGGTCGAAAACTCTGACTTGGCCCTAGAGATAACAGTGGCCGGCGTCACCGTGAACCAGGACACGCTCGGAGATCTCTTCTCCTCTGTCCCGGTCAACAGCGCCCCATTTACTTGTGGCGAGGAAGGACCGATCATCCAGTTCACCTCTGGTGTGGGAACCACTCACCCGGTCCAACTCAAGGCCAGCTAACGCCCCCGTTACCCGCTCTGATTGGCCAAAATCTCCTCGATCTTGACGGCCAATCCATCTTCATCATTGTGACCAATAACCGCCTTGGCGGCTTCTAGGGCATCGTCGGAGCCGTTGGCCATGGCAAAGCTGTGTCCGCACCACCGCAGCATGGTGACATCATTGTGGTTGTCACCAAAGCTAGCCACCTCAGACTGAGACACCCCAAGATCGGCGCACAGCCCTTCGATGGCCATGGCCTTGGTCACCTCTTGTGCCCCCACCTCAATAAAGGGCAACCCGGTGTAGGAAACCACACCATGATCACCGATCGCGTCGCATACCGCCACGTAAAGCTCGTCGATACTCAACGTCGAATGGAACACGACAACCTTTTGCACGCGACCATGAATGCCATCCAACACATCATCAATTGGCGGTACCCGAATCTGGTTGGGGATCAGATCACTGAAGCCAGCCTCGTGGCTGACGTCGTTCTCAAGTTCCAGGGCAAATCGTGCGCCTGGAAACTTGGCCCGCAGTTCAACCACTAGGCCCTGGGCCACGGCTGGATCCATCCAGTAGGCCCGCACGGTTTCGCCTCGCTCCAGATGGCGGGTAAGTGCCCCATTGGCAAAGATCCAGTAGTTGTGCAGCCCCAGTTCCTCGATGACCTCATAGGCGGCCATTTGAGGCCGACCCGTCGCTGGCACCACATGGATGCCCGAGGCCTGAGCCAGGTGCAACGCCTTTTGGGTACGGGGCGAAAGCGTGCCGTCGCTTCGCAGCATCGTGCCATCAATATCGGTGGCGATCATCCGGATCTTGTCGCTCATGGGGCCCCTTTGAGATAATCATGGGCCCGATTTGCTTCTCAGCCCAAGAAGTAACATATTGCAACCGCGTGACATCCAAACCAGATCTGGGGTCCATTGGACCAAATTCTTGGGGGCTCCGACGCCAAGAATTCCCTCTGACGCTGGCCAAAGGATGAATCTGGGGTCGCCCGAGGCTGGCGGGGCCCCCAAGTGTTGCAACTGTGATGCCAAAGCGTGGTCACAGGCCACTGTCAGGCAAACTCGTCGCCAGGGGGGCTAGCCTGTCTGCCTCTGCTGCTGGGACGAGCTTCGCCCCTCCAGCATTAACCGAACACAGGAGAGACACCATGAAGCGATCATGGAGATTATTGCTTTCGATGCTTGCAGCCTTTGCGCTCGTCGCCGCTGCCTGCGGTGGCGGGAGTGATGACGTAAGTACCGACACCACCGAGGCCGCCGCCGACGGTGAAGGCGAGGCCATGGAAGACGAAGCCATGACCGATGAGGAAATGGCGGCCATGGAAGACGAAGCCATGGACGACGAAGCCATGGACGACGAGGAAATGGCGGCCATGGAAGACGAAGCCATGGACGACGAAGCCATGGCGACGGGCGACTTCAACGTTGGACTTACCTTCGACGTTGGTGGTCGTGGTGACCAGTCCTTCAACGACTCCGCCGCTGCTGGTATCGACTTGGCTGAATCCCAAATCGGAATTAGCTCGAGTGAGGCCGAGCCGAACGCCGACGGTTCCAACCGAGCCGAGCTTCTCCAGCTTCAGGCCGACAACTCACCACTGGTGATCGCGGTTGGGTTTCTCTTCGAAAACGACGTCAAGACTGTCGCGGGGGACAACCCGGATACGAACTTCGCCGTGATCGACTCACCAATGCTGGACTTCGACAACGGAGCCACACCCTTTGCTGACAATATCGCCGGCCTGACTTTCGCGGAGCACGAGGGATCCTTCCTCGTTGGTGCCGCCGCTGCCCTTAAAAGTGAAACGGGCAAGATCGGCTTCATCGGCGGAGTATCGGGCTTTGGACTCATCGAGAAGTTTGAGGCTGGCTATATCGCTGGTGCCAAGGCTGTGAACCCCGACATTGAGATTACCTCCTCCTACATTACCGAGTTTCCCGACTTCGACGGCTTCTTTGCCCCGGACCGGGCTAACGAGATTGCCTCGGCCATGTACGAAGGTGGTGCCGACATCATCTACCACGCTGCTGGTGGTTCCGGCGGCGGTCTGTTTGAGGCAGCCAAGTCCGTCAGCGAAGCGAGCGGATCCAAGGTATGGGCTATTGGGGTGGACTCCGATCAGTACAACACTGCCGATGACGAGGTCAAGGAGTACATCCTGACCTCCATGCTCAAGCGGGTCGACGTTGCAGTCTTCCAGATCATCCACGCCCAGGCCGCAGGCGAATTCGCCGCTGGCAACACCGTGTATGACCTCTCCGTCGACGGAGTCGGCTACTCCACCACGGGCGGATTTGTTGATGACATTGTCGATCAACTCGAAGACTTCAAGGCCCAGATCATCGCTGGTGACATTGTTGTTCCCACCGAGCCCTAAGGCTCAATTAACTGGCCCACCTGTTGAGTAGGCCACACGCTGTTGCGCCAAGAGATTCTGGCACAGATGACGTAGCGGCGGGATCGGACTACTGTCTCCGATCCCGCCGCTTTTTTCGTTTTTCTGGAGGATGTGTGTCAACAGCCATCGAGTTGATCGGGATCACCAAACGTTTTCCTGGTGTCATCGCCAACGACAACATCAATTTCAGTGTCGAAGAGGGGGAGATCCACGCCATCTGCGGCGAGAACGGCGCTGGCAAGTCCACCCTCATGAAAATTCTTTACGGCATGCAGCCCGCCGACGAAGGAGTGATGAAGGTCAATGGGGTGGAGGTTGATTTTTCCTCTCCTACCGACGCCATTGCTGCGGGTATTGGCATGGTGCATCAACACTTCATGTTGGCAGATCAATTCAGCGTTATCGAAAATGTCATACTTGGTTCCGAACCAACCACAGTTGGTGGGATACTCGACTTCGACACAGCCAAGACCCACCTGGCCGAGGTCGGCGACGCGTACGGACTCACCATCGACCCCGACGATTTCGTCTCCGAGCTTGAAGTGGGAGAACGCCAGAGGGTCGAAATTATCAAGGTGCTCTATCGGGGTGCCAACATTCTGATTCTGGACGAGCCAACCGCGGTATTGGTTCCCCAAGAGGTCGAGGCCCTATTTGACAACTTGCGTGAACTCAAGGCTGCTGGCTCCACCATCATCTTTATCGATCACAAACTTCAGGAGGTGCTTGAAATTTCTGATCGGATCACAATCATCCGCCGCGGCAAAAGCATCACCACCGTCAATGCCGCCGATGTCACCGCCGGCGACCTAGCAGAACTCATGGTCGGTGAAGAACTCCCCTCACCGGAGACAACCGAGTCCACGGTGACCGATGTGGTGGCCCTGGAAGTCCAAAACATCACCGTGCTCGATGAATATGGTCGACCGGTTGTTCATGATGTCTCGTTCAAGATCCACCAGGGTGAGGTTCTGGGTATCGCTGGCATCGAAGGCAACGGCCAGGGTGAGTTAGTCGACGCCATTGTTGGCATGGAGAGGCCATTGAGCGGCTCGGTGTACCTCGGTGGCCTCGATGTGTCGCTCAAGTCGGTTCGTCAGCGACGAGATGAGGGATTTGGCTATGTGCCAAAGGACCGCCACGAAGCAGGCCTGTTGCTTGTCGCCCCACTATGGGAGAATGCAGCACTTGGCCATCAGACCAAACCTCCCTTTGCCAAAGGTTGGTGGATTGATCGCAAAGGCTCCCACCAACGTACCGATGAGATCCGGGAACGCTTCGATGTGCGTAGCCCCAACGCCGATGTGGCCGCCCACGCCCTGTCCGGGGGCAACCAACAGAAGCTCATCATCGGACGCGAACTCATCGGCGATCCGAAGGTTATTATTTTGGCTCACCCAACTCGCGGCATCGACGTTGGGGCCCAGGCCGCAGTCTGGAACGAGATTCGCTCCGCTCGAGCCGCCGGCCAGGCCAGCCTCTTAATCTCGGCCGACCTGGATGAACTCATTGGCCTGTCCGACCGGATCGTCGTGATGTTTCACGGCAAGCTCGTGGCCGAACTCGACCCGGCCGAAATTACTCCCCGCTTACTCGGAAGCTATATGACGGGGGCAGCACTCCAAGGGGGAGCACAATGAACACGTCATGGACCCGAAGACTCGTACTGGCGCTGGCCGCACCAGTTTCGGCCTTCGTCTTCGCCTTCCTCCTCTCATCGATCGTACTGATTCTCTCGAGCTACAACCCGATCGCCGCCTACAGCGAGATGATTAACAATGCCGTCAAACTTGAGTCGATTATCGACATGTTGAACGAGGCGACGCCGCTCTACATTTCTGGTGTGGCGGCCGCTATCGGGTTCCGCATGAACCTGTTCAACATTGGTGTTGAGGGCCAGTATCAGCTGGCCGCCTTCGCCGCCGCCGTAATCGGGGCCAAGGTTGTTCTGCCCAATGGACTGCACATGCTGTTTGTGATGGGTGTCGCCATGATTGTTGGCGGCCTGTATTCCGGCCTCGCTGGGCTGTTGAAGGTCACCAGAGGAGTTAACGAAGTCATCTCAACCATCATGTTGAACTCAGTTGCGACCCTCGGCATCATTGCTGGACTCTTTCCGCGATTCCTGGAAGAAAAGGCTGACGGCGCCGTCGGACTGGGCACTACCCCGCTGGCCGAGACAGCCTGGATCCCCAATCTAAATGGCGTGGTGCAAATTTTCACTCGGGACATCGTCAAGGGCCGTAAGCTCACCGGAATTCTGGTTGTCGCCATTGTCGTTGGCATCTTGTACCACCTCTTTATCAACCGCTCCCGACTGGGTTTCGATGTTCGGGCCACCGGCATGAACCCGCTGGCCGCCAAGGTCGGTGGCGTGCCCTCAAAGAAGATGATCTTGCTCGCCATGGGACTCTCCGGGGTGGTCGCTGGCCTTGTCGGCCTGCCCGATCTTTTATCCAAGAGTCATTCCTATGACCAGGGATTCACCAAACTCCGAGGATTCGCTGGCATCGCCGTAGCCCTCCTCGGTCGAAACCATCCGGGGGGCATGGTGGGTGCCGCCCTGCTATTCGCCTTCCTCAACACCTCATCGGGGGTTCTGCAGATCTCCAAGACCGCATCTAGTGAGATTGTGACCATCATGCAAGGCATCATCCTGCTGGCCGCCGTAGTCGCCTATCAGATGGTCGCTCAGGTCCGACAGCGAGAAGAAATCAAGGCGGCATCAGAGGCTACGGGAGCAAACGCATGAGTTTCACCCAGTTTCAGAAGCTTCCCGCCTACTACCGTTGGCCCATTCTGGCCTTCGTTGGCATTGTGGTTCTCGCCTTGGTGCAGGAGCTAACCGGTCAGGGGCTACTGACCTCAACCACCACCATCCAAACGGCCCTGAAGTGGGCCATGCCCATCCTCATCGCCGGTTTGGGAGGCCTTCTTTCCGAACGTTGCGGCGTGGTCAACATCGGCCTTGAAGGCATGATGATTCTGGGCACCTGGTTTGGGGCTTGGGGAACCCTACAATTTGGCTCTCCCTGGTGGGGCCTGTTCTTCGGCATTCTTGGCGGAGCAATGGGTGGCCT
The DNA here is from genome assembly GCA_024276425.1 of Actinomycetes bacterium. Taxonomy (GTDB): domain Bacteria; phylum Actinomycetota; class Acidimicrobiia; order Acidimicrobiales; family SZUA-35; genus JAJRQY01. Next base: position 29,653 of record JAJRXF010000024.1, on the reverse strand, counting down.
GTTGCATGCCATTGCCACTGTCGGCTTCGGCGTCGACCACATCGTGTCTGGGGTGGCTATCAACATTCTCGCCCCCGGCACTGCTCGCTATTTATCTGACCGGGTATTCGCTCAGATGGATGGGGGTTCAATCTCTCAGTCACCTCGCGTGGAGTCGCTTGGTGGTTTTACATGGCCGGTGTTGGCCAAGGGCCCGGACCTGTTCGGCCGGGTCGAGCGCCTCGATTGGTTCATCGTCTCCGATGTTTTCGGAGTTCTGCGAGGCCTTCTGTTTCAGATGTCCTACCTCACCGCCATCGGCTTAGCCCTGGTTCCGATCTCGGCTTTCTTGTTGACCAAGACTAGGTTCGGCCTGAGGCTGAGAATTGCGGGCGAAAATCCTCTGGCCGGGGAGTCACTTGGCATCAACATTTACCGCCAGAAATTCATTGGCGTCATTATCAGCGGAGGTCTGGCTGGTATGGCCGGATCGCTCATTGTGCTGGACCTGGCCCAGCTATACCGTCAGAACCAGACCACCGGACGAGGTTTCATCGCCCTGGCGGCACTGATCTTTGGCAACTGGAAAGCGTCAGGCGTACTGGCTGGAGCCGTCCTATTCGGTTACCCGTTTGGACTTTCGCTGCGTGATCTGGAGGGGACAGCGACCCGATCCCTCCTCTTGGTTATTGCTATTGCCTTGGTTGTTGTCATGGTTTGGGCCTTTACCAAGCAGAACATCGCTGACGGTATTTTGGCCGGGACGGTGGCAGTGGGGAGCCTCCTGTTCTTCCTTTTCACCAACACCGCTCCGTCTTGGTTACCGGGGACAATGCCCTATGTTTTGGTGTTGTTGGTTTTGGTTTTTGCCAGCCAACGGCTTCGTATGCCAGCCGCTGTTGGCCTCCCCTACCGCAAGGGCGGCTCCTAGTAGCGGCCCCGCTTTCACGAGTCCAACTTGGTTTTCTTCGAACGACAATAGGCAAGAATCGAGGGGTGCAGTGGGTTTGACATTTGAAGAGGCTCGAGGTCTGCCCAAAGTGCTGTTACACGATCATCTTGATGGCGGTCTGAGACCGGCGACCATTGTGGAGTTGGCACAAGACGTTGGGCACACGTTGCCAAGCACCGACCCCGATCAGTTGGTGTCCTATTTCCGACGGGGGGCGGATGCCCGCGACATCATCTTGTATCTGGAGACCTTTGCCCACACCGTTCCCCTACTGCAACGGGCCGACAATCTGCATCGGGTGGCCAAGGAAGCGGCCGAGGATCTGGCCGCCGACGGTGTGGTCTATGCCGAGGTTCGATTCGCTCCTGAGCTTCACGTTGGCGACGAAGCCAATCCGATGTCTCTTGACGATGCGATCGAGGCTGTCAGCGCTGGTTTCGCTGACGCCATTGCTTCTGGGGCGAATATCTCTATCAATACCATCATCTGCGCCATGCGCACGGAGGACCGTTCGCTGGAGGTGGCCCAAGCCTGCCTGCGTTGGCTTGATCGGGGCACGGACGGGCACGGCAAGGTGGTGGCCTTTGATCTAGCCGGGGCCGAGACGGGCTTCCCGCCCACCGACCACCTGGAGGCCATCACGGCCGCCCGACAAGGCGGTGCCCACCTGACCATCCATGCGTCGGAGCCTCCCGGCCTGGAACTCATCTCCCAGGCGTTGGAAGTTGGGGCCGACCGGGTTGGTCACGGGGTTCGTCTTATCGAAGACTGTAGGCAAGGCACTGAGCAAGCCAGTGCTGGCCTCATGCTCGGTCCCCTCGCTCAGGCCGTGCTCGACAATGGCGTTCCTTTAGAACTGTGCCCGTCCTGCAACGTGCAAATCGGGGCTGTGCCAACTCTGGCCGAACATCCCCTCGGAGCGTTCCTCCGGGCTGGAATCCGGGCCACCGTCAACACTGACAATCGCCTGATGTCTGGGGTGAGTGCATCGAGCGAGCTACACGATGTGGCCAACACGTTTGCGCTTTCAACCAGCGAAATCCGCCAACTGCTGGTCAATGGGGCCGAGGCCAGTTTCGCCGACGATGCGCTGCGTCTGGCCACTCTGAACAAGATCCAAGCGAGCTAGTAGGCGATGCTGCTCAGTTAGCCATGCCGCTCAGTTAGCCATGCCGCTCAGTTAGCCATGCCGCTCAGTTAGCCATGCTGCTCAGTTAGCCATGCCGCTCAGTTAGCCATGCTGCTCAGTTGCGAGTATCGAGCCCTCACCTAATCCCTGGATGATCTCATCCATCTGAGAAACGATGTCGCCCGAGACCAAGGCCAGGTTGAAGTCGGCCATTGCGACGGGATCGACTCGATTTGTTCCGTCGCTGGTTATTCCGTCGCTGGTTGCTCTGTCGTCCGAGGCCTCAAGCAGGTCGAGAACGGCCGAGCGTAACGGACCATCAATGTCAATCACGGAGCTGGTAATCAAACAAGATTCAGCCTCCGGGGTTGCTCCGGCCTGATCGACAATCGAGCCGATGCAGCGCACAGCCCCATCGTGGCGGGCGGCTTCGACCAAGGCGGCACCAGCGGTCGTTCCACCAAAGCTCCCAACCACGTCGACACCTTGGGCAATGGCCTCCCGGACCCGCTGCGAGGCCCACATCGGGTCGTTGTAGGCGCTCGCCGGACCATCGGGATGGAAGAAGCTGAAGAGTTCGATCCCAGGGTCGATAAATTGGGCACCGGCCTCGAATCCGGCACGAAACTCAACCGCTGCCGGATCGGAGCCGGCGCCGAGCACCAGGGCCACCTTGGCTGTGTTCGTGGTCAAGGCGGCCAGGGAGCCGGCTAGGAACCCGGCGTCTCGAGTCGGGAACTCGATGATGGTGAGGTTGGGGGCGCCGTCCGAATCGGTCGTTGGCTCCAACTCGGTGCTCCTTTGGGCCGCAGTAACTCCAAGGGAAACGAACTCCAGCCCCGGGAAGTCGGCCGCCATTTGCGCAACCAGAACGCCGCTCGGATCTCCAGACACCACAATCACGTCAAAGGCTTCCTGAGCGAAGTCATCTATCTTGTACTCCAGTTGAGTGACGTCTTCGGCTTCCAAGACCTCCACGATGTCCGCGCCACCGTCCAAAACTTGATCAAGGCCACTAGCGAGTTGACGAAGTTCGATTGCGCTGGGAGCGATCGCGAGGCCTACACAATGGACCTCTTGGCGTTCGCATCCCCGAGAAGTTGGTTGACGGGTTTCCGTTTCGGACCGGGCCAAAACTGCGGGAGGATCGGCCGATTGCTGAGGGTCCGCGCCTCTCAGACTGCATCCGCTGGCCACCAAAACTGCACCAAAAACCAGGGCCAAAAAGGGAAACCGAGGAGCAAGTTTAGAGAGAATCATCCCTTTCCTATCGGTCGAGGAGAAAGGGAATTCAGTCGGAGTTAGAGAGCCGTGCCTCTAGCGTAAAGAATCAAGAAACATCTTTGTTGTCTGACATTGGCTACCGTTGGGTGGGTATGGGTAATCAGATCGATCTAACCAGTGACTCCGAGGGGATCGACTCCAACGACCCCTCGCACACCGAACTTCGCCAACGACTAATCAAGGTTTGTATGGAGGCCTCGCGTTGTGGCCTACCGAACGAGTCAGTTGGTTCGGCTAGTGCCCGCTCGGGTGAGTACCAACTAATCACCCCAGTCAATCTCAAAGCAGCCGAAATGATCCCCAGTGATGTTGCGGTGTTCTCTCCCAACGGGGGATGGGTCGGCAATCATATTCTACCGGCCGAGCTTGACCTCCATCATCGAATCATGGCCGCCCGGCCCGATATCAACGCCATTTTGCACCTACGTCCGCCAGCATCAACTGCCTTGGCGTGCCTGCGAATGGACATCCCGCCCTTTCACGAAGCCATCCTCGATGGCGGGGGCGATTCAATCCGGTGCGCCCCCTACGCTCCGACGGGGTCAGACACGCTGGCCGAGGTCGCAGTTCAGGCCCTTGACGGCCGAATGACCTGTCTACTTGCCAACAACGGACTGTTGGCCTGTGGCGACTCGCCCGAGGCGGCACTCGAACTTGGCCTACGAGTGGAGTCTCTTTGTGCCATCTATTTGCGGGTCCGATCCATGGGCGAGCCAACCTTGCTCAGCGAGGCCGAACTTGACACCGTTCGGCTCGCCCGACGATTGACTGTCGATCTAGCCTGACTAGCCCAGACGGGCTGCCCTAGTAGGCGCCGTTGTCTCCGGTGGAAAGCATCTGAGCTACGGTCCGAAGACAAATCTTCAGGTCACCGCCAAGCGTGCGATTCAGTGCGTAGTCGATATCCAGCATGATCCGCTCATCGAAACCAAGATTTGAGCGACCATTTACCTGCCAAAGTCCGGTGAGCCCGGGCTTGACTCGTAGGACAGTGTCAATGGCTGGCCCGAATCGCTCGACCTCGGTCAGCAAATTGGGCCGAGGACCAACCAGACTCATTTCGCCTCGAAGAACATTCAGGAGTTGAGGAAGCTCGTCCAGGCTGGTGCGCCGAATGAAACGTCCAACTCTTGTGACCCTGGGATCTGCCCGAAGCTTGTGAAAGCGTTCGTACTCTTGGCGCGCGTTAGGATCGCTGTCGAGCAGGCCCTCTAGGCGAGCTTCAGCGTCTCGGGTCATCGACCGAAACTTGAGGGCGGCGAACCGGCCGGAACTTTGGCCGATGCGATCACTCCGATAGATGACGCCCCCACGGGAGGTGAGACCAACCATGAGTGCCGTCAGCACAAACAAGGGGGAAAGAATTGCCAGGCCAATGCTCGCTCCTAGCAGGTCAAAGGCGCGGACCATCCGGAGTTGACCCGGAGATGGAGCTTCTTCGTTGAGGGTGAACCCCTGCGAACGTAGGTGGATTGCCGGAGGGTCAACTGTTAGATCGAGGACTGCCTCTTCGCCCGCCAGGCGATGTAGATCCTCTATCTTTGGCCAACCGACCGAATGGTCGAGCACTATCATGTAGTTAGCAATCCTCTCGTTCCGCCGTTTCGAAAGCCGCGCCCTTGCTCTCGGCAGACAAGGTTACACGATTTGCCTAGCTGGTGGACTATTGGCCAAGACTTCACTTCATTGCTGATTTTAGCCCTGGTTCGGGTCTGGACCCATTCTGTTCTTGGGGGTGGTTTTAACCTCGGCGTCACCAACAAGTGACTCGATGGTCGTGAGCTGGAAATGGAGCCGATCCCGTTGTTTCTGAAACTGGTCTCGCTCTTGGCGCGCTATCTCCAACTCCTGATCATCGCGCCGTCCCCATACCCACCAACCAACACCCAGGCCGACAATAGATGACAGGCTCAACAGGAGAACCAACTCCCCCATGAGCCATACGATGTCTGGGAACCATCCCATAGGTACTCCCTCTGCGTTCTGAATCGCTGTGTTGAGTTGCAGCACTTGTTTCTACCGGGCCTCGATGGTTACTCGCCGGTTCTGTTCTCGGGCGGCGAAAGATTCGTTATCGTTGATGGGTTCGCTCGATCCGCGGCCCTCAGCCGACATCCTGGATGGGTCGATGCCAGCAAGGATGAGGTGGTTGGCAATGGACTGGGCTCGGGCTCTACTGAGCTCCTGGTTCGCTTCCTCGTTCCCTACCGGGTCGGTGTGGCCAACAATGTGGAGTTGTAGATCGGGGTATTGTTCCATAAGGGAAATAAGGTCGGCGACGATGCCTTGTGTGTCCGGAGTGGGAATGGCAGTGGAAAATAAGAACTCGATCGTTCGACCCTCAAGGATGGCGGCCAAAGCAGCCACCGCGTCGGCACTCGATTGAAGGCCCGTTGTGGGTGGGACAGTGCTCGGCGGAACAGTACCCGGCGGAACAGTACCCGGCGGAACAGTACCCGGCGGAACAGTACCCGGCGGAACAGTACCCGGCGGAACAGTACCCGGCGGAACAGTACCCGGCGGAACAGTGCTCGGCGGAACAGTGCTCGGCGGAACAGTACCCGGCGGAACAGTACCCGGCGGAACAGGATCAGCCACTTCGGGCTTTGTGCCAACGTCAACTAGCTTTACCGCTCGAACGCCCGCTATCTCGGCCAGAGCCGCTACCACCTCAGCGGTTTGAGAAGCGTTCAGGGAATCAGAAGTGAGGTACGCTGTGCGCCCGCTCCAGCTCAGCGTCGCCCCTTGGGCCTGGGCTAATTCTATTTCGGGAAGGGTTTGTGCGACTTCGCCTAAGTGCTGCTCGGTGCGAGCAATCACCCAGCCTCCGGTCGCCACCGTTGCGCCAAAAACCCAAAGGGCCAAGATTCCGGCCGCCTGCCGCCTTGAGGTGTCAGTCACCTAATTCAACCTCCGCTCGTGGCGCCCCAACTCGTCCTGCTTACTCGACCTATTCATCCACGCCCAGCCCGCATGGCTCCGTTCTTCCCAGACCCAAGCGAAGGCCCAATGATGACACTTCCAGAGGCCAAAGTGGCGCCCCATACGGCAATAGCAGCGCCTCACGCGGCAATAGCAGCGCCTCAAGGCGTGACAGCGGCATCTTCTAAGCGAGTGCTACGGGACCGGAACCTGCCGTGGCCACAGTGGCCCAGCTCGGATTCTTGCCTCGACTGGCCGCGTGGCAATCGTCGAATTCCGCCAAGGCTGGCGCTTGGCTGCCGGTATCCTTAGCCACCCACCTTTAGCCACTCACTCTTTGCTTCCGCAAGCCGACAAGATAGCCAGGCCACGTTGAGAGACAGTCCACCTTTTGAAAGGGCGCGATGACCGACCGTACTTCCTCCGAAGGATCCCCAAGTGATGCCGAGGCTTCTTCCAACGAGCCTGACCCAAGCCTGGCTGCTCACAAGGTTGTCGTCATCGGCCAAGGCTACGTCGGCCTCCCCGTCGCCATCCGCGCCATCCAAGCCGGCTACACCGTCACCGGATTCGACCTCGACAAAACCAAAATCGATGGTCTCAACAGCGCCACCAGCCATATCGACGACATCACCAACCAAGACGTCGCCAACGCTCTGGACACCGGCCGCTACAGCGCCACCCACAACGAAGACGACCTCATCAACTACAACACCATCGTCGTCACCGTCCCCACCCCCCTACGCGATGGCGCCCCCGACATGAGCTACATCCAATCCGCCGCAGAAATCATCGGCCGCACCATCACCCCCGGCGCCACCGCCATCCTCGAATCCACCACCTACCCCGGCACCACCCAAGACTTCTTCGGCCCCATCATCGAACGCACCTCCGGACTCAAATCAGGCAAAGACTTCCACCTCGGCTTCTCCCCCGAACGCATCGACCCCGGCAACCAAACCTGGAACTTCCAACGCACCCCCAAAATCGTCTCCGGAATCGACCAACCCTCCCTCCAAGCCGTGCAAACCTTCTACAACAACCTCGTCGACAGCACCTTCGCCACCAAAGGAACCAAAGAAGCCGAACTGTCCAAACTCCTCGAGAACACCTTCCGCCACGTCAACATCGCCCTCGTCAACGAACTCGCCATCAACTCCCGCCAACTCGGCATCGACTTCTGGAACGTCATCGACGCCGCCAAAACCAAACCCTTCGGGTTCATGCCCTTCTACCCCGGACCAGGCGTCGGCGGTCACTGCCTTCCCATCGATCCCACCTATCTCTCCTGGCAATTCGAACGAGAACTCGGCACCGTCTCCGAGTTTGTCAAAATCGCCAACCAGATCAACAACGACATGCCCGCCCATGTGGCCAAACGGGTCCAGCTCGGCCTCAACGACCGCAAGAAGCCGGTCAACGGCAGCCGCATCCTTATCCTCGGCATCGCCTACAAAAAGAACTCCAACGACGCCAGAGAAACCCCCGCCACTGGCGTCATCACCGAACTCCTTAACCTCGGAGCCGACATCCACGTGCACGATTCCTGGGTCGGATCCTACGAACTTGACCACCAGATCACCCGCGTCGACCTCACCGCCGACGAACTCACCCAAGCCGACGCCGTCGTCATCATCACCGACCACGACAACACCGACTACGACCTCGTCACAAACAACGCCACCTACATCCTCGACACTCGCCGCCGCATCCAAGGCAACAACATCGAACACATCTAGCGGGGCGAGAACACAACTCATAAGGTCCCTTCGTTGGGCGGGCACTCACCAACAGCTGAGTACCTGACTTCGGACACAGTTTCTTGGGCTGACTCGACTGGGACGGAAGCGCCTCGGGCGGGTCCGGCGCGGGCGTGACCAATGCTCGGCTGTAGCGGACCGGGTGGCCCAATCACCCGATACAGGCTTTCGTCTGGGCGCCGCAACACCAGTGTGCGATCGGCCTCCATTGTCAACTTCCAGCGTCCCTCATGAACTAGGCGGTGCCAGTGGTGACTGATAGGCACCAGGTTGTCCAGATCGGTCGGCCCGTCCTTCTCCCAGAACTGAACGTGATGCACGTGGCACTGATCAAAGGAGTCGCCACTAATGGCGCAGCCCCCGTACATGGCCCTCAGCATCTTGCGTTGAGCGTCGGTGGCCGACCGGTGTTCGCGCCCAACGTTGAGTGGCTCGCCATTGGGTCCAATAACAACCTCGGAGATTCTGGCGTCGCAACACAGACGGGTCACGATGTCCGGAGGCAGCGGAGCCCCGGCCCAGGTTTCACAAATCGTCTCCGGATGGGGACCGGTTTGGAGTGTCCGCCAATCGACGAGCACCGACACCGAAGGAATCCGGTGAACACCACCCGCCAAACTTCCCGAAGGGCCAGAACGGCCCGAGCCACGGTTGTCGTGGTAAGAGACTCCATCCACGATCAGTTCATACAAAGCTTGGGCGGCCAGATTGTCGCTAATCTCTAGCGGTTCATCCTTGGCGCCATCACGGCAGGCGATCGACCGAGTTTTCCAATCGAGCGCCTTGGCAATCTCGGCCCCACGGGTCGGGTCGAATTGGGCGTGGAAGTATTGCATGCCCTCGGCCATGGACAACCCGGTTTTGACGTAGCTAGCGGCCTCGTTCTGGGCAGCGACATTCGCGCCGGCAGCGGAACGAATGTTACGGATCCGAAGGGTGCTAGAGCGCCGAAAAGACTCGGGGGACATCGTTGCAGCATCGTGGGCGATCTCTGCGTCGGCCGCGGTGAACATCGCTTTTTCACCCTCGGTCATGCCTCGGACAAGTGTGTTGAGAGAATCGACGTTCTCAGCGGAGGCCTGGCCCGCTAGGAGGGCAGCACCAAGCAGGGGGAACTCCTTACCTACGTCGGCTCTTGCCGCCTGGATTCGAGCCTGACGGGCTGAAGCCTTTCCGCCGCTCTGAAGGACATCGATGACGGGGTCGCCAACCCCTGCGGCTTCCAGCTCGCCCGCTCGTGTGGCCACTGCGGCGATGGCGCCAGCGACGAGCCCCTCCACAGACCGCAACACCGCCATTGCTGGCGCGACCTCGGTTGACGAAAGGACCGACAGATTGGCCGGTAGAGAATGAAGTTGTTCGAGGAGTTTCGCCTTGTGATCGAACATATGTGCCATCATAAAGAGGGGGTGTGACAGTCGAAGATTACGTAAACGAATTTAGCAATTCTCGTCAACCAGAGAGCACAAGACTACGGAGCGTCTAGCTACAGCCCGCGGTCTTTTGTCGGAGTGCATCGAGGCAGATTCTCAGATCAAGGAGCGCCGATCGATCGGCCACATAGGCCACGTCGAGTTCGGATTGGACCAGGGTGCCATCCTCATAGGAGCGTTCGCCTTTGGGAACTGGTCGAGGTTCCAAGATGCCAGGTCGAACCGACAGGACAATTGGCATCGCCGAGCCATAGAAGTGCGTCTCGGCCGGACGGAGCGCCCGGGGCCCGACCATACTCATCTCGCCTCGCAACACGTTGAGCAGTTGGGGCAACTTGCAGAGACCGGTGTGGTCAAGGAAACGTCCAAGCAGCGTCAAGCGGGGGCCGTCATCTTCGACAGTGGTTCGAAAGGCCGCTTGCTGAAACAAGAGTCCTCGTTTCCCAATCCGAACCTCGTAGCTACACACCGGCCCGCCAGTAGTTATGAAGATGGTAAAGCCGATGAGCAGACCAACGGGCAAGAACACCACCGCCGCCGCGCCGCCCACCACAAGATCGAATAATCCTTTGGTTCGGTAGCCACTAAGAGACAAATACGACCACTCATAGTCAGGTGGAACTATTGCCAGATAGGGCGCGTCCCCATCTTCACCGCGTGGTCCGCCTTGAATCGCTACGAACTCTTGGTCTCGAGCACCTTGGCTGAACATTCCCAAACCCTCCCGCTGGTTTGATCTCGATTCGTCGCCCAGTGTTTTCTTCTTATGACCTTTAATGTTTGCGCTAGGCAGATCACTTTAGGAATGCTGGGTGACCACAATGGGGATAGGCGCAAATGTCGCGCTGGCCAGTCCAACCCAGATCGCCCGACAACGTTGTCATTCGTGGACTAGGCAAAGCCGTCCTAAGGCTTAGCTGGCAACCAGAGCCGTCAGAAGCAGCGACTACCCTCACAATGATGAGGAGGATCCGGCAACGACGAACGAGAGTGCGCCTTCTGGCCTTCCTCAGTACGGTCGTGACGATTGTGGCGGCATGGAGCTTTCTGCAGTTCGTAGTCCCCTCAGAGAACCTCCCCGAGTCAGCCGACGCCGTCGTCGTTTTTGCTGGAGGTCAACCCAACGAGCGAATTGGCCGCGCACTCGATCTGATGGAACAAGGGGTAGCTCCTAGGTTGATTGTCAGCGAAGGCAACCAGGTGTGGGCACGGGGAACGGAGCTCGAGCGGCTCTGCTCGGCCGGGTCAGACTCCTTTGAGGTAGTGTGCGCAACCCCCGATCCGGATAGCACTATTGGCGAGGCAACAATGTTCGCTGACTTCGCCGCGGAACATGGGTGGGACAGCCTGGTGATAGTCACGTCGAATTATCACCTGACCCGGGCAAGTTTATGGCTGAGACGATGCTCGCCAGCAGAGCTCTTTCGCGTTGGGACTGGGGAACGCGGTTGGCCAAATATTCCTCATGAGATTCTGGGGACAATCCATGCAAAAACTCTCAACAGAGAGTGCCCAAGTCCGGGCGAAGAACTTGACTAGCTAGGACACTCTGAACACCACTTACTCGGTGCCCGAACAGGTGAGCCCGCATGCCGGCCAGCTAGAGCCATCGATCATGGATCAGGGTTTCCCCCTGTGAGTCGGGCGATTTGGATCGCGTTGATTCACACCGGGCTTCTTGGTGCGTTGAAGACTATTCGATCCATTCTTCGGCGACCCCTTTTTACCTGGCCCCTTCTCAGCCGGCTCCTTACCATCCGGCCTCTTCCCAACCGGCCCCCTCTTGGCTGAACCCTTGTCGGCTGAACCCTTCTCGGGTGGCCCCTTCTTGGCTTGACCCGTGACTGGGGTGGCTCTTTCAGAGTCGTGACTCTTCTTCGGAGGAGGATCTGGCCTCGCTCCCCTCGCTTCAGAAGGGGACTTTGGCGTCTCACGCCCCTTACCGGGAATGGTACTGGCTGAGGAGTCGACGCTAAATAGTCCATTCGAAGACGCACCGTCACCCGCGACGGGACCACTAACTAGTGCTATTTTGTCCTCATCCTTGGTGGGGTCAACAAGCGCAGCCCTGAACCGGCTGCGAATTATTGACACGTCCGGTAGAGGTGGTTGTCTCGTACCGAGGTCCGCACCGTAGCCATACTGGTAGCTGGACTCCTGACCAGAACGGCCATTGAGAATCGATCCCTCAGCGCGTACCCCGACTGTCTCCAAAGAATCTCTGGCCCGCTTCACCTCGTCGGGTGAGCTCCCCCGACCAACTGTTAACAAGACGCTGTCAACGACCCCAGCAACGAGCAAGCCGTCGGTTACTGGAATAAGTGGAGGAGTATCGACAAGTACGACGTCGAATTTGGGCCGCACCTGGGCAATGAGCTGGCCCAATAGTGCTCGACCAAGAAGCTCAGCAGCCCCGCTGCCGGAGAAGCCAGCAGGCAAAAGCCACACGTCCGATTCCAGATCGTGCCAAAGCGAGAGGGTGTCTGGTAAGCGATCGCTTTCCAGGAGAGTCGCGAGGCCGTGCTGTTCGCTCTCAAATCCCATCATTCGGCTCAGCCCGCGGTTTCGAATATCAGCATCGATCATCAGAACGCTGTAGCCATCCGCAGACATGGCGTATGCGAGATTGGCTGTTGTGGTGGTCTTGCCATCATCAGACATGGCTGACACGATCTGGATAGCACGGTTCTTGGGGACTACGAAACGTACTGAAGTGCGAAGCACCCGTACGGCCTCGCTGTAGGGGGCGGTCGGCCGATAGACAACCGAGAGACCTGGTTCTTCGTCTAGCAAGGGCAACTCAACGAACCGTGGTAGCGGATGGAGTGCCCGGTTGAGACTGTCCCTTTCTTCGTCAGCGTCGCTGAGCAAAGCTCGCAAGTAGCCCAACCCAAGACCAAGGATAAGGCTCACAGCTAGAGCAAGCACTCCATCTCGTGCCGGATTGGGACTCACCGCTTCGTCCGGAAGGTTCGCCTCAGAGATGATTCGGCCTGTGCCCGAGGAGGCAAGGTCAGAATTGAGCCCAAGTTGATCCAGCCGCTCAGAGAGGAGCACTCGTTGAGTGAGGAGGAGATCCAGATCGCGTTGTTCGATAGATCCTGGTGCAACATCACCGAGGGCGGCAATCCGAGCATCAAGCTCTAGGAGGCGATCACCGATGGTGTTGCCCGCCGAGAGGAGGTCATCAAGGATCACTCGGGCCCGGACTTCAAGATACGTGGTGGTATAGAACTCGGTAATCTCTTGGGCCAGTTCTGGCGTTGCATGTACGGTGGAGATGATTAGTGCGTCACGGTTGTCAGCAATCTCAACTGAGACATCGATGTCGTCTCCATAGATGGCCTCGACGGCGTCGGTGACCGACCGGCTCTCCGCCAGACCACGCTCATTTGCCATGGACCGGTCGGCGTCGGACTGGGCCTGGCCGGCAACTAGTTCACTTGCTGGGTTCCGCACAAAAACTTCAGCGTCGCTTCGATACATCGGCGTCACAAGAAAAAGATCTATGGCTAACACCACGCCCGTGAAAAGAACGACGACAGTGGCGACAGTTCTCCACTGGGTTCGGAGAGTTTGAACCAGTGTCTGGAAATCATTCTTTGGTGCTTGTTCATTCACGAGAAGAGCCAATCTTGGTGGCGATAGGAGCGGCTGCTGTGCCACTGCGGAGTCGGGCTAGGCCGGGGGCGGAGACCTCGACAGCGGACCCGGTTGTTTGTGGCAGGAAGGTCGACCGGTCCGTGTCGAGTCGTGGCGGCACAACGGCGGCCGCTATCAAGAAGATGAAAACATACCGACTGTTGTAGAGGTCCCCGCTGAACTGGGCCCCTATGAGGGTGTAGGCCGACAGTAAACTGAACACTCGGTTGCCGGACAAGGCGGCGTGAATTCCTATGGTGATGAGGGCCCCCGTGACGATGACGGTCATCATCGGCCCAACCTCGGCGAACAGTTCCAAAAAAATGTTGTGCGGATAGGGAATGACTTCAGGGGCGTCTACCCGCGCCGTCGCTCCGAAACCGTGGCCGAATATTCCAGCGGTCCGGGCCATTTCAAGACCAGCATCCCAAACAATGGACCGACCTCGGGCGATCTCTTGGCCCGGGTCGGCCAAGAGGGTAAAACGGCTATTCGAACTGCCAAAGATCAATTGAACAAGGCCCATCGTGGCGATACCTATTGCCGCAACTGACAGAGCCCTCATCCGACGAATCCGCTTCAACTCTAATGGTCCCGCAGAGTGGGCTCTGTCCCTTGACAGGCCTGCCACCGAACCAAGTCCTAGTACAAGTATGAGCGATAGAACGGGTTGACGAGATTGGGTAAGAATGATGCCATACCCAAAGATGAGCCCCACGCCGATTCGGAACGGGTTCTCAAAGGCTGACAGTTCTGAAGGAAGGAGGTTTGCGTGATGGTGGACAAGGATGATGATTGAGATCCCGATTGAGGTGGCCAGGGTGATGGGACCTCCACCAAAGGCGCCAGCACGTTCTCCACCTCCGCTGGTGATCACAACAAGTGTCAACAAAAAGGAGATACCAACGAGGGAGCGAACGAAGTCCAGCCGCACGTCCCGATCTCGCAAGGTGTTGACTAGCAACAACAGGGGCACGACCGCAGCTACCAAGAAGAAGGATTTGTCGTCGGCCAGAGCACGAACCGTCTCGTTCGTGCTCGGGCGGAAGCCGCCGACAACAACTACTCCAGCAGTCAAGAGAACCCCCACAACGCTGGCCGTTGATAGCTGAAGCCTGCGACCAGAAAGCCGGTATCCCAGAAGTGCGGAGAAGCACAGCAAAGGGGCGGCAGCAATAATTGGGGTCACGCGATCGGGGAACGTGTGGCGCCCGAGAACAAGGGCAACTCCAATACCTACTCCGGGTCGAAAGAACGCCGCCACAATAAGGACGACGGCGACGGCGACGTTGACCGTGTAGACGATCACGAGTCAGTCCCGATAACTTCAGGTTGGACGACGCAATTGGAGCTTCTCAACTGGCCACACTGGCTTTCATCGTCCCCAGCCTTGTTCGGCTGATTCGGAGTCCGAGTGCCGGTGAAGACCAAGCCAAGAGCAGTGATGCCATAGCCAATGAGCGAGCCAAGGGCAGCGCCAATCGTGCCATACATTGGAATGAGGACGACATAGCCAACGACAGCAAACAACACTCCCGAGGACTCTGCTGCTGAGACCGCCTTTGTCGCTCCTCGTGCAATCACACGGGCACTCAAAAGCCGGTTCATCCCGAAAACCGAGGAAGCCAAGGCGAGAACAACAACCAGAGCCGTTGAGGGTCGGTAAGCGCTTCCAAAAAGAAGTTCGGTGGCCCATGGTCCCAGAAGAACGAGGGCCGTGGTGCTTACCGAAAGGTAGATGAGAGTCAACACGAGGAGACCGCCGGTATGAAGGTTTCCCTTCACGGCATCGGTTCGCCATCTTGGAAGCATCACGTTTGCCAGGGCCTCCGTCGGCGCCGCCAACACGTCGGTGAGAGTCGAAACCACGACGTACACCCCTAAATCAGCAGTCGTAGCCAAAGCTGGCAGTAAGAGGCGGTCAGAGCGAAGCGCCGCGAAGTTGGCAAAAGATGCTGGCCAAAGCCGCCTACCAGTCCTTCGAAGCTGATCGAAGACAGCCCGGTCCGTGTCTGGAACCAAACGTGTTGGCCGGCCATGGCGTAAGTGGAGGGCCAGAGAGATGCCTGTTCGCGCTACGCCATAAGCCAGCAACCAGATTGGCACGACCCTGATATCGGCCAGCGAGAGCCCAGCTACGCCAAACAAAATCAGCGTACTCACGGCTGCGGTTGAGAGAAGTACCAACTGAGACCGTTGCCCGTTTATGGCTACGGCACGAAAGCTGGCGTCGAGCATGGTTCCCACCGCCATGAGTGCGACCGGGAACCCAAAGACAAAGGCAGTGTCGAGGGAACCAAGGTCAGTTGCAAGCCCAATCCCAGTCAGCACCGACCCAACAAGGAGAGCGATCCCTGCTTGCCGTGCAGACGCGGACCAGACCAAGGGAATAGTACGGCTCATCGAAGACTCGTTGAGCACTACCGGTGTCGACTTCTCGACCCCAAACAGTAAAAAGGCACTGAGGAACGCAGCAACCTGGATCCCAACAGCAAGAAGACCTCGTCCCGAAGGGTCGAGTGTCCGAGCAGCGATGATGTTGGTGAGAACCGACAGACCCAGAACAACGCCGAGAGACACCACCGCGTGCGACGTCTGGGAACGAGCACTTACCCGCCCTTGCTCAGCGCTCTGACCTTGGATCTGCGACATATTTTTGTACTCTCAACCCGGTTCAACTCACCCCGAGATTCCGCCATGTGAAAGTCTCATCGACCGGATTTCCCGCCGATCATCTACTCACCGCTGACCTGCCATGCTCTCTGGCCATTCCTCGCTCTCTGGCCATTCCTCCGCTAGCAAACGATTGCAACACACTCCCTGAGACCTGTCAAGACAGTGATTTACCCGCCTTCTTTCCCTAATGGCCTAGTTCGCAGTGACTTCGGTAACCCACTGGGAACCCGTCATCACACCGACCGATGTGGTCATGTCTTGAGCCAGGGCAATCGAGCCGGACCAATTCCAACGAAGTCCCGCTCTGCGTCTGCGTCGCATTGCGGCCAAAACCCGAAGTTGAATGCTCCGGCGGGGAGGAGTCCAGTTTTGCTCAACAGCATCGAGAGTAAGCCTCTGGCCCTCACCGGTCCAGCGCTGGGAATAGCGAGCCCGACCGACAATTCCTATCGCCATGAAAAAGACGATGCTCCCGGCGGATTCAGTTTCGGGAGTCCCTTCGGCCGCCAGAGGGGGCTCTGCCTCCCAGAGCAGGCTACGGGTGGCCTCATCATCCACTTCTTCCCTCGCCCCACCATCTCTGCCCAATTCGTAGGTCCCGCTCGGGTTCAGTCCGACAACCCGGCATGAGCGCGTGTACCGAGCCGCGTAGCGCCTCCTGCCTCCGAGCGGAAGACGGAACCGAGCAGGGGCTAGAGGCCTTCCATCTATGCTGATCGAAAGGTCCGACGACCGGCGAATCAGTCCAAAGCCATCAACTTCAAGAAAGCGCAACAATTGGAGTTCTTCGATTGCTGGATTCGGAATGAACTGCCGTTGAACCCGGTCGTTTCCCTTTGGTTGATCCACATTCAAACTCACAGTTCGACCGTCGTCGAGTTGAAACTGGGACTCGATTCGTACCCGATCCGAACTGATTTCCCAGTGACGAACACTCACCGGAGTCAGGTGGAACACTGATCGTCGCAGATTGGCGTAGGCAGGGTCCGAATCGAACCAGTCGCGGGACAATCCGTACGTCGGGTCCACATACAGGTCAACCCCGGCGGGAGTGTGGATGAGAGCGACGTAAGCCTCGCCTTCCGGATCGGATTGGCTGCTTCCATTAGCCAGACGCTGAATCTCAATGGAGGTGAAGCCATCGTTCCCAGAATCACCTCCGAGAACCGGATCGCCGACGGCGATCGGTACCTCGAAAAACGAAACTACGAGAGAGTCCACGACTTGAAAGGTCACAAACAGACGGTAATGGGTGGGGCCGACGGACACAAAGGTCGGCCACCCAACCGCTACAAAACTACCGAGGGGTACCCTCACGAAGATGAAGGCTCCGATCCGACTAACAAAGCGACGTGCACTCGCGTTGGGCGGGCTGATTGTTCTTGTGGTAATCACGGTTAGTGTTCGCGCCTTTGTCTTTCCATCACAACGCATACCTGAGTCGGCTGATGCCGTTGTCGTCTATGCCGGAGGTCAGCCAGGAGAGCGCATTGGTCGGGCCTTGGAGCTCATGGAACAGGGCGTGGCCTCAACTCTGGTTGTCAGCGAGGGCGATCAGACATGGGCTCAGGGAACTGAGGTCCAGCGTCTTTGCCTTGCTGGCTCCGGAACATTCGAGGTGATCTGCGGGCTTGCGAGTCCCAACGACACAGCTGGGGAGTCTCGGCTTTTTGCTCAAATTGCTCAAGAACGGGGCTGGGGGGATCTGGTAATCGTCAGCTCCGGACCCCATCTAACTCGAGCCAGCCTTTGGCTCAGTCGTTGCTCGTCTGTTGCGTTGTCTCGTGTTGACTCAGGGGGACGCAGCTTGGCCAACCTCGGGCGGGAATGGCTAAAAACAGTTGATGCTCTAGTCGTGGACCGGGAATGCCCAGGAAGCCATGGCGGATCTGTCTCATCGGTCTGGAACGACGAGACTCGCTTCAATCCCGAAGACGGTTCCGGCTTCGAAGCCGAATCCGATGGTCAAACTACCCCAGAGACCAACGCCGCCCCTGACGCCACTTCTGGCAGCCCGACGGAACGTCCGGACCGTAGATTTCCGCATGACAACCGCCTCAGTCAGTGCCAGGACTGGGTTGGCCGTCGGTTGGTCATGAGTGTCTATTCGGTTCCCATTGATCACCCGGACACGCGCACAGTTGACCAATTGGCTGATGACGGCTTCAGCCACGTCGGTCCTTGGTACGGCAAGGACCGCTGGTCGAGCGGGAAGCGGGCAGCCGAACTTGGCCTGTGCACCATCTTCCCAGTTGGCCCGTCAATCTCCGCAGATCTAGCCATCAATGATGTCGAGGGCACTATTGGCCAGGTCCTCGACGATCTCCATGCTGCGCTGGCCGACCCAGAGTTGAATTCTTCAATCTCGGTGTGGGCCATTCTCCCTGAGGAACTCAATCTGACTCAACGTAGGGAGCGTGATCTCTTGGCTCGGATCGCCGAGACCATCCGACGAACCGATCCGCTTGAACGGCCGATCTACATGTATTTGGCCAGCAACGCTGATGCTTTCCAGTTTGAGGAGGCCTCTCGCCAGATCGACATCCTCGGTCAGGGAAACTACTTGTCCACCAATGGGCTCCACAATCAGCGGGTCTATCTCAAGGCCTCGATACTCCGTTCGCTGGAGGCCCGTGAGGCGATCGGACAACCCACCGACTCGATCCTGCCTGTGGTAGAACACCGGATCCATTCTGGCACGTTGGACCCGGCGCTTTCTCCTCGAATCGAGTCCTGGGTCCGTCACGACCTCTTCACCACTCTTGCTAATGGAAGCGACGGATTTCTGGCGTTCTCTGGTTTCCCGCCCAAACAGGGGTTGGAAGACTTCGAGGCCTACAACAACGCCTATGCCACTGTCGTGGCCGAGATCATCAGCACCGACATGCTGAACCTGTATCGATACGCTCGAGCTGACACCGTTATCACCGCTTCGGTCGCTCGCGGGCCGGCAGAACTATCAATCGAGACCATCTCTCAGCCCGGGTTGGTCGAGACTTTCCCCTCGTTCAGCTTGCGTTCTTGGACCCTCGACGGAGTTCGAACGATTCTCTTGGTCAATCACGCCGACGAGCCACTTGGGGTGACTCTGGAGGGCTTTGAAGGGTCTGGGGTCTTGGAACTGCAGGATCAACTCGGTGGAGAATCCTTCCCGCTGGTCGCCGCTTCGGTCCAGGTTGATCTCCCAAGAAATGGAGTCGTTGTACTCACCCCTCAGTTGTCCGGCGACTAGATCGCTCCAAACCGTCCGTACAAGGTTCTGCTTCAGAGAAACCGGCGCCGAAAAACTCGGTAGCCAACTCGTTGCCGTCTGCTCCGTTACGGCTCAACACAGTCGTGACGGTCTGGAGTAGTACGAGGAGATCGCCTCGAAAGTTCAGGTTGTCGACATAGGCAAGGTCGAAGGCAAACTTCTCGTCCCAGGAGACGGTGTTGCGCCCCTTGACCTGGGCCAGGCCAGTGATGCCAGGCCTCACGCAATGTCGTCGAGCCTCTTCATCGGAGTAGCGCTCCAGGTAGCTGACGAGCAAGGGGCGTGGGCCGACCATGCTCATGTCGCCTCGAACCACGTTAAGCAGAGCCGGCAGTTCGTCCAGGCTGGTTGATCGCAAGCGTTCGCCGAATGGGTGTTTTCGTTCCTCGTTGGAAAGAAGTTCCCCGTTGACACCCTGCGCATCGGTCATCGTCCGAAACTTGAGCATCTCGAACGTTTCACCTCCAAGCCCACCACGCTGTTGACGGAAAAGCACAGGGCTACCGAGGTTCCATCGAACCAGTAGGGAAACGATCAGCGCGATGGGCCAAAGCAGGGCTATTGCTGTGAGGGCAAGAAGCACGTCCATCGGCCGTTTCCAGCCTGGCTCCTTCAAGATGGGAACACGGCCCCTGGCGTGCGGCTGACGGCTTGCATCAATCACGGGGAGCCGTGTTCGACAGCGAAACGCACCGCTTTCGCTGGTCGATCTTGCGCAGCGGCTTCAAGGATCTCTACATACACCTTGGCGTGCCGGTTCCGATTGAACGGGCCTTTGGCCAGTTTCCTGGCAGCAGTGCGAGCATCCTCCATGGCTTCTGGGTCCTTCAGCAAGTCACAAACCATGGTGGCAGCTCCGTCAGGATCTGCGTGAGGCATGCTGATGCCAGCACCACTTTCTTTCAAAACCTCAGCGAGCCAGCCCCCATTGTTGATTGCCACCGGGGTTCCAGCGGCGAAGGCATCAAAGGCCTTGTTGGGGCTGTTGTTTCGCAACTCCCGGAGTGGAGCAAAGACGGACAGAGCGAGGTCGGCGGCAGAAAGCACCCGAACGATTTCAAGCTTTGATAGATGTCCCCAGATCTGCAACACTGCCGGACCAACGCCCTGCTCGACGGCGTAAGCCGCTATCTCTTCTTTTTCGTTACCTTCCCCTACTAACAAGAACCTCGCTTCGGGAATCTGTCTTGTGACCCGAACAGCCAGATCAACGATCCAACTTGCATCATTGGCCGGACCAAGGGTTCCGGTGTAGACGATGAGCGGTCCATCTCCAATCCACGCCTGCTCGGCCCGAAACCCTAAACCAGTCTGGACCGGCACATCAAAAAGATCCACATCAGAGGCGTTGGGGATGACCGAGACCGCGGACTCATCCTTGCCAGCGGCAACCACTCCTTCGGCCATTCCGGGTGAGAGGGCAACCACGTGGTGGGAGGAGCGGTACACCAGCTTTTCCAAGCCTTTTGCCAGCCAACGCAAGGGTGGAGTGGGGATCACTCCCATGGCAATCGGGACTTCTGGCCATAAGTCTCGGACCTCAAACACCAGGTGGGTCGAGTGGCTCCTGGCGGCAATGAGTCCGGGTATGGCAATAGTCAGGGGAGCGCTGGTGGCCAGAACTACATCGTGGCGGTCAAGGTTTCGTGCGTACTGGGTGGACTTCCAAACAAAGCTGGCAAAAGACCAGACTCGTCGGAGATACCCCATCGATTGCTCGTAGGCCACGGGCAAGGTGTGGACGTCGATCCCCTCATAGTCATCGCGTCGGACGGGCTCTCCTCGCTCGGCCCTAGCGCCAGCGACAACAGTGACGCTGTGTCCTGCCTCGACCCAGCGCCGCCCGAGTTCGTAGCCTCGGGTGCCTCCCCCGCGTTCCAGGGTACGGAAGTGCTGGCTCAGGTAAAGGATTTTCATGTCGGCCCGCCGACATCGGCGACGGACCGAAGGGCACGATCAAGACGATCAACGAATGAATCGGCTGCAACCGAATCTAAGGCGCTAAACGGATAGACAAAGACCAGTTCCAGACAGCCATCGACATCGACTGCCGCACTCACGGCCAAGGGGTGGTCACGGGTGTTCTCCGGGAGAGAATCCGGTCCCTTCTCTTCGGCCGTGATCTCCAAGCAACCGAGAGGTTCTGATTCGATTGGGCGCCCAACGAAGTTAAAGAGAAGGACCGCCGGTTTGGTCGGGGGCAGTTGCTCGGAAAACAGGTCGAAAGTCCAGTTGTTGTCGACCTGGTCGATGATGGTCGCTATCTGGTCGGTCCCGTTGGGAGAGATCCAGACAGGCGTATAGCTGAGGAAAAACCCGAGCGTCCGGCTGGTCTCTACCCCGGCCAACTGACGACGACCGTGACCTAATACGTCGATCCTTACCAGGCGGCTCGGATCTGACGTGCCACCCGAAAACTGGCCCAGGTCGGCGAGGGAAGCAGCCAATCCTTGCAGGAGCACGGCCTGGGGTTTGCCTTGTCCCCCGGAAAGAATCCTCTGCGAAGTCTCCCGGTCGAGTGTGAGTTTCTTATCGGTCGCTCGCTCATTGAGCCGATGCTGCTGATCATCGAATTGGGAGAACTCGATCGGAGATACAAGCTTCGCCGCAATCGTTAGCCAGCGCTCCTGTTCGGTAGCGGCATCGGGACGATCAGGACCGTTGATGGCGTTGATAGCCACACTCCAGCCAGAAAAAGCTGTTGGACTTGGGCCTAGAGCCGCCGGGTCAGCACCGGTAGTCACAAGACGATCGAACTCTGAAACCAGAAGCAAAAGCGACAGCCGATCAGAGACCATGTGGTGGAGCAACAAGAACACACGCTGCTCGCAGTCGGTCACTCCACGTTGCTCACCATCGAGACTGCTGAACAGACAGAAGACACCAACCGGACCGTCCACCAGGTCGAGGGAGTGTTGAAGCTTTTCGGCGTGGGTCGACCACTCAGCAACTGGTGCCACAATATGGCGAACGGCGATAGCCGATTCAGTCCCGACTATTTGGCCAGCCGTTTCTGGGTCGATGGAGCTGAAGCGAGTCCGCAGGGCATCATGTCGTCGAACCAAGAGTTCAGCCACCGCTTCAAAGTCCGAGAACTCAAGGGGTTGAGCCGTCTTCAGCATCAGAGACACATTGAAATAGTGCGGATTGACCGATTGACGTTGCAAGAAGCGGCGCTGGGCTGGAGCGAGCGGAAGGGTCCCATGCACGACTCCTAGCCGCTCTGCCTCCTCAACGGACCCGCTCAGGGCACGGATCAGCTTGTTGACGCTTGGGTTCTCGAACACCAGATCCAGAGGGATCTCTTTGTCACTAAATCTGCTGAGTCGGTCAGCCATTCGGGCCACCTGAAGTGAGTCACCACCAAGGTCAAAGAAGTCGTCATCGTCAGCAAAGTCGCTGGTGCCCAAGAGTTGGATCCAGACCTGGCGAATGGCATCATCCAGCGACTCGGCTTCAAGGTCTGAAGGATCGTCCCCGGCGATGGCCTGGGCCAGGAAGGGGTTCTCTTCAAACTCGTCCCGATCCAGGCGTGAGACGAGGTCAGTGGTCGACACGAAGATGACTGCCTCTTCGCTGACGAGAGCCCGCTTGAAGATTCCAAGCCCATCAGCTGGGGAGAACGAGTGCAGTTGGTCGACCAAGTCGACGGTTGTTGAATGGTCTTTTCGGAATTGTTGGGCCGCTCGCACCGACATTCCAACATCGGTCCAGTCGTCCCAGGCCACTGTCACCAGGCGTCCACAGTCAATGGACCCGGCTTCAGCGAAGGCTTCGATGAAGCTATTGGCGGTCACGTAGCCCACCTGGCCAAAGCGATTGTGGTAGAGCTCGGCGGCGATGGAACTGGAAAGCAAGACAAAGTCAGGATTGTGACCCTTGAGAGCTTCGGCCAACGCAACCGCCCCGTACACCTTGGCGGCAATGGCCTCTTCGGCGGCATCTCGAGTTCGGAAGTGGATGGAGCCGCCCTGGTCGGCAACTGCGGCGCCAAAGAACACACCATCAATTGGCCCATATTGGGCCACGCTGGCTTCCACTACCTCCCTCATCTGCTCAGGATCAGCAGCGTCGGCTGTTCGAATGGTGACGCCGGCTGCCGATGCCTCAACGGTTTCAAGAAGTGCCAGACGTTTGTCTGCTTCGGTGCCATCCGATTGTGGGCGGCCCGAGCGGCTAGTCAAGGTGAGCTTGGCGTCAAACTGGTCAGCCAAATAACCAGCAATGCTGAGGCCAACACCACCGATCCCACCAACCAGTAGGTAGTGGCCACCGTGGCGGATGGGTAGATCAGCATCGTCTGGTTCAGGCTGCTCTGCTTGGGTCACCCCGGGCATTAGTGTTTGGCGCCCTCGGACGGCTAGCACTTGGGGTGAGTCGTCGTTGGCCAGCAAAAGCCGAGCCAGCAACTCGCTTGGAACCTTGCGATCGATGTCTATATAGCGGGTAGAGATTCCGGAGTATTCGAGCGGTATAACTTTGATTGGACCGACCAAGGCGGCTGAGGAAGCGAGTGGCTTCTCCTCACCGGTAATCGAGAATGCTCCGCAGGCGACGCTGGTAAGGCGAACTGGTCGATCTTGGGACATCGAAGCCAGGGCACGAGCCAACCCAAGTAAGGCGTGCGCGCCAACGTCTAGCTCGGACCTGAGGCCAGCCACCGTGGCCGGGTACGCCGGGTCAGCGCCACTGGCCACATGGACAACGTGGATGGGATCAGGGGCTGAATCGACCGGATTGGCCAGCTCGGTCTGGAGTGCAACGGCCATAGCTTCTTCGTCGAGGATGCCCTTGGAGTCACAGAGTTCGGAAAGGGGGACATGGGCCACATCGCCAAGTTGGGTTCTGAGGCTGGCCAGAACCTGGTCGACTATCCATCCGTCGCTTCCGATGACCACCAGTTTGGCTTTGGGTGCGGCAGGCCGGGGAATCACGCTGGACCAGCTTCGTCCGAACATCCAGTTGTCTGGGTGTTCCCGGCCGAGCGGCTTGGATGGGCTTGGCCGGTTGCTGTCGGCAACGGCTGGGCTCAACAGGTGACGACGGCTTGGGAGCCAACATGGTTGGGGGTCGAGTATGGAGAGCGGGGCTGCAGCTTTGGATTTGCAGAGGTCCCTCTGAGCCAGAACGAGATCGGGGGGTTTGTCAAAGGCGACGCCCTCGCTCCACAAAGCGCCCAATCCGTCCAGGACGGCCACTTCGGGTGGGCGTTGATCTGTACCATTGAGCGACAGTGTCACCGGCTCCTTGAGTTCACTGGTCCCCCGGGTGCCCACAACGAAGCTGGACAGCGACGAACCTGGGCCGAGCTCGACGATCAACTGGTTGGGGTCCGCTGCGTTGGGGTCTGGTCGAGTGGTGTTTGGCTGGCCAGAGTCCGAACCCAGCAAGTCGAGACATTGAGCGAAACGGACCGGGTAGCGGATTTGGTTAGCCCAAAATGCGGGGTTCACGGCATCGGCCTCGGTCAGCCATCCTCCTGTCACGTTGGACAGGGTCGGGATGTTGGGGGTTTGGAACGAGAGGGTTTTGAGCACGTCCCCAAAGGCTTCCGCTGCCTCGTCCATCATCGCGGAGTGGAAGGCGTGCGAGGTTTCTAACGTGCGGGTTCGATGCCCCTCCCTTTCCAGGACTCGTTGTACCTCTCCAATGGCATCGAAGGGGCCGGACAACACCGTTGACTGTGGGGTGTTCAGAGCCGCAATCTCTACCTCATCGACGAGGAACGGCTGGAGTTGGGATTCGCTCAGCCGAGTAGCCACCATGGCCCCGGGTTCCATGCCTGCCATCATCCTGCCGCGGGCCGCGACCGCTCGGGCCCCATCTTCCCAGCTGAGAACGCCACCAACGACAAGGGCACCAAACTCACCGATGCTGTGGCCGAGTAGGGCCGATGGAGTGCAGCCGAGCTCATCCAGCATGGCCGCCAGGGCGAGTTGGAACGTGAAGATGGCTGGTTGGGTCACTTCGGTCTGACGGAGACGTAGAACCGCATCTTTGTCGCTGCGGTCGCCATCACGGAGATCGCCAAAGCGAACCCGTTCGACGTCAGCAAAGAACTCGGACAACCGGTCATATTCTTTTCGGAATCGGGACGAGAGTTGGCCTAGTCCGTTGGCGACTCCGGGAAACTGGGCGCCCTGGCCACTGAAAAGCCAAACCTGCTCGGGGACCCCAATTGCCAGCCCCTCGCGGACTGGCGTTGACTGTCCACCGACCGGGTCGACCACGAAGGATCGTCGGACTTTGTGGTGAGTTCGTCCGGTCCAAAGAATGTCGACCGCGGGATCGCTGACTAAAACATCAGCCGTTGTTCTGGTTTTGTTCGGGCTCACCCATTCTCGTGCCACTTGGACAGTGGCGTGTGCGGGCGACTCGCTAGGAGCACTGAGGAGAACCAGTCGGGGTGATCGAATCTCAACGTTCAAGTCGCCATTGGGTATTGGTGGTTCAGAGATGACTACATGGGCGTTGGTTCCCCCGATGCCAAATGCACTGATTCCCGCTCGTCTCGTGCCAACTTCGGTCGGGTTCCAGTCTTGGGTCGAGTTGGCGACGACGAAGGGGCTATTGGCAAAGTCGATGGCTGGGTTTGCTTGCTCAAAGTGAAGTGTGGTCGGGATCTTGGCCTTGGCCACACACATCACGGCCTTGATGAAGCCCGCGATTCCGGCGGCGGCGTCAAGGTGGCCGATACTGGATTTGATTGAACCCAGACGACAGAAGCCAATGTCGTCGGTGTGGAGACGAAAGGCGCGTGTGAGGCCTTCTACTTCTACCGGGTCGCCAAGGTTGGTTCCAGTGCCGTGGGCTTCGATATAGGTGACTTCGCGACTGTCGATTCCTGCGACTGAGTGCGCCATGGCGATGACTTTGGATTGTCCGGCGCGGCTGGGAGCGGTGTAGCTCATCTTGTCGCCACCATCATTGTTGATGGCTGACCCGTCAATGATGGCATGAATGACATCCCCATCGGCCAGCGCATCGGACAGTCTCTTTAGGACCACGACGCCGCAGCCTTGCCCCAATGTGGTTCCGTTTGCGCCAGCATCAAAGGCCCGGCACCGACCGTCGGGTGAGAGAATCATGCCGTCTTGGTAGAAGTAGCCGATTCCTTGCCGGAAGTTGAGGCTGACCCCGCCAGCCAAAGCCATGTCGCACTGAAATTCGAGCAGGTGCTGAGCGGCCAGATGAACCGCTACCAGTGAGGTTGAGCAAGCTGATTGGACATTGAGTGCCGGTCCAGTGAGTCCAAGTCGATATGAGACTCGGGTGGCCAGGAAGTCTCGGTCATTTCCAATCATCTGATCAAAGGCGGTGAGCGAATCGGTGTAGTCGGGTTCACCCAGCAGGGTGGCGTAGTCCACCGGGTTGCAGCCAGCGAAAACTCCGGTGGATACATCCACAGCGAAGGGGGCATACCCTGCTTGCTCAAGTGCCTGGTGGCAAGTTTCGAGCAAGAGGCGGGCTTGGGGGTCGGTTTGGGCGGCTTCTCGCGGGCTGAAACCAAAGCGTTTGTAGTCGAAGGTGTCATACCCCTCGATGATCGACCCTCGGGGTACGAAGCCAGGAGTGGAGATCAGGTCTTGGTTGATGCCCAGTTCAGCCAGTTCTTCGCGGCTAAAGGTATGCAGACCGTCGCGTTCTTCCAGCAGGTTGGTCCAGAGTTCGTCCACCGAGTTGGCTCCAGGAAACCGCCCTGCCAGGCCAACAACCGCAATTCGTTCGAATTCCTCATTATCGGTATGGTCTCTGGTTATCTCAGTCATCTAAGCCTTTAAGGTCGGGGACATTGGTACGCTTCCGGCGAGATGGCCGACGCCGACCGGCATTCACTATGGCGGCCAGATCTTCTTGGGCCTGATCGGCGACGAGGAGGGCTGCTTGGCCCGCAACTGTTGGGGTGTCGAGAAGGTCGGTTACCGAGATTTCTCGGCCCGCTAGTTGGGAGAGACGGATGGCCAGTTGGATACTGAGCAGTGAGTGACCACCGGCCGTGAAGAAGGGAACGTCTCGCCCGACCGTTGGAACTTCAATCAGTTCACACCAGATAGAGGCAACCGCTTCTTCTCGTTCGCCTAAGGGGGGCTCTCCTCCGGGGATCCCTCCCGGTCGGGGAACCGGGAGCACCTTGCGGTCAATCTTGCCTGCGCTGGAAAGCGGAAGGGATTCCATCCGAACCAGATGGGCGGGAATCATGTAGTCGGTCAGAGACTGACCCAAGAAGGCGGCAACCTCATCGTCGTCAAGTTCAACTCCGGGAACTGGCACCACGTAGGCCACGATTTGGCGGCCTGCCGCGGCAATCTCCTGGTCCACCACGGTGCAGTGGGCCACGCCAGGATGGCTGGAGAGCGCCGTTTCGATCTCGCCTAGCTCGATACGGAAACCACGGATTTTGACCTGGTGGTCGGTGCGCCCGAGGTATTCGACCTGGCCATCGGGAAGGAAACGTCCGAGATCGCCGGTTCGGTATAGGCGAATGCCATCCACGGACAGGAAGCGTTCGTTTGTGAGTTCTGGACGGCCCAGGTATCCCCGACAAACCTGGATGCCGCCAATAAAAATCTCGCCGATGGCTCCGGGGGGCGTGGTTTGCAGTTGGGAATCAAGGATTAGGATCTGGGTGTTGGCGATAGTGGCCCCGATCGGGACGAATTCCCGCTTGGAGTTGATCTGGTGTTGATGCCAGGTCACATCGACCGCGGCCTCGGTTGGTCCGTACAAGTTGTGAAGGTCGACGTTCAGGGTTCGCACGCATTGGTCGGCTAAGTCCTTGGGCAGGGCCTCGCCACTACAGATGATCCGCTTCAGGCTGACGCACTCTCGCATCGAGGACCCGTAGCCAGCGTTGAGCACATCAACGAAGGAGCGCAGCATGCTGGGCACAAAGTGGATAATCGTGACCTGATCCCGGCGGATCTGAGTCGCCAGCCGTGACGGTTCCTTGTGGGCCCCAGGTGGGGCGATACTGAGCCTGGCTCCAACCTGGAGGGGCCAAAACAGCTCCCAGACCGAAACGTCGAAGGTGAAGGGGGTTTTCTGGATGGCCGTATCAGAGTGGTCCAGCGGGAAGGCCTCTTGCATCCAAAGCAGCCGGTTAACAATCCCCTTGTGCTCGTTGACGCAACCCTTGGGTTTGCCCGTCGAGCCGGAGGTGTAGATGACATAGGCCATCTGATCGGCGCTGGCCCGCTTCAGCTTGGAGTTACTTTCAACACCGTTTGGGTTGTTGGTTGTATGGGGCTCGTTGGTTCTGGTTTCGGCTAGGACACCCAGATCGACAGTGCTCACCCTCGCTGGGTCGATGCTGGCCAAACAAGTTTCGCTGGCGAGGGCAGGCGTATCGTCGGCAACGGCGGCCACCAGGAGGGCCTTGGCTCCGGATTGCTCCAGGATGTAGCCCAGGCGGTCGGCGGGGTACTCCGGGTCGAGCGGGCAGTAGGCGGCTCCGGCGTAGAGGACGCCATAGATGGCGACCATCATTTCTAAACTGCGATTGGCCAGCACTCCGACGAGGTCTTCGGGGCCAATGCCCAGCGCAGTTAGTCTATGGCCTTGGGCCTGGGCTAGAGCTTGAAACTCGCTGTAGCTAAGGGTGGTGTCGCCAAAGACCAGAGCGGTGGCATCGGGGGTTCGCTCTACTTGGGCATCGAACAGGTCAAGCAGGGTTAGCGAGTGGTCATAGGTTCGCTCCGATGCGTTCCAGGCTTGGAGATCGGCCAGGTCTGCCTCGCTGAGGTAGCGAAGCTGTGACACCTTATGCGATGCAAAGTTGGGATCACTCGAAGCTTTGGCAATGGCGAGAAAGAGGGTCTTGACTCGCTGGAGCAACCGGTTTGCAGCTTCGTCGCCCACGGCGAAGCGATCGTATTCCAGGGTGACGTCTAGTTCTGGGCCGCCGTAGCAAATTAGTGCCAGGGAGAAGTTGGTTTGCCCTTTGTACCCGAAGTCGGTGACCGGGCTGGTGTCGAGTTCCGCCATTCGGTTATCGAGAGTGGCGTCGTCATACATGACGATGGTGCTGAACAGTTCGGCATCGTTACCGAGCCCCGAGTAGGCCTTGACCTTGGGAAGGGGTGTTGCTTCAAAGGGACGCAGTCGTCGTTGTCGTTCGCTCAGCGTTGCACAAAGCTCCGCCAATGTCGTCGTCGGCGAAACCTTGACTCGTACCGGAAGGGTGTTGATAAGAAGTCCAAGCATCTGATCGGCATCGGGAATGAGATGTCGGCATGCTCGGGTGGCACCAAAGACAATGTCGGCCTCGACCAGGTCGCCATCGATGCCCTCACCGGAGGGGCAATGACGTTGAAGCAGTAGAGCCCAAACGGCCTGGACCACGGTGTTCATACTGCATCCGAGTGTTTCGGATACGGAGTTCAGTTGCTGGGTTTCGACATGGTTGAGAGCAAAGCTGACCGATCCGAACCTGGGGTTTGCGGCACTTTGATAGGTCTCTGGGTCGGGTGTTGCGGGGTCGATACTGAGAATCTGGTCCGGGTTCACTCCTTCCAAGTATTCACGCCAGAACTCTTCGGTGCCCGCTGGTTGGGGCTGGGAGAGGAAGTCGAGAAATAGGTCGTACGAAGGCCGCTCGGTAAGCTCTTGTGTGCCCTCGTCCGT
>JAJRXF010000023.1 GCA_024276425.1 Actinomycetes bacterium | reverse complement strand
CCCTAACCCAGACACTCCTCCGAACAGACAGAACAAACTCCCAACACCTTCTTCGGCCAGAAACAGTCCAAGTCCTGCTCCTCGATTCGGCATTGAGCGGGTCGGCGACTCCAAGTGATGGGCGGCTCCAGTTGCGACAAGGCAGGAGTCGGCACCAAGAGTCTCGCAATGCCCAATTCCTACTTCACCAGCAAGCGAATGAGAAACATTGGGACCATGCCCCAGCTCCGATCAGTTCCACACCCTCGGCTTCGAACCCGAGCACGGCCTGGAGGAAGTCTCGAGCCATCTCGTGCTCACATCCACGACCCGACTCTAGGGACTGGTTGTCGTGGCCGCCACCGAGTTCGGCCCGAAGAACTTGAAACGGCCGCATACAGGTGCTGCATTCGGTCCGCTGGCTTCGGAACTGAGGGGTTCTCAGAGAAGCAACTAGCGCCAGTTGTTTAGGCCATCGCCAGAAAGCTCGTCCAGTACATCCCGATCACCTAACGCCATCAGGATGGCCTCACCGGTGCCAGTGATTTCTGCCCCCGACCCGTAGGACCAGTCCATATCGTTGGCGACCAAACGCACCCCGTCCAGCGGCTTGTTGGTGACCATCATCTTGGCCTTCTTGTTGGTGGTCATGAAGTCAAGCGCGGTGCGCAGAACCTTGTCATCCAATGACCCCTCCAGACCAAGCGGCCGGCGAACGTCCTGAGTATGGATGGCAATGTCGGTAACCGTCATCTCCTCGGGAAACATCGGAAGCGCAGCAGATTTGGTGGCCTGCGATCGAAGGGCAGCCAACACGTCAGCCACTGGCCGCTGGAGTTGGGTGTCGGCCATCGACACGGAGACCTTGTCGAAATTGAATCCCGACTTGACCATGGTTCCCAGAAATCCACCCAAACCCGTCTCCACAAAACTGGCGATGTGGGCCAGCACTCCCTCGGCCGTCCAGGCCCCGCACTGGCTCTGCTGCTGAAGCTGTTCAGGAGTCAACGCCTCGATCATGTCGGCAAAGTCCCGACGAGCCTTGCCTGCTAGTTCCCACGTTGCCATGTCCCAAATCTCCCTACTGTTCGTCCTGGGAGCCTAGGTGGCAACCAGTAGCTAACACATCTACGACGAATAAGACATACAGATTCGGACCGGCTGGATGAGATTGTTCGAGCAGGGCTCAGAAACCAGGACCCGAGAGCAGGACCTGCAACCAGATTCCTACAAGTAGTCCAGGTATTCGTTCATTTCCCAGTCAGTGACGGCATTGTTGAACCGCTCCCACTCGGCCCGCTTGATCACGACGAATTGTTCCACTGCGTCAGCCGAAACCGCATCAACAAAGTCCTGGTCTGCTTCCAACGCATCGAGCGCATCGGACAGGTTGGCCGGGATGCAATCGACATCGTCAAAGGTCACCAGACCATCAGCTGTCGTTGCTGGTCCCGGATCAATGTTGTTGACAACACCAAGCCGGGCGGCCTGCATGATGGCTGCAGTAGCCAGGTATGGATTAGCAGCACCATCAGCCATACGATGCTCGATCCGACAAGCCGGGCCGCGATCCGATGAGATTCTGGCCGTCGCCCCCCGATGGTCATAACCCCAATTGGCCCAATAGCCCGCCATCTGAGCTGGCTTCAACCGCTTGTACGCGTTCACCGTTGGCGCACACAGAGCGGACATCGAACGGTGGTACTTCAGCATGCCACCAACACATTGCATGGCGACCTGTGACAACTCATCTGGCTTGTCACGATCGTTCAGCACATTACGGCCGTCCTGATCTTCCAGGCTGAGGTTGACGTGCAGCCCGTTGCCGCCACGATCACCCAAAGGCTTGCCCATGAATGTCAGGCGATAGCCCTCTCGGGCGGCAATCTCGCGGGCCATGGCCTTGAACAAGAAGGCCTCATCGATGGCAGCGAGGGCTTCCTTATAGCGAAGGGTGAACTCGAACTGAGGCACGTCATATTCAGAGTTGACCGACTCAAGTTCGAAGCCGCTGATCCGTGCCTGGGCCATGATCTTGTCCAACAACCCGGCCGGGTCAGCAAAGGCACCAACGCCATAAACGTGGGAGCCCGGTGTGTCGTAGGGGACCCAGTCGCCTCGCTCGTCCTTCTCCAGAACATAGGCTTCCAGCTCGATCCCAATATTGACCTTGTAGCCAAGTTCAGTCCAGCCTGCTACTGCCTGTTCCAGCACATAGCGCGGAGCCCATGGGTATGGGCCATCGTCCAGACGCAAGCTGCCGACAACAACGTCAGTGTCCGGGTCCCATCCGGGACGAACGTTATGACCATCAAACTCAGCCCGCATGTCTCGCAGACCTTCGAGCATGAAGGAGCCGGGAGCCGGGTCCATATCTCGGTGATAGCCAAGCGCGAACACCGCGGTGCAGTGGCCGGTTCCTCCGGCAGCAAACTCAATGGGCAGGTACTTGCTGCGCGGGATACCAAGATGGTCCGGCCAGAAGAGACGGATTCGATGGCTTTCAGTAGTCATGTTCTGTTCCTCGGTCATCTTGGTTCTTGCTGACTATTTTTGTTGCCATGGTGCTGGTTCACCACTGGACTGGCTCGCTACAGGACTGTCTCACCACTTGGCGGCAATGTATTGGGTTTCGCAGAATTCATAGATGCCCTCACTGGCACCCTCACGCCCGAGCCCCGACTGCTTCATGCCGCCAAAGGGGGCTGCCGGGTCCGATACCGCCCCACGGTTGAGACCAACCATGCCCGCCTCCAGCCGTTCGCTAACCGCCATGCCTTTGCCAATATCCTTGGTGAAGACATAGGCCATCAATCCCATCTCGGTGTTGTTGGCCTGTTCAATCATGGTGTCGGTATCGCTGAAGCGAATGACGGGGGCGATTGGGCCGAAGATCTCATGGCTGGTGATCGGAGAATCGGGAGCAACATTGTCCAGCACGGTTGGCTGATAGAAGAAGCCGGCCCGGTCACCGGGTGCGCCACCAATCGTCGCCGTCGCTCCCGCAGCGATTGCTGCTTTGACCAGACCGTCCATATCAGCAATGGCCTTGGCGTTGATCATTGGCCCACAAGTCACGCCATCCTCACTACCGGGTCCGCACTTCACGGCGCCGATGGCGGCCGACAGTTTCTGGGTGAACTCATCGGCCACCCCCTCCTCGACGAAGAACCGATTGGCGGCGGTGCAGGTTTCCGCCGAGTGTCGCATTTTGGCCACCATGGCTCCCTCGACCGCAGCATCAATGTCGGCGTCGTTGAACACGATGAATGGCGCGTTTCCGCCGAGCTCCATGCAAACCTTGAGCACTCGGTCAGCACAGCGCTTGAGCAGAACCCGGCCAACCTCTGTCGAACCGGTAAAGGAGACCATGCGAGTCGCCGGGTGATCAACCGCCGCATCGAACCATGACCCCGACGAAAGGGTCGGCACAATATTGACCACGCCCGGTGGGACGCCCGCTTCTTCCAGCAACTCCCCAATTCGCAAGGCGGTCAAAGGCGTCTCTTTCGGGGGCTTGATCACCACCGCATTGCCAGCGGCAAGGGCGGGGGCAAGCTTGCGGGTTATCATGGCCGCCGGGAAGTTCCAGGGAGTCACGATCACAACAACGCCGACCGGTGGGTGGCGGATAATAATGTTGTTGTTGCCCGAGGGGGCCAGCCCGATCGACCCGTGAATCCGCACCGCCTCTTCCGCATTCCAGCGGAAGAATTCGGCTGCGTAGGCCACCTCACCCCTGGCATCCGCCAGTGGTTTGCCATGCTCAAGAGTAATAAGATCGGCCAGTTCCTCGGCATGATCGAGCAGGATCTTCCAGCAGGATCGCAGGATTTCGGAGCGATCTCGTGGCGCGACGGTGGCCCACCGTTTCTGGGCTTTTGTTGCGGCCCCAACCGCGGCGGTTGCATCGGCCGGCGTCCCGGCAGCAACCGAAGCGCACTCCTCGCCAGTGGAGGGATCCAAAACCGAAATCCGCTGGCCGTCAGACCCATCTTTCCATTGGCCGTCGATCAAGAGTTGAGTTTGCATCATGCTGCCCCCTGCTGGGTTCCACTGACCGAGACCGAAAGAGCCTTGTCCAGTACACCAAGCGCAAGGTCCACTTCTTCCTCACTCACCGTTAGCGGGGGCATAAATCTCACGGCCGTGCCAGCGTGCCCAGTGGTCATGATCAACAGATTCCCATCTTCAAAGGAATGCCTAACTACGGCTGAGGCGGTCCCGGCATCGACAAAGTCAGCGGCAATCATCAACCCAAGCTGGCGAACATGAGCGATGCCACCATATTTGGATTGGAGCTGGCGAAGTCCTTCGGCCAACTGGTCGCCGCGGGCTTGAACTGAGTCAAGAAAGCCCTCCTCGGTGAGGATTTCGATGGTGGCCAGCGCCGCAGCGCAACCGATGACATTACCGCCATAAGTCCCTCCATGGCTCCCCGTAGTCCACTTGTCATCAAGCTCCTTGCGAGTGCCGAGAGCGGCAAAGGGGAAACCCGAGGCGATGCCCTTGGCCATACAAACAATGTCGGGTTGAACCCCATAGTGCTCGATGGCAAACATCTTGCCGGTGCGGGCAAACCCAGACTGCACCTCATCAGCAATAAACAAGATGCCATGTTCGCGGCAGCGGCTTGCGATCCCTTCGAGAAATCCAGCAGGAGCGGCCCGGTAACCGCCCTCGCCCAAGACCGGCTCGATGATGACACATGCGGTCTCACTTGGCGCGGTCATGGTCTTGAGCAGGAGGTCAAACCCAGCAAGGGCACGGGCTACCTCGGCCTCGATGTCTTGGGCATGGACATCGGGGAATGGGGCGACGTGCACGCCCGATGGAAGCGGTGCGTGCCCTGCCCGATAGATGGTCTTGGACGTGGTCATAGCCATGGCCATGTGGGTTCGACCATGGAAGCTGCCATGGAACACGATGGTGTTGGGCCGACCAGT
>JAJRXF010000022.1 GCA_024276425.1 Actinomycetes bacterium | reverse complement strand
GCAAGCAAACACCTGTAACACAGCTACCGGAACCAGTGTCGCCCAGCAACCGGAATACTGTCGCCCAGCAACCCGAACGCGTCCCAGAACTGTCACCCACCTACCGGAGCCAACCTGTCAACAATGACCCGGGACAGCACAGCCACCACCAAAACAATCAGCCCCAGCACCACCAGAACCTGCTCGGCTCCTTGTTAGAAAATGTGAGCTGACCAGGGACTATTTGGCGGAGAGAGGGGGATTCGAACCCCCGGAACCCTTGCGGGCTCAACGGTTTTCAAGACCGACGCAATCGTCCGCTCTGCCATCTCTCCGGGGACGACAATAGCGCCTCTTGTCACCTAACGGTCGCAATTGTGAATCAACTCTGGATCACAGTCGTGTGACGACCAAGCCCAGCGTCACACCCCCTCACTATTGTCGCTTTCACGCCCATCTACCGTCACGGATAGGAACCCGACATGGTCGAACGCAGTTCATATGCCCACGGCACCCCAAGCTGGACAGACCTCAGCACAACTGACCCCCAGGCAGCTTAGGTGAAACGGTGGCCAAGGTAGAAGGCGCTGGCGGAACCGTCATGATGCCACCTTTAGATGTCATGGATGCGGGCAAGATGGCCGTGCTCGTCGATCCAACCGGCGCGGTCTTCTGTGTCTGGCAACCTCTGGAGTAAACGAGCACGGAGCCCTGTGTTGGAACGAAGTGGTCACCGCTGATGTCCCGGCTGCAAGTGCCTTCTACCGTGAACTCTTTGGCTGGGGTACCCAGTCCATGGACATGGCCCCAATGGGTACCTTCACCGTGTTCACCTTGGGCGAAGATGGCATCGGGGGAACCCCCGGCATGCCGGTCGAAGGAGTGCCAGCCCATTGGAGCACGGTATTCGCCGTGGACGACTGCGATGCCGCGGTAGCAACGGCAACAGAATCCGGCGGAACAGCCATCATGGAGCCCTTCGACACCCCCATTGGCCGAATGGCCATCCTCTCCGATCCGACCGGAGCAATGTTTCAGCTAATCGCTATCGCACAACAGCCAGAATAGGGACACCATCGGGCCTACAGAATCGCTACACTCTCACCACTCAAGATGGAGAGGTGACAGAGTCCGGTCGAATGTGCCTCCCTGCTAAGGAGGTGTGGGTTTACGCCCACCGTGGGTTCAAATCCCACCCTCTCCGCTTTGAAAACGACCCGGTACTACCAGGTACCGGGTCGTTTTCATTTCATCAACGGAAAATGTCGACTATCCTCACCACTCCGAACCCAGCCGTCATCACGTGTTTCATCGCCCCCCTTCGCCGTCATCGCAGTCTCGGACCAGCTTGCTCGGACCTTGGCTAGCCGTAGGAGCAGGCCTCGGCGCGCTTGCCGTGCTACCCGATCAAGATCCGACGGCTCCCGCAGCAGCCCTTTCTCCTCTCACGACGGTTTCGGAGGCGGCCCCAGCCGTTACCGACTTCGCCTCCAGCCTGGCCACTGCTCCGGCCATGGCTCTTCCGGCGCCCCCACCGGGACCATCAATTCGCCTGGCCTTTGGTCCTCCATCACTCACCGGGCTCCTTGGCGTGGCCGACGCCAGCCTCCCCGACCCAAGAACCCTCTCGGGTCCAGCCAGAATCGATCGACTCTTCGCCGTGGCAGGAGAACCGACCCGTGAGCTCCCCGAGGGGTACACACACCCGCTTCTCACCCCCGACGTTCCCAAGGTCATTGGCCAACAACTGCTGCTCGACACCAGCCCCGATCCCGAAGACCGATTCCCCGAACGAACTCCTCAGCAGTGGGCTGAGCTTCGCTGGTGCGAATCAAGCGGCAACTATGGGGCCACCAACTTCTCAGGTAAATACCGGGGCGCCTACCAGTTTGACCAAGCTACATGGGAGAGTGTCGGTGGAACTGGTGACCCAGCCCAAGCTGACCCGGCCGAACAAGACCGTTTGGCCAAGGAACTGTATGCAACCCGAGGCTCGGCCCCCTGGCCCTACTGCGGTCGCTATCTCCAAGATTAGAGACCGGACGACACCGAAGGACTAGACGGCCCATTCCTTCAGCACAACCTCAGCCACATTTCGACCACTGGCCCCCCAAACACCAGCCCCTGGGAAGGTAGCCGCGCCAGTTAAGTACAAACCTTCGATCGGGGTCTTGTACCGGCTTAGTTCGGGTTGACGGCCAAGAATGGCATCAAGAGGACCACCAGAAAAGGACGTGGCATGCCCCTTCGGCAACCTCAACCTCGACTCATACAAATCTGGTGTCATTGACCGCCAATCGAGTATGGACTCCCTAAATCCTGCCTCGAAAAGATCCGCCGCCACATCAATCCAACGCTCCGGTTCACCCGAGTTGGGCCATCCTCCCTTCAGTCCATAGGGAGTGAACAACACCTCGAGGCTAAACACATGCTCACCCTCGGGAGCCAAAGTTGGGTCCTTGACCGAAGGCAGGTTGATAAAGAACATCGGTCGATCAAGAACTTCGCCGCGAGCCTTCATCTCATAACCACGCTGGATAGCAGCCAGGTTGGGAGAGACCAGAGTCGACGGTGACAACGGGTCATCAAATCCGACATCGGCATAGCGTGCCGCATTGTCTCCTCGATTGTAGTAGCGCCAACGAGGAGCCTCGCTTAGGCGGGCATCAACCTTGGACTCAAAACCTTCATCGGGAACCCGATTACGCCAACTCCCCACAAACTCCGATGCCGATGACGGTGGATTGCTCAGATATTTGACCACGGCCTCCCGGGGATCACTCGCCACGACAACGTTCCTGGTCTCCATGGTTGTTCCGTCGGCAAGTTCAACGCTTCGAACCGCCGGACCTTCACAACCAATCGTCTGCACCAAGGCGCCGGTACGCACCTCACCTCCGGCGGCGCGAATTGACCCGGCTAGCGCTTCGGTGAGAGCCCCAGATCCACCCTTGGGTCGACCGACGCCGACAATGTGCTTGAAGCCATAGGACAACGCTCCCAAGCCGGTGCCGGGAGTTTCTGGCGAGAGGCCCCAAACCGCTGGGCCAGCACACATGGCCGGGCCAAGAATGCCATCCTGATGGAAGAAGCTCCTGAGCACATCCCCGACCGACATTCGCGACCACTTTAGAAGCGTCAGCGCCGCAGGCGTTCGACGACCAATGGCCTTGGAGACCAGCGATAGCGCGCTCGGGGGTTCACTAGCCATGGCCACCAGCAGACCAGCCGCCGGAACAGCAACCTTCGCGAAACGGCGGTAGTTCTCCTCCTCATCAGGAAAGGTGATGGCCAAGGCCTCGGCCGTCTGATCAACGCTGTGGAAGATGGGTACACTACCCGGCGAGTCCCACCCCAAACCCACCTGACCCGGGTCAAGGTCGAGGTAGTCCAGTCCATGATTGGCCAGTTCTAGTTCTTCCATCAGCGGGATCGAGCGGATCATGGTGTGGTCGCAGTTGCAGAGGTTCACTCTGGCTCCAAGCACCGATTCGGTACCGGCGCAACCACCAACCTGATCACGGGCCTCAAGTACGACCACCCGTTGTTCCGCCCGCGCCAAATAGGCAGCGGCAACCAAGCCGTTGTGTCCCCCACCAACGACAACAACGTCGTAGTCCGTAGGGTTCTTCATCTCCCTCATCTTGTCTTCTCCCATCCGGGCACTTGGTTGTAGGTTGGCATCATGCTTACTCCCTCTCGTCGCCTGAGCGAACTACGAGCGTCAGACGTTCTTGATCATCTGAGCGAAACATCAATCCTGATACTGCCGATCGGAGCCGTTGAACAGCATGGCCCCCATCTGCCGTTCAATACCGACCTGGTTGTAGCTAATGCTTGTGCCCAGGCAGTAGTGGCCAAGGTGGGGGAAGAACTTGACCTGTGGTTGCTGGAATCGTTGGCCTTCTCCAAATCCAACGAGCACCTTGGCACTCCGGGAACGATCTGGCTGGGTCCAGAAACCATGCTGGCAACCCTTGATGACATTGGTCGATCAGTGGCTGCCACCCCAGTTAAGAAACTGGGCTTCATCAACGGTCACGGTGGAAACTCATCGCTGCTCAATGTTGCCTGTCGAGAATTGCGAATCAACCACGGACTCCAAACCTTCCTCCTACACCCTTCGCTACCCCCTGACCAGGGCGGACCCTCAACCACCGAAGAACTTGGCATGGGCATCCACGGCGGAATGGGCGAGACTTCCCTCATGATGCACTTGCGCCCGGAGCTCGTTCGCCTCGACCTCGCAAGTCGCAATATCCCAGAACATCTAGCCGAAAACCGTCACGTCAAGTTTGGAGGGACGGTGAGCTTTGGGTGGCTGGCCCACGATTTCGGACCAGACGGTCACATCGGTGACCCAACGGGATCCACCGCCGAGCGCGGTGCCCAACTGATGGATGCCGCCGTGACAAACCTGTGCGAATCCTTCGCTGAAATCGCCCAATTCCGATTCACATAGCTTTTCTGACCACTTGTTGCGCGACACTTGGTCAAAGACGCAACTGGCACCGACCCAAGTAGGTCGGTGCCAGTTTCTCTAACCGAAATGGGCCAGCTGGTTAGCGGCCGATGCTTTCGTCGATAAAGCGGTTGGTCACGATGTCCTCCGCGGTGATGTCATCGGGGAAGGGAATGGAAGCAACCTGTTCCTTGGTCACCTTCATCACGGCGTTCACCCGATCCATATCGAAGTCACCAATGGTGGAGTTGGGGCCGTTGCCAACAATGCCGAGGGAGTCCATGAGCTCGACCGTGTTGGTCATGCCAGCCTCATCGAGCTGCCAGAAGCTGTCCAGATCGATCACGGCCTGCAAGATGGCAGCGTTCGTCGGTCCTGGATTGTTCTGGAAGTCAACAATGGACTGCTGATAAACCGGCACGAAGGCCGCCAAGCAGGACTCGGCCTTTTCATCGAGGTCCTCCTTCAGAATGGTGATCGCTCCCTGGTAGACCTCAAAACCCGAATCGTGGATAAGCAAGGTCTCGACCGGCTTACCCCACT
Organism: Actinomycetes bacterium; assembly: GCA_024276425.1. GTDB lineage: Bacteria > Actinomycetota > Acidimicrobiia > Acidimicrobiales > SZUA-35 > JAJRQY01. The sequence continues at coordinate 13,620 of JAJRXF010000022.1, read as the reverse complement.
CAGTGAAAATATTCTCGTAGTTGTAAGGCTCCTGGGTTACGAACCCCTGCTGCATGATGGCACCATTCTCGGCAATGAACCGGGTAGGTGAGCCGTCATAAGAGGCGTCAAGCTGGCTCTCGTTGATGATTCCAGCACCAACCAGATACTCACTCCAGGTTCCGCCAGCAAACACATTGATCACCGCGTCGGTGCCCTTGACATCGTCCCAGCTACCAATGTCGTAGGTGTCTGGATCCCACATGATCATCTGTGGGTTGATATCGAGCGGAGCAACCACTCCCAGGGTTGGGAAGGTGTCATAGAACTTGAGGGCCTCATCGGTGTTGACATATCCCAGGAAGATGTCGGGATCGGTGGCCATCAGCGAAACCGTTGGCTGGAAGCCAATGAATGGCCCTCCGGCTCTAATCTCGACATTGATGCTCGGGTCAGCGGCCAATGGACCGGTGAACCGGCCAGCCTCCGGATCGATTGAACCCTCACCAGCAGTTAGGTTGTACAGAGCACCATGCTCGGATTCCGGGAACCAGTCGGTCTGAATGACAATGGGGTTCGGGCAGTCAGCCAAGTTGCCTGCTGAAGCAACCTCACCGGCGGTGGTGTCGGTGGCGCCATCATCGGAGCCACCCGCGTCCGCAGCGCCATCATCGGAGCCACCCGCGTCCGCAGCGCCATCACTGGCGCTACCGCCGCAGGCAGCGGCAATCATGCAGAAGGCCAGGAACAACGCCATGAGGCGCATCCATCCTTGTCTTGTTCTATTCATTTCTTACTCTCCCGTTGGTAATACGATTGGTGGGAATCTGATCCCAGGACTATTGATTAGATGGGCTGGTGCCAGTTGCGGGTCATCCGCTTGCCTAGCCACCCGAAGAACAAGAAAAAGGCTAGGCCAAGTAGGGCCGAAAGCAAGATCGCTGCAATCAATTCGGCTGGGCGAAGGTTGTTGGCATACACCTGGACCCGGTTCCCCAGTCCCTTGGCTCCGCGCCCAAAGAAGAAGCCACCAACAATAGAACCAATGACGGACAGGCCAGCCGAAATCTGGAACCCGGTGAACATGGCCGGTAGTGCGGCGGGAATCTGAAGCTTGAACAGTCGAGTCATCCGGCTCGCATCATGCAAGGTGAAGATCTCATGCAGGCCCTTCTCGGCTGACTTTAATCCGAACAGGGTGTTGGTAATGATGGGAAACAGGCTGATGATTACCGCGACCAGGACTCGGGATGGAAGCCCAAACCCGATGTTGAGACCAATGAGGGGCACCAAGGCCAAGATCGGAACGGTTTGCAAAAAGATTGCGTAGGGGTAAAAGGAGGTCTCGATCCATTTGGCCTGATTCATCAAGATGGCAAACGTCAACCCCAAAATCATGGCGATGATCAGACCAACGAGCGCAACCATGGCTGAAAGGCCGAAGGCCTTGATCAACTCCCCGGGCTGATCACCAGTCGGCCCCCCACCGAAAAAGTCTTGAAGAACCTGGTGGGGGTAGGCCAAGGTTGCCTTCCGTTCACGTTCCTCCAATGAAGCTGCATAGAGGTACCACAGGCTCATGAAACCAACAAAAACGACCAAGGGTGGAATGATTCTTGAAGCCAAAGAACCCGCCGGGCGTGAAATCTTCTTAATCTCGCCCGGAACAACTGGCGGCTGGACATCGCTCACGAGTGGGCTCCTCTCAAAGCTCGACTGAGTTCTCCGTTAAGGCGGGCGAACTCCGGTTCAAATCGAAGATCTGGGGACCGTGGGTACTCAAAAGGAATGTCGTAGCTGGCAACAATCTTGCCCGGTCGGGCCGACATCACGTGAACCGTCGTGCTCATAAAGATGGCCTCTGAAATCGAGTGAGTGATAAACAAGCCGGCAAACCCCTCGTGGGTAAAGAGCCGCAACGCTTCTTCGTTCATCAACTCTCTGGTGATCTCATCGAGGGCACCGAAGGGCTCATCGAACAAGAAGACTGGCGGTCGAAGGACGAGGGAGCGGGCCAGTGACACTCGCATTCGCATGCCACCGGAAAGCTGCCGGGGGTAGTGACTCTCAAATCCGCTCAATCCCACCAACTCGATCGCTGGTCGGGAAAGCTCTGCTCGTTCTGTGGCCGACATGCCGTGCAGTTCTGCCAACAACTCCACATTGGCCTTCACATTTCGCCAGGGCAAGAGGGTGGCATCCTGAAAGACGTATCCGATATTGGAACGATCGATCCGGCAGTCTCCTGAGGTCTCATGGTCAAGGCCTGAAGCGATCCGCAAAAGGGTGGACTTTCCGCACCCTGAAGGTCCAACGACTGTCACGAACTCACCGGGATTCACGGTGAAGTTTATGTCAGCCAATGCTTCTGTACCGTCGGGGAAGATCTTCCCCACATGATCAAAAACCACAGAACCTGGATTCTCTTCCGCGGTATGCGAACTGGTCACTTCTGGCAACGGTCTACCATCCGTAGTAGGGAACTACCGAAGATTAGGACCTGCGGAGACATTGGTCACGTCGAAATCGGAATATTTTTGCTCTAGTCACAATAGTTCAGTCTGACGAAACACGATTCGTCCGGCTCTGATCACAATCCGATTGGTCGAGGCGGTCGCCACCGCCTCTCGTAGCGACGCTGCCCTTATCATCAGAATGTCGGCAACTGAACCAACCTCTGCACCCACCGTGGACATCCCAAGCACCGTCCGAGCCCGGTTGGACACAGCATCATAGGCATCGGTCGGGGTGAGGTGCCCGGCCATGACCAGAAGGCTCGCGGTCTCCAAGGGGTCACCACGACCAACGGTACAGAAGGGGTCCTGCAAGTTGTCTGCCCCTCCCGCCACGTTAACCCCAGCGGCCCGCAACGCCATCAGCGCTGTTAGCCCGCGGGGCGGAGCTACCGGAGTGTCACGAGCTTGAAGAAAGAGGTTGGTTTGAGGAAGGGTGATGACCGAAATTCCTGCCGTGGCGGTCTTGGCGGCAACCCGTTGCTGGGTTATTTCATCCTGGATCCCAAGAGCAACACAGTGACTGGCAGTGACCGACTGATCAAAGCCCGAGTCCAGAACAATGTCGGCCAGGATCTCCAAGTCGAGCGAGTCTGGCCGCAGGTTCTCATCGGTGTGAAGGTCCAAGGGCAACCCGGCCTCCCCGGCGAGATCAAACAAGATCTTGGTGCACGCAGCCGAGTCAGGGTCGAGATGGGGAACACCACCAACCACATCAAGGCCAGCGGCTATGGCCTCGGCAATGATGGCGCGATGTTCGGCTCCAGCCACCCCGGTGAGGGGGCAGCCAATCAACCCGACGATCTCGACCCTTGCCAGATGGGCTACATCGGCCTTCACCTGTTGCAAAGCCTGAAGGCCAGTCAAATCAATTCCCGAACCAAGATCAACGTGGGTACGAAAAGCCGTGACCCCGTTGCTAACCCCAAGCTTGACCGCTCGGGTAGCCCGTTCGGCAATGTTGGAGACGGTCAAGGTTTCCCGATGGGTGATCCAGGCCTGGATCGCGCCCAGAAGATCTCCCGTTTCATTGTGCACCTCATCAGCGGTGAGGGCCTTATCCAGATGGGCGTGTGGTTCTGCCGGAGCGGGTAGCACCAGATAGCCGGAGCCATCGATCACCTCGTCTTGGTCTGTCAGGGCAAGCTGTCCACGGTCGACAATGCGCTCGCCGTCAATACGAAGATCACAGACCTCTGGCGCCGTTCCATCAACCGAGGGGACCGTTACGGACCGAAGGAGCAAGCTCACGAAAGCTGTGGCATTACTTCTTCGGCGAAACGAGCCAACTGCTCATGAGTCTTGGAGTAGGCATCGCCTGGCATGTTGGGGAAGATGGTGAGGTTCTCGAGCCCACCGAGTTGGTCGGCGTAGAACTGGATGCCCTCGATCACGTCATCAGCCGTACCTACGATCCAGCTCATGTTGTCCATTGATTGTTCCAGGGTTGGGACAAACCCGAGCGGCGCCGGCTTGCCGTCCGGCCCCCTGTATCCCTGACTCCAACCGTATGGCGCTAGGAACTTCCAAAGCTCGTCGTGCCCGTTGCGAACCTCGGCCATCGCTTGTTCTTTTGTGTCCGCAATCCAGGGGGTCAAAACCAACATGCGCTTGTCACCGGCACCAAGTTGTCCGCCGTGAGTTTGGTTGTGCAGTTCCTCATAGCGGTCCCAGAATCGTTTGACAAAGCTGTAGTGCTTGAACCAGAAGACGCCACCGAAACCCTTCTTTGGAACGATCTCCAACGTGTTAGGAGAAGTAACGGCCTGCCAGGTTTCATAGGGATAGAGCGGACGAGGGACCAGCGTGAGTTCCTCAACGAATCCGCCCCGATCGGGGATTCCTGGGGGAGGGAACTCAAACAACTCGCCCTTGTATTTGAACCGCTCATTGTTGAGGGCCAACTGGATAACTTCCATCGCCTCGTCGAACTGTCTGCGGTTCAGACGGTCAGCCTCCACCGCGTCGGGGTTGTCCTGGCTACCAATGTGAGTACCCAGTGGCTCGGCCTCGCGAGGGACCGTGCCCCGGCCAACACCAAGAATGCCCCGGCCACCGGAGATGTTGTGCATGGTGGCGAAATCCTCGGCCATGCGAAGTGGATGCCACTGGCCAACAATGTTGAGCATGGAGCCAATCCGAATTCGATCGGTGCGTTCGGCCAAGATGGCACCAAACATGATGCCGTTTGGCACCACCTCATAACCCTCGTACTGGAAGTGGTGCTCGGTGAGCCAGAAGCTGTCATAACCCAGCTTGTCACACAGCACGCCGGTGTCGAGAAGCTGAACGGATGCTCGCCACATTTCCTCATTGGAGTAACGGCGGTCGGTCGGTGTCGGTGGACCGGCACCGGCGTCATCCATTTCGACCCCGCCAAAGAGAAAGGCACCAACTCGCATAGAATTTATCCTAACTGAACTAAATATAGGCTGACAAACTTTTTGGGTTACTGGCTTGAGGATACGACAGGCCCTGGCTGCCAGCAGGTCCAACCAATCGTTGCGCAATCAAAATCTGGGTGTCGCTGGGGGCTGGAGCGTCTAGACTCCCCTGTCTGGCCATTTAAGCCGGTATATGCGCCCGTAGCTCAATTGGATAGAGCATCTGATTACGGATCAGAAGGTTTGGGGTTCGAGTCCCTACGGGCGCGCTACATAAACTTTTGGACGCAGCACTCGGCGATCCGCCAGCGAAGTCGGTTGGCGGATCCTCAGCTTGGTCAGTTGACCGAGTAGGACCTGCCCCGGCCAACCGCGAACAGGCCACTCACGAATCAAGAGCCCAAACCCGCACATAGTCGATCTCAAGGGTGGCCGGCAGCGCCAGCGGGTTCAGCGGACCTGGGTTACCCCCGAGCGACAAGTTGATCTTCAGCTCGGTCATTGTTTGATCGAACGGGGCCGGATACCCCTGAAGGGTTTCGGCTTCGGTCACCCGATGGGTCTCTTCACCGTCCATGTACCAGACCAGGACACCATCGAGGCCGTATTCAAACCGAAAGTCGTGCCATGCACCGGCGAAGGGCTCACCGAACACTTCCTTGGTCTGCTTGGCATGATCTCCTGCCTGGTCTGAATAGTGGATGCTAAAGGTCACCCGGTTGATGGCCTTGGCTGTCATGACCTCAAAACCATCCCACTCTCCCCCGGTTGGCCAACCACCCTCCGCCCACGACGACGACCACAGACCGGGCCATAGCCCTTCTTGATTCTCAAAGTCAGCCGGGGTAAGTCGAGCCCGCCATTCGATGGCCTGACCGGGAGCCAAAGTCCAACCCGTACTACGAACCATTCCCGAGGTCTGATTGCGAGTATCGCCACTGGGACAGGTAGTCTGCCGGTTCTCCGCCGTCAGAACCAAAACCCCGTCACGGACCGACACCTGATCCGGGGTGTAGCACTGAAGTTCGTTGTTTCCGTCCCCAAAGGTCGAGTGCTCGACTCTCCACCGATTGGGGTCGAGCCGATCAAACTCCTCGGCCCAAAGTGGCTGCTCGGCAAGCTCAGTGGCCACCGTGGTCGAAGGAGCGTTCGCCACGGCGATGCAATCAGCCGAATCACCCTCTTGGCATTCCGGCGTCCCCGAATCACCCCCAGTAAGAACCGATCCAAGCAGTGCAGCAACCGCCAATGAAGCCACCCAGGCAAGAACCATCCTCCAACGAATCGACCCGCCGCTGTCGTGTCTGGCCATGAGCGAATGTGTACACCAATTCTAGTTGTCCTTGGCAACAGGTCAAATTCCCCAGCGGCTGGCAACACTTACACCGATAGCAGGCTTGTGACTCCATTCGAGTTTCCCGAGCCGTCGATGCTCAGATTGGCCGTACCGTTGTTTCTTGCACTGCCGCTTAACCGGCAATAGTCCGTGGCCGAGTGGACCTTCACACCGAACTTCTGACCAAAGTTGCCCCCTCCACGACTGAAGAACACAAAACCTTCTACAGGACAACGTCCTCAGCGTTGTCAATCACTAGCAGCATTCGTTAAGCCGGAGTTGTCTGCTCCATAGTCGACAACTTGCCACCATGATCGAGGTTCTGGAACACTTAAGTGATCCAGCCGAAACGCTTAAAGAGATCCGTCGGGTTCTGAAGCCGGGCGGGTCCCTCTACCTCACCACCCCTAACCGCCTTTGGCCGCTAGAACAGCATGGCGTACGTCTCGGTAACAGGCGCTGGCCCAGCTATGCCCTGCCGGGCATTACCTGGATCAAGCCTCTTCACAAGAGGGTGTCAAACTTTGGCGCATTCTCAAGACGTAAATGAGGGGCACATTCTGCATCGGGTAACCGAACGGATCGAACAAACGCCCGCCCAAATTATGAGCCAGACCATCGTTGCCCGGCTCGACTGCAGCACCTAGCCAGCAGCCGGTGGCCGCATCATGCCCCACATGTGAGGGCCATCTAGTGGAATGTCCCATTCGCTGCGGACCGCGAATCCATGATGCTGGTAATAGGCCACATTCTCGACGGTCTCGGTCTCCAAGTAGCAGGGTAAACCCTGCTCGTCCGCCAACTTGAACCCCTCACTCATGAGGGCCAGGCCAATGCCCTGCCGTTGCCAATCGGGGTGAGTCCCCAACAGGCTGAGATACCAGTGCTCCTCCTTGGGAACGTACTCGGCCACAGTGGAGCGGAAGGCACCAAAACGCTCAATTCGGTCGGGTGGGTGAGTGATCTCTTCCCCCGGCAAACGGTCGACTTCTCCAAGGTCTACCTCTGGTCGGCCCGGGCGCTGCCAGCCAGCAAAGCCAACGATGTCATCGGTGACCCAAATGGTTTCGGTGGCCAACCACAAACGAATCATGTCGGCCAACAAGCCAAGGTGACTGTTCTCAAAGTCATCATCATCTGGCACCAACCAGCGAATGACGAGATCGTGTTCGAAGGCTCGCATGATGGTTCTTGCCAGCCGCACCACTTCATCGTCACGGGCTTGGCGAATGTTCGGTCTCATGTTTGGCTCCTTCCTCCTCACCGGCGGCATCCTAGACTGCGACGATGCACCGATGGAAAGTTGCCGTGCTCGGAGTTGCCGTGCTCGCCAGTGCCTGTGGAGGTTCGGGAGACAGCCCCGAGGCTCAAGGCACCACAGCGGCCAAGTCCGATGAGGCCAGTACCGAAGAAGCCAGCACCGAACTGAGCCAGGAAACGGTCGAGGTTGATGGAGGAACGGTAGTGGTGGTTCGCACCGCTGGAGTTACCGCCGAGCCAACAGTCTTGTTCCTTCACGGCGCGGCGTTCACCTCTCAGACCTGGGTGCAGAACGGAATCCTGGCCAAGGTCAGTGAGGCCGGAATCAACGGGATTGCCATTGACCTTCCCGGGTTCGGAAACTCCAGCCGCAGTGGCTCCGACGATGGCGAGTTCCTCGTTTCCCTCTTCTCAACCCTCAATCTCGATCCATCCACCACCGTGATTGTTTCCCCTTCGATGTCTGGGGGGTTTAGCTTGCCGGCGTTGCGTGATCCCTTCTTCGCCAATCTGGGGGGCTATGTTCCGGTTGCTCCCGTTGGCGCAGGCTCCTTCGTGGATGCGGGGCCACCATTGGAAACACCGGCCCTGGTGATCTGGGGCGACGGCGATGGGGGTGACCCAAAGAGTGCGGCGGAAAGCCTGGCCTCTGGCTTTGTGACAAGCACCGTGCTCATCCTGCCCGATGCGGGGCACGCCGCTTATCAGCAACAGCCTGAGCTATTTACCGAGGCCCTGGTCGACTTCGTCGGACAAGTGATTTCCTAGCCGATCAATCCACGACGGTTCCGAACCACTCCAGGTCAGCCGAATCGGTTGACTGAGCGAAAACGAGGTCTCAACTTCCAACACAAGCCCTGCAGCAACCAGAGCCCGCGCCGCCTTCCGGCGCACGATCGCAGGGTGAGGCCCGATTGCTGCCATCGAGAGGCATTCCTCCGGACTAGATTCGCTGGCGATTAGCACTTCTTGGCTACCCGCAGCTCGGAGTGTTGCCTCGACGAAATCGCGAGTCCCGCTATTGGGTCGAGGAAGAAGGAGCGGGACCGAGACCAGTTCGGGTGCATCGATGGGACTCCCTCGACGCAGCCACCGGTGTTGAGGATGTACCACCACGACAAGGGGCACCCGGAGCACAATTTGACTGGAGAGCCCAAGGGGAGCGTCGGGTCCGTCGACAAACCCAACTTCAACCGAGCCCTTACGCACCGCATTGCAAACCTCCATTGTCGACATCGATTCCAGTCTGAACTCGCTTTGGCCCGCGAGCGAGTCGTTGCCGTGACCAGAAATCTGCACGAGCAGCGCCGGCAGGTCGTGACGGAGAACCGAGGGAGTGGTGGCAATCGATACCAGCGGCCGTCTGGATAGTTTCTGATTCCTGGCCGACAGGTGCAAGTCCTCGGTGGCGCGAGCCAAAGCGCGCAGTTCGGGGAGCAGACCCATTCCTGCGATGGAGAGCGAGGCCCCAGCGGTCGTGCGATCAAGCAGCATGTGCCCCAGTCGACGTTCTAGTTCTCGGACCCGGCGACTGGCCGAGGTCTGGCTCAGACCATGTCGAGTCGCAGCCTTTGAAATACTGCCGAGCTCCACCACCGACAGCAACAACCGAACCGAGCCAACATCGAGATCGAACAAGTCCTGCGTCACTAGTTAACCGTCGCAGTTGGTATGGCTATTCACAAATCGACTGACCCTAGATGTGATTGGTGACTAGCCAACCCGCCCTCGATGCTTGATGCTGAGGATATGCCCCTCGCGAACAAGCACGACGGCACAGACCAGCGGCCAACCCTTCCAGAAGTGAGCTGGTTTGCTGGCCTTTGCGATGATGACTATGAGTTCCTCGGTGTACCCGACCCCGCACTCGCCAGCACCTGGGAGCACAGCCGAGACATCGTTCTTGGCGCCGAACGCAATGGGTTCGACAACATCCTTCTGCCCTCGGGCTATAACCTGGGAATCGACACCACCGCATTCGCGAGCGCCATCGCTCCACTTACCAAAGGGATACACCTACTGGTCGCCCTGCGGATGGGCGAGGCCTGGCCCCCTCAGTTGGCCAGGCAAATGGCGACACTCGATCAGTTCTGCGGGGGGCGACTAACCATCAACATCATCTCCAGCGATGTTCCCGGTGCCCCACTGGAATCCGAAGCTCGCTATCGAAGAACCTTGGAATACATGCAGGTGCTGAGGTCGCTCCTTGATGGTGATGAGGTTGATTTACAAGGCGAGTTCTTGACGGTCCAGATCAAGCCGAGCAGGGTTCGAACCGTTTCGGGTCAATGCCCACCTCTGTACTTCGGTGGATTTTCCCCCGCCGCGAAACAGACCGCGGCATCCGCAGCCGATGTCTTCCTTACCTGGCCAGACACCGTCGCGTCGGTGGCGGCGACCGTGGACGACATGCGCAGTCGGGCCGACCAGGCCGGACGAACCCTTCGTTATGGTCTGCGGTCACATGTGATTGTTCGAGAGACCGAAGGCTCGGCCAGGCAGGCGGCCCAACGTTTGATCTCGCGGCTCGACGACGACATCGGGGCCCAGATTAAGGAGCGCTCACTCGACACTTCGTCTGTCGGCGTGCAGCGTCAGAATGATTTGCGTGCCGCTGCACAAGACGACGGATTCGTCGAGCCGGCCCTCTGGACCGGAATCGGGCGGGCACGATCCGGCGCCGGAGCTGCCATTGTCGGGAACCCCGACCAGGTTCTGGCCAAGCTGCGTGATTACCAGGAGGCCGGAATCGATGCTTTTGTCCTTTCCGGCTACCCCCTCATCGACGAATGCGACCTCTTCGCCCGCTACGTGCTTCCACACTTTGACCATGAGCCATTCAAGCCGACCTTCGAAGGGACCCAACCATGAACCTCATCAACCCAACGACTCAGCGTCTGGGACCGATGGACATTGGGCCACTGGCCCTCGGAACTTGGCGCTTTGTCAATCTTGAGATCAATGATGGTCGACGGCTACTTGAGACCGCGGTCGACCTCGGCATCACGCTGATCGATTGTGCCGACGTGTACGGACTCGACTGGGGAGGCAGCGGATTTGGGGCTGCTGAAAAGCTGTTGGGGAAGGTGCTTGCCTCGGCCCCGGGCCTTCGCTACAACGTTGTGCTGGCCACCAAGGGCGGCATCATCCCCGGTATCCCTTACAACAGCAGCCGCGACTACCTGCGTCAGGCCGTCGAGGCCAGTCTGGGGAGGCTTCAGGTTGAGGTGATCGACCTTTACCAGATCCACCGCCCCGACCTCTTCACCAGTCCTGCACAACTGGCCGCCACCCTCTCCGAACTCCGAGACGAGGGAAAGATTCGAGAAGTTGGCGTCTCCAACTACTCCCGCTCCCAGTTCGAAGCTCTGGCCGCACACCTGCCGTTTCCCCTCGTTTCGACTCAGCCGCAGTTCTCCGTCACCCACCTCAACCCCCTTCGTGACGGAACGCTTGACCTGTGTATGAATCGCGGAGTTCGACCCTTGGCCTGGAGTCCGCTTGATGGTGGACGGATCAGCGCCGGAACACTCGACAATCCGGAGCTGGTCAATACCCTTGATTCTCTGGCCGAACGAGAGGGTGTCGACCGTGCCGGGATCGCCCTCGCCTTTCTGCTGGCTAACCCGGCCGGGGTCATCCCGATCCTGGGGACCACAAACCCCGAGCGATTACGAGCGGCCACCCGATCCTTGTCCGTGTCTCTGGACCGAGCCGACTGCTATGCCCTGATCGAAGCCTCCGAGGGAGTGCCCCTACCTTGACCAACACCAAAGACGACACGGTTGGTTATGGCATCATCGGAACCGGGATGATGGGCCTCGAACACATCGCCAACATCTTGGCCCTGGACCACACTCGAATCGCCGGTATCGCCGACCCAGAGGCCATCTCCAGAGAGCGGGCCCTCGAGATGGCCCCTGGGGCGGAGACACACGCCGATTACCGCTCCCTCCTTGACCAAGACTCCTGCGACGCGTATGTGATTGCCTCACCCAACCACACCCATTTCGACATCGTTACCGACCTCTTGGGATCAAACAAGCCGCTCCTGATCGAGAAACCTCTTGGTATCTCGGTCTCACAATGTCAGAGAATTGTCGAACTCGTCGCCGACTATTCAGCTCCCGTTTGGATCGGTCTTGAGTACCGCTACATGGCTCCGGTGGCCAAACTGTTGGAAGAGGTTGCCGCTGGTTCGGTTGGCCAAGTTCGCATGATCAGCATTCGGGAGCATCGTTTTCCCTTCCTGCAAAAGTTCCAGAACTGGAACCGGTTCAACGCCAACACCGGGGGAACACTGGTGGAGAAGTGCTGTCACTTCTTCGACCTGATGATCCTGATTGCAGGCTCACGGCCAAGCCGTGTCTTCGCCAGCGGCGCCCAAGACGTCAACCATTTGCACGAGGTCTACCACGGCCAACAAAGCGATCTATTGGACAACGCGTTTGTGATTGTTGACTTTGTCAACGGTGTACGAGCCTGTCTTGATTTGTGCATGTTTGCTGAAGCAACGCGTAACCAGGAAGAGATCTCCGTTGTTGGAGATCAGGGCAAGGTCGAGGCGCTGATTCCCGATGACGTCGTGCGGATCGGCCGACGGGGTGAAGACTTCATCGGCGAGGTTGCGGAGCAGTCTGTCCATTCGCTGGCCCCCTATCAGGGGTTCCATCACGGCTCCTCCTTCATCGAGCATCAACGGTTCCTTTCCTGTATTCGAACCGGAGAACCACCCGAGGTGACCGCCACCGACGGATTGTTGTCGGTCGCCATCGGCGCCGCGGCGCAACGAAGTATCGAAACAAATCTGCCCGTCGACTTCGAGGAATTCCTTTCAACTCCGTAGTGATAGATGAGTATTGACAATCTATTTGTCAATACCAAACTGGTCTGGTGCAAGACCTTGCCGTGATCGACAAACCCGAGTTCGCTCAGATGGTGCTCAACCCGGTGCGGGCAAGAATCCTGCAGACGCTCATCCAGCCGGGCTCGGCCACCACTGTGGCCAAAACGCTTGGGCTTTCACGCCAGAAGGCCAACTACCACCTTCGGGCCCTGGAAGAACACGGCCTCATCCATCTGGTTGAAGAACGACCCCGCCGAGGACTGACCGAACGAATCATGGTGGCCTCGGCACGTTCCTATGTACTCTCCCCCGCGACGCTTGGTGACATCGCCGCCGACCCAAACCAGACCGACCGACTCTCCTCTCGCTACCTGATTACTCTGGCGGCCAGACTGGTTCGCGAAGTGGCCGACCTGGCACGTGATGCCTACTCGGCAAACAAGCGAACTGGAGATCGAAGTTCCTGGTACTCCCGAGGAGGTTTGGCGAGCAATCGCCTCCGGCCCAGGGATCTCATCCTGGTACGTGCCCCACACCATCGAGGAACGAGTGACTGGGGTCTCCTTTGGTTCCTCATTGTCCTGATGCATGCCCATTTTGCTCCACCGGCATAACGGTTCACGATCGCGGCATCGGGCTGGCCTGGGGGAAAGTCTCGATGCTCGGCCCCATAGGTTGCCTCGATGGCCCGCCGGGCCAACCGGCCGAGCTCATCAGGAAAGGGTTTGACCCGCTCGCCGGTGGTATTGGCGAGCGTCCGGGAATAGCGATAGGGGTACCAGTACCAACCGAGGCAAACGGTCTCCACGCTCATCGTTGACCCGTTCGGCATTCGGGGATGGGCCGCGCCGGCCGGCGGCAGGAACCACCGGCGGCAACGGGTGATCAGGTCTCGTTGCTGATCAAAGTTAAGCCAGTCTGGGATATGCCAGACCTCAGGACCAAGCTTGGCTGGCTCTCGGTGGAACGGGCTGTTCCTCACCGGAGCTGCACGAGCGGACTTGGCTTACTAGTCGCCAAAACCCTCGACGCCAGCATCCATCTGGGCCTCGGAGAAGGAGCGGAAGGCAATGAGGGTTTGGGTCTTGGCCACACCATCAAGCTTGGAGATGCCCTCGGTAACTACCCGAGCAATGCCATCGTGGTCTGGAACCTTAACCACCGCCACAATGTCGGCCAGGCCGCCAGCCACCGAGTGAGCCTCGGCCACTCCGGCAATGGAGGCAACCTGGGGAGCAAGTTCGGCAATCGCATCCGCCGCTGCTTCAATCAGAACAATCGCAGTAACCACAACACCCTCTC
>JAJRXF010000021.1 GCA_024276425.1 Actinomycetes bacterium | reverse complement strand
TAGCCACACGGACCTCATCAGCCTTACTGCGCGTGATCTTGTACTGCCGTTCATTCTTGATCATGACTCAAACTCCTCAGTTTCCAGATCGACAATTCCCTTGACCCGCCCATCACGGTCCTGTTGGAAGAACTCCACGAAATAGGCCCCCGACCCGGCTTCGACGATGTTGGGGAAGAACTCACACCCAAACTCAGACTTTTGCGCTGGCCGTCCAGGTGAGAGGTCAAGCAACGCCGGGTGCAGCAGATCCCGCTCTACGCCGACTGGGTCATAGCAGCCATCAATATCTCCCGGGTGAGCCTTGGAAGTAACGAAACTCCCATCAATCCACGCCCGCCGACAGCCAGCCGCTTTCAGCGACATCAATGCTCGATGACAACCATCCAACAAGTGTCTTCGCCAGTCAGTAGTTCCGAAGGTGGCTTCGATTTCGTCCCACGGCGCGGTCCACTCCCCTGGGGGCAGTCGACCGTCCACGAAATCAGGAAGCATCAACACAACATAACAGTTGTGTTAGCTATTAGGAAGGGTGAGTCTGCTCCAACGCGCTTGAGAGACCGGCATGTGCTGTGTTGTTTCTCTTACTTGATGCTCATCGACCTACAGGCTGTTGATGAAGCCTCACCAAGTCGTGTTGAGATCCAACTCGATAACCGGGCTGCGGATTCCCCAGGTAGGCGCTTTAGCCAACCTCCCAGTAAACGGTTCACGCAGTGTCCTGAGGTCTTGGCCAGTCAGATTGCAAGCCAGATCTGACTCTTGATATTTGGCCAGAATTGGCCCGACTTTGGATGCTGTCTGACGACAGCAACTCGGACTCCTGCGGGCCATCACCCGAGACTTATCCACAGCAGCTGAAGCACACGGGTGCCCGACATCATCTGCAGAGTGAATTTGGCCATCGAGTGCCTCACGCAGCAACCGCAGGGCACGCAACTGCTCAGAACCAGGCACTACCTTTCTGCCATCATCTCGTGGACAAACGCTTGCAGGTTCCGTTTCCGGAACCTGCGGCGACAGACGTCATGATCGATTACCAACGCTCTCAACCGATCGCCGACTCAGACGCGGGCAAGCGCTAGGACATAGCCAACCCAAGACGAAAGCCACCGCCATGGTCAACCCAGAACCGAGTTATCCACAATCCTGCTAGACATGTTTCGCCACAGCCGATAGGACGCCGCTAGAAGCTCCATCCAAGAAAGAAGCAGGGCCCAGCCCCAGGCTTCTCGACATCGGGAACCCAAGAGGTGCTCGCACACACCCTCGACAACCTTCGACCGCGATTTGACATGATCTTGGTTGAAGGTTTACCCAGCTTGGCCGAAACTAGAGACGTGCCTCAGTAATGTTCTGCGGCAAAGACGCAAGTCCCGGAATGCCAGTCCGAGGAACACCGAAAGGCGTTCGGCTAGGACAGGAACCGGGACTTCCGCACTTTTAGACCGTGTACACCGGCCTCCGGGTCAGCACACCGCCCGTTTGCAGCTGATCAAACCAGGCACGGTCACCCAGACGCCAAACACTTGACGCTCGAATTCGTAGGCCTAAAGCGCTCGAAATCGTAGGCTTAAGGTGCTCGACATCGTAGACTCACGATAGAACTACATCATGCAAACCCGATCACTGCCAATGCGCCCTCGTCGCGTTCTACCGATCGCTCTAGAATGGATGCGAGACGATCCGGTGGTTCTACTCGAAGGACCACGCAGCGTTGGCAAGTCCACGCTGCTACGCGAGATAGCGTCGGCAAGAGATGGCATCATCATTGATCTCGATGACCCAGGCGTCAGAGATGCCCTAACGGCCGACCCGTCCCTCTACATCCAAGGTGACCAGCTCGTCTGCATCGACGAGTACCAAAAAGCTCCCGTGATACTCGACGCAATCAAAGCCGAGCTCAACAAGCGGACAACACCAGGAAGGTTCGTGCTCGCAGGATCAGCGCGCCACGACACACTCCCAGCCGCCGCACAAGCACTTACCGGACGACTGTCGCGGCTCGAAGTATTTCCGCTCTCACAAGGCGAACTCGACGGCCAGCACGAGAACTTTCTCAGTATGGCCCTTGAGAATCCAACCGCAGTCGTGACCGCCACAAGTTCGATCACGACGCGCTCTGATTACATCAATCGAGTCGTACGTGGAGGTTTCCCACTTGCGGTCGGAGCATCAACGACGGTCGCTCGTCGGCGTTGGATCGACGAGTACCTCCGATTGTCACTAGAACGCGACGTGCGCGAACTGAGCCGCCTCCGGCAAGGCCATCTCCTCGAAGGCTTGCTCGGCCGTCTCGCCGGACAAACAGCGCAAGTACTGAACGTAGAACGAGCCGCCCAGTCGGCCGGACTAGATAAGGCCACCACCGACAGCTACATCTCGCTCTTAGAGAAGGTGTTCCTGGTACATCGTCTTCCCGCCTGGGGCAAGACGCTTACTTCTCGATCAGCAGCATCACCAAAGATTCACGTCGTTGACTCTGCCATCGCAGCCCGGCTATTGCGACTCACATCCGAGAAGCTGGCCACACTTGACCCAACAGCGCAAACTGAGCTTGGCCACCTTCTGGAGACCTTCGCCGTCGGCGAGTTGTTGAAGCAGGCATCGTGGTGCGTCGAAGTCGCTGCAACGGGGCATTGGCGCACACACGACGGACTTGAAGTTGATCTCGTGATCGAACTCGACGATGGAGGGATCCTCGGATTTGAGATCAAGACCGGCAGCCGAGTCCCCGGCAACGAACTCAAACCGCTCAAGAAGCTTCGCGACGCAGTCGGTCCTAACTTTCGAGCGGGTTACGCTCTCTACTTAGGCGATCGGTCCTACACGTTCGAGGACCGTATCCACGTGGTGCCCCTGGACCGGCTCTGGACACCAACGGCGAGACCCAATTGATAGCGCTCTGGTGACCGGGCGAGGCCCAACAATGCACGTTCACCGACCATTGATGGCGATGCGCACATTCGTGCTTTCTACCTCGGCTACGGGTTTCGGGTTCTGGAAGAGCAACCGTCCCTGTGGGGTCCGAGCAGTCCAGCCGTACAACTCATCAAAGCTGTCCATGGCGAAGGAGCAAGCGACGTATGAGTCAGCAGCACTAGTTGGAAAGGCCACTTGTCTGGCCGCATCGTCGGCAGCGAGCAGATCATCGCGTACTTCAAGGAGGCGCTCGATGGCGACGAGAGCTTTCGGCTAACCAGGCTCGACCTTTTCACAGGACTCAACTTGACCTTGATTTTCTCATCCATGGGAGGGCGCACATTCGTCGATGTACTGCGCCTCAATGATGATGACCTCGTTAGCGAACACAGGGAACTCTTACCCAAGCATTCTCCAATTGACTTCATGGCGAAGGGTGCGAAGCATTGCGGCGCGAGATGACATCAGCAAGCTGCCGCCAAACTCGCCGAGAGCTTGGAGCAACAAATCCGACTGATAGACGAGAGTGCAGGGATCCTCACAGCATTCGTCTGGACCAATTCGGGCCTATCCTGGGAGAAATTCAAACACGTTGATGTGACTGAGGCGAACGACGGTGAAATCGCGGTGGTTCAGCGTCGCGATCTTGTGCTCTACGCAGCAGCGCCTCTTGCCGGGGCATGACACCGGATATCGCTGCCCGGGCCCGGCCCGACGCAATCCGGCGAATAGTTCGTAGAACGCTAGACATCGGTAGCCATTGACAGGAGCGAAGCAGATCCGCTATAACGACGCTAGAAGGTAACCGTAGGGGACTCCGGTCGCTGCCGTCACGAATAGGAGAAAATGATGGTAGCCGTACTTTCGGACACGGGGCGCGCGATTAGCCTCGAAGAGATGCCCCCCCTAGTCGTCATTGGTGAGGAACGCCGAAGGCGCTGGCGGAAGGGCCCGCTAGCGGTCCTTGGCTTGATCGTCGCCGGTGTTGGGCTTGTGGCTGTTCCTAGCGGGGAGTCTTCAGAGCCAGCGATACTTCAGGTTCAAATGGGCGATGAGGGTGCAACTGGTATCGGAATGGACGGCACATCGGCGATCGCTTCTGAACGCTTCACTGTTACCGCTGGAGTCATTCCTGATGTAACGCTGGGAACACTTGATGGATCCGACGGGGTGCAGGCATTGTTGCGGCTGGACGGTGCAGAGGCGCCAACCGAGTACCGGTTCGAAGGGGCTATCCCAGAGGGAGCGACGGGCGAGATCCTCGCTGACGGTTCGGTCGACCTCTTGGGTCCTGGCGGTGAACAGATTGGTATTATCGCTGCTCCGTGGGCATTTGATGCTGAAGGCAACTCAGTGGCGACTTCATATGCCATTGAGGGTGATGTCCTGGTTCAAACGATTGACCACCTCGATCAGGCCGTATACCCGGTGGTGGCTGATCCATGGTACAAACCATGGACCTGGTCAAAGAAGAACAAGAAGTTTGGCAAGTGGGCCGTGGTCTGTTTGGCCACTATTGGGATGGCTTCACCCACGGTGATCGGCGCGGTCGGCTCAGCTGCCATCTGCATCGTCACTTACCCGTAACTAAGCGACCGGACAAAGTAAAGCAGGAGGCTTTCATGCTCAATTTAATCAAGCGTTATCGAATGCACGTTGGGATCGGTGGGGTCCTTTTCGGAGTCGTGCTTGGCTTTGCGATGGGCGAACCTCAATGGTCAGGTGCTCTCATTGTTGGGATGCTGGCCGGGTACAGGCTCTCGGAGCTACGCCATCAACCGGATCCACAGGAACAACTTGCTTCGTCATAAGTGGGCCCGTTCGAGTTTCGTTCACTTTCCTTTTGTTCTGATGTTGTTCGCTGGTTGCGGTGGGGCAGCTTCAACCGCTGATGTCAAGGGAACTGACGACTCGGTCTCATACGCTGAGTCGTCACCCCTCGGTGCGTACTTCATAGAAGATGGGGGTTCCGATGCCGCTATGCGCGAATGGCAGTATTCGACCCAGGAATTGATTGCCTCCTGCATGAAAGCCGAAGGTTTCGACTTCGTGCCGTCGGTTGCGGAGGTTCCTGACATGATGTCAGAGCGCTCCGAGCTTTCTGAGCGTGCTTGGACAGAGGCCTATGGTTACGGGATATCTACCGCATTCGAGTCGCTGACCCAGATGCAGGCCGCTGACCCGAACCTGGCAATCATGTCAGCGATGGACGAAGTCGAACAGGAAATATACATCGCGACATTGATTGGGTCAGATATGGCATCGGGCGATATCGTCGATCCAGCCGAACTACCCCCGTTGGAGGAACAGGGCTGTGCCGGTCAGGCCGTTCTCTCAAACGGTGGAGAGGCCCTCGGCGAAGGGTTGAACGAGTTCAACGTAGCCTACGGCGAAGCTATGGAGCAGGTCCAGGACAACCCCGCGATGGTGGCTGCCGCTGACAAATGGTCCGTGTGCATGTCGGGGGAGGGATACGACTTTGCCGACCAAGAGGACTCCTACGAATATGTTTCGGTTCAGTTCGATGAAGCGACCAGTTCATTGCAATCTGAATTGGATCACTTATCGGATGCAGAATTGTCGGCCCTATTTGACGGAACAGACACAAACATTGCGAACTTGCCTGGATTTGACCCTGAGGATCTCAAGGCGGTACAGAAAGAGGAGATCGAGATAGCGCTGGCTGACCTGGATTGCTATGAGTTGTACGTGGCAGAAGTTTTTGAACCGTTACGCGACGAAATTGAGAACGGGCTGATTCTGGAGTACTCCAATCAACTTGACGCGGTTAGGGATTTGACTGGTGGCTAAAGACTGGATTCGCGGCGCGTGTACCGCTAGTCGCCAGTTTTGCTTGAGGAACGTACATGACTGTCTAGCTCCCGGTCGACGGCTGGGAAGGCCAAATTGTTCTGGCCCCACTAGAGACCTAAAAGCCAACTTAGGTTCAAGGGAACGTCGCAATACCTGACCTAACGACAGGACAGCGATGACCACACCCAGACACCCATGCCGCAAACCACACCAGCACCACCTAGATCGATGCCCCATCCGAGACGCCATCAAGGATCTCAGTCCCAGGTCCAACCAAACGACGTCACCCTGTTCTTATTTACAAGCTACTAAAGGAACCTCGCTGGTTCGACGTCTTGGCCAGTAACCAGTTGGCGGCGTCCTTTTTTACAACGTTTATACAGCCGGTGGTACAGAGCCCTCGTTCCCCTCGCCCAACATTCGGTCGATCATGGTGTTCGACGCAACCTCATCACCCGTCAACGCACCAACATAAGTCGACACCAAAACCTCCACCGAATGACCAAGCCGCCGCGCTGCCTCGCCAAGGGGAACCCAAGCACCCAACCACGTCGTAGCCGCCGCATGCCGACAGTCATACAACCGCAACGGCTCCTCCCCAATCGACTTGAGCGCTCGATGCCAACTCCGGCCCCAATTCGACGCCGTCGGCATCCGACCCGTTCTCGTCCGAAACAAGAGGTCCTCCTCTTCGAAGTCATGAGCATCAAGCCATGAGGTCAAAACGGCAACCAACACCGGCGGGATCGGCACCACCCTCGGACCGGTCTTCGGCTCACCCGACTCATCAAAGGAAATATCAGCCTCCGTCACCGCAATTGACCCCCAACCCGCTTCTGGCAACGTCAACGCCCTCTTCCGCACCATCACCACCTCCGAGGGCCGCAGCCCTCCGTAGTTCAACACTGACGTCATCAACCGATACGTCCGACTCGCAGGCTGAATCGGCCGCCTTCCGATCCGACAGCAGATCGGTTGCTCGAATGAGATGACGAGCGACTAGCCCTGTACTCCGTCGGTCCAATACAGGTTCCACTCATTCCCCTCCCCATTGACGAAGGTTCGAAAGGACTCGTGAAACGACTCCGCGACCCGAATCGAGGACTGGTTCCTGGGATCTACAATCGAGCACACCACTGGAGACTTCATGACTCGCAGGGCGAGATCTGCACAACCCTGGGCACTCTCAATCGCGTAACCCTTGCCGCGGTGCTTTGACTGTAGGTGGTAGCCAATCTCCAGAAGCTGATCGCCCTCCACCGTCTGGTACGTCAGGCCGCAGTCACCGACGAAGGTTCCCGTTTCCTGCTCCTCGATCACCCATAACCCCACGCCGTGCTCTTCGTAGCTCTGCAGGTTCCAATCAATCCATCGCCCTGCCTCTTCGGGTCGAGACTT
>JAJRXF010000020.1 GCA_024276425.1 Actinomycetes bacterium | reverse complement strand
TCCAATATCTCCATCCGGGTGGACGATCCTGGCCAACACAAGATGGTGGGTGCGGCGCGACTTCATCGCGGGGTGGTCACCGTGACGACCCAGATAACCGGTTACCAGACTAAAGACTCTGCCAGCCGCAAGGTGCTGGACTCGGTCGAACTCGACCTGCCACCGGATGAGCTGACAACCACGGCCATTTGGTACCAATGGACGCTGGATGCCATCGCCAACGCAGGAATTCAAGACTTCAACCTCCCTGGGGCCCTACACGCCGCCGAACACGCCGCCATTGGAATCCTTCCCCTCTTCGCCATCTGCGACCGCTGGGACGTCGGAGGTGTCTCCACCCCGGCAGCTGAAACGTCAGGCCTGCCGACGGTGTTCATTTACGACGGCTATCCCGGTGGTGCCGGAATAGCCGACCTGGCCTATGACTCCGCCGAGGAACATCTGGCCGCCACCGCAGAGGTTCTGGATCGTTGTGAGTGTTTGGCCGGGTGCCCGTCGTGTGTGCAGTCACCAAAGTGCGGCAATGGCAACGAACCTCTGGACAAGGCTGCCGCTCTCGCTTTAATCCAACGAACGTTGGGCGTCGAGGAACCCTTCTAGCGGTCCCCGGACTTGGCCGTTCCTTCGCTGACTAGCGTCTTGCCTGGGCATGGCCTGCTACGTTCGTCGAGGTGAACGTTCCACTCGACGTTGCCGACCTTCCTCACCTCAACGACGACGATTTCGTGCAAGTCGACGACACCTATCTGGAGATGGCTTCGATTCCTTACCGGATGTCCCAAGTTGGTGTTGCGTTGGCCACCATCCTCTCTGGCCTGCTGCTCTCGTTGTGGCTGATAGTCGGGGGGGTGGCAGTCCTCGCCGTACTTGAGCTCGGCCCGCTGCTTCGGCGGCTGGCTTTTCCTCATCTTGGTTTCATCGTCAGAGAGCACGATTTCTCGGTCCGACATGGCCTCCTCACTCGGACCGTGACCACAATCCCCTACCGCAGAATCCAGAACTCTGTAGTTAACCAAGGCCCGCTCGAACGGCACTATGGTCTGGCCACCCTCACCATCTCTTCAGCCAGAGGAACCATTCAACTACCCGGCCTGCCGGTCGAGGACGCCAACAAAATTCGGGCCTTTGTCGCCCAACGGGCGATGACGGATAGTGAGCGCGCCAGCGATGGAGCCTAAGCACGCCGCCGGGGAAGACGGAGACATCCGCCAGAGAGATCTGGCCATCTTGAAGGAGCCAGCTCGCCAGTCTCCGGTTGTCATCGCCCTTACCACCCTGGGCACGATCCGTGGCATTGGTGTCATCAATTTCATCGTTGCCGTCGGCTTGCTAGTTAGCCGAACCCTACCTTTGTGGGTCCTCGCTCTGGTTCCTCTTGCTGGCCTGGTGATCCTCGCCAGCGGATTCGCTACCTGGTGGCGTTTTACCTTCCGGGCCAACAACGATGAACTAGTCGTCACTCAAGGGGTCATATCCCGGAATACGTTGACCATCCCGTGGGCCAAGGTGCAAAGCGTCAGCATCGAAGAAGGACTGCTTCAACGCCTGTTCGGCCTGGTGTCGGCCTCGGTCGACACCGCCGGAGGACTCGACGTCGAGTTTGCCATACACGGCATCAAGCGAAGCCAGGCCGACGCTCTTCGAAGGCTGGCGTCTCATGGTTCGCCCGACCCCAAAAGCCCCATTGAACTCCAGACCCGACCCGTTGGAGATACTCCGCTCGCGGTCAGAAGTCCCACCCAACTGGTCTTCCTCGGAATGCTCGGCAACCCGCTGGGCGGACTAGCCGTGCTTGGCGCGGCGCTGGTTTTCATCGAGGACATTCTTGGCCTGTTCGGGCTTAGCTTGCCAAGATTTGACGGGGCAACGGTGCGGCTTTCCTCGGGCTTGTTGCTCAAGGCTCTGGCCGTTTCGATTCTGGTCTTTGTTCTCTCCTGGCTTGGGTTTGGACTACGCACACTCGTAGTCGACTGGGGTTTGCGCCTCACCAAAAACGAAGATGCCATCGAACTTCGAGCTGGCCTTCTCAAGCGACGGTCCCAATCCAGCCATGTCAACAAGGTCCAGTCGGTCGGTGTCAACCGCGGCCCACTGTTGCGACGAATCGGATTCTCGCAGGTGTCCCTTCATACCATTGGCTCCGGAGACTTCGTTATGCCGGGGCTCACGGACCAAGAACTCACAGCGGTCCGCCAGCTCGTGGCTCTCCCGTTTCCAGCAAGGCCAGACCGGAAAATCTCCCACCACTTTGTGGGTCACCGGGTTCGCCTGGCCACATTTGTTGGTCTTCTTGGAGCCATCCCCACCGCAGTTCTGGATCGTCGATTTGCGCCAGCTTGGCTGCTCCTTCCCTTGCTCGTTGCTGGCGCCTCACAACTCAGCTACGCCAGACATCGATGGAGCATCTCCGAGGGAGTATTGGCCAAACGTTCCGGGGTTGTCTTTGTGTACGAGACCGGAATGTCGGTCAACAAAACCCAATCGGTTTCCGTGGTGCAATCTTGGTATCAGCGCAAACGAGACCTGGCGTCAATCTTGATCTCCAACGCCGAAACCCGCTTCGCCATTCCGATGCTGCCCCTCCAGGAAGCCAATGACCTGCGAGATTTGCTACTTGATATCTAGCACTCCGGCTTCTGAGATATTTCGCAAAAGACCAAGGCCAGCAATCCAGCTTTCTTGGCCCCCGACGAATCCGGTCACTGTGAGGGCGAACTCGGTGCCACGGCAAGTAAGTAGGCGAAGGTGTAGCGGTGCTGCCCTTCGACCGCACCCTGCGTCGCCAACATCTGACCTCCGCTCGTCCCCTCGGCTCGCGACATTGCTGGTCCGGAATCAGGGTTGGTGGCCATTAGCCGATCCTAGACCAAGGGGCAGAGTTCTCGTTGGCCAGAGGCGACCTCTGCCCAGACCCGAAGGAGGGCGGGCTGGTGGTTTGGAAAACCAATATCGGAGGGAAGTTCCTCTGGCCCAAACCACTCTGCCCGGCTCGCTTCGTCTTCGTCAAGAACGAGATCTGGCGCCGTGCCCCCGGGCCATCGGGCGAGGTAGTAGATGTTGAGAGTCGAGTCGGGATCTTCGCCCTCTCCATAGGTATCCATCCACATCCCGAGCAGACCAGACAGCTCGACCTCCAGACCAAGTTCTTCTCTCACCTCGCGTACCGCGGCATCCTTTGGGTGCTCACCCCAATCACAAAAGCCACCGGGGACGTCCCAATGATTCTTCCACGGCTCGAATGCTCGATACAACAGCAGGACCTTGCCTTGAAACTCGATGAGTACCCCGGCACACGGCTTTGGGTTGCTCCACTGCCAGTCCATGCAATGAGGACACTGAAAAGGCCTCGCCCGATCGACTCGTTGTCCACAGTTGGGGCAGAATTTGATCACCCCGCAATAATGGCACTACTCGACCCGCATCGTCACCGAGGCCCCAAGCTCGATATCTCCAACCAGCCAGCCGACCAGGGGAACCGAAGTCGGTGAGAGGTAGCGAACGGTAGCCGTGGTCATATCCCCGGTACCCGATCCACCAGAAAGCACGACAGTCAGTCTTCCCGGATCAAGATTCGACCCACCCACGGCTCCTGCCCTTGCTGCGGCCTGGGTGGGATCCACCGCTGCGGCCCTGGCAGCTTCACGGGCCGAGTGATTGACCAGCAAAAGGTCTTTGGCTACCAGTCCTGCTTGGACGACAACGAGAGCAAACACGACAGCCAGGGGAAGAGCGAGAGCCAACTCAACCGTGGCTTGACCACGCTCACCTGGCCGACTTTCGGCCCTAGGATTATGGGTCGCGTCGCTCCCCCTCTTCCCCTTGATCATCAGCCCACCCGGCCAATAACCGAATCAAGAACGGCATTAAGAAGTTCGCCGATCTTCCCGGTACTCAACGCCCAAGCTAGAACGAGTCCGGCGATGGTGGCCGCACCCACAATGACCAAAGCGTACTCTGCGGTCGCTTGGCCAAGTTCAGAGCGGCGTAGGTTTCCTCGAACCTTGGACGACGGGGACGAGTGGTTTGACGCTAGTGAATACAACATCAGCATGAGCTGACTCCTTTGTTGAACCAGTGGTTCCTTGTTGGTTTTGGGGGAGGTCGACAGCCTTGGCTGTGAGAATTCGATTAGCGGTTGAAGAGGTCGCTCGACGTCACCAACACCAGAGGCAGGACCGCTCCAAGGATGACGGCCGGGAGGAAGCAGCCGACCAGAGGGAACAGGAGTTTGACCGACAGGCGTTTTGCCTGCGCTTCTGTAGCTCGACGGCGGCCAGCCTCTGCCTCATCGGCGAGGCGGACCAGCAGACTAGCGATGGGAGCCCCGTCGCGTTCGGTCGCCAAGAGTGCTCGCATGAGAGGCCAGTAGACCTGACCCAGTTGGCTAGGAGCCTCCGACAAGACCATGGTGAGGGCCTGGCCAGACTTTCGGCGGGCCTGAAAGGAGGCGAACACGGTTTGCACGGCGGCCTCACCTCGGAGAGAGACAACGTCAATCGCCTCCGAGATGGTGCCCCCGGCCCCCAAAACGACCGCAATCAGATCCAGCGTTGGTGGCAGCGCAATGAGTTGATCTTGCTTGAGTTTCGACGCTGCCATTCGACGACTCCAACGAGAAGCGCCAAACAGTCCGGCCAGCGCGAGCGTCGAAAGTAGGGCCAAAACCGAAATGCTTGGCTTAGTGGCAGCCGTGCCCACTACTGCGATCGAGATCAATGACCACGGCAATACTGGAGTGGTACCTGTGATTCTGTGATCGTTGGCTCCGACCTCGACTCGTCGCGCCGCTCCCACTGGGAGTACGAGCCAGACAGTCAATCCAGCCCCAAGTGCAGTGATAAGCGGAATCATGACCAGACCAGATGATCCATCCATGCCCAACCAATCCCCACCAAGCCGAGCGCTCCCACCAAGCAAACTGCTCCAAGGAAAGATTGGGCGTAGAAGCTGGCGATTCGGTGATCGGCGATGGCGAGGAGCGAGCCAAAAACCAGTGGTAGTCCAGCAAGGACCGCCGCCGAAGCGGTGGCTTGGCTTGCTTGAGTTCGGGTTTCGTCCAGGGCAGCCTGTCTCGCCCGCAACGTATCGGCCAGTCGGTCAATCGCTACCGACACTGGGCCACCAGACTCAACCAGAACGGTGATAGCCACGGTGAAAAGTCTCAATGATTCCACCGTGGTTTGGAGCCGCCGTAACGCCACCTCCAACCGTTCGCCCGCCGCTAGGGAGGCACTCAGTTGGTCAAGCTCTGGGAACGATTCAAGAGGTTGGCTCTTCAGCACAAAGCTCAAGGCGTGAGGAAGAGATTGCCCGGAGCGGAGCTCATGTCCGATCTGGTCGACCATCGCCAGGACTTGAGAGTCGCGCCATGCAACCAGTCGACGCTGACGTCTAGTTTGCATCAAACGTGCCACCATTAACCACACCATTGGTCCGCCAACGCCAAGAGCAGGACTAGCCAGGCTCACCCCGGCCATCCCAAGACCCGAAGGTCCGATCCATCCCATCAACGGAACCAGTGGCCCAGGTCCAGCGGTCGGATACAGAGCCGCAGTAAACGTGCGTACGGGGCCGCGATTAACCAGAAGGAGCACCAACCAGCCACCGAGGGCAGCCAAACCCAGTGACATCATGGTCGACTCCACAAAGAATGACAGGTTGGGATGTCGGCCGTCTCAACCCGCGAGACGGAGGCAATCCGACGCTGTCCCGAGTGGTCTCGTTCCAAATGGATTACCACATCGACGGCGGCGCCAATTTGCTCCCGGATTGCCAAAAGGGGTAACCCCACCCCGGCCATCAGGCTCAGCGTCTCGAGCCGCCGAAGACCAGCATCTGGCCCATTGGCGTGACAGGTGGTGAGCGACCCCCGGTGGCCGGTGTTGAGGGCAAGCAGAAGATCGAAGGCCTCGCCGCCGCGCACCTCACCAACGATCAGGCGGTCCGGCCGCATCCGCAACGCGTTGCGGACCAGTTGGCGAAGCGTGATCTCACCAACACCCTCACTGTTGGGCGGGCGAGCTTCCAGCCGGATGACGTGATGTCCCGGGAGCCGCAACTCAGTCGTGTCTTCAACAACGATCACTCGTTCACTCTCGGGGATCAGTCCACCAAGGGCATTGAGCAGCGTCGTCTTGCCAGTTCCCGTGCCGCCAACGACAAGAATCGATGCCCGCGTTTTCACCAACTCAGCGAGCATCTCCACCACCGCGACAGGACCGAATGCTCCCAATTCGACCGGACGGCCGCCAAAGCGTCGGATCGTGACAATCGGACCGTCGATGGCCAGTGGTGGAACAATCACGTTGACTCGACTTCCGTCAGGCAGACGGGCGTCGACCATCGGGCTGACCCGGTCAACCCGCAATCCAAGGGGGTCAAGAATGCGTTCGACGAGTAGGCCAACATCATCGGCCGTCATGGCAATAGAAGTCTTGACAAGACCTTGCTCACAGTCGATCCAGACTGGGCCATCCCCGTTGATCATGACTTCGGTGACATCGGGCTTTGTGAGCAGCTCGCTGATTGGTCCATATCCGTTAGCCCGAGCAATGGCACGCTCAACGCTGCCTGCGATCACAGAGGGCTCAAGGAGCGGGTTCCCGTCGCGGAGCCATTCAACGAGGTCGGGCCCTCGCGCGTCTGGGACATCAGCCAGACGGAGAATGACTCGATGAACCAGTTCGTCGGTCCGCTCACTCATCGTTGAAGAACGCTGTCTAGGCGGAGGATCGAGCGCGGCAGTCGCGAGGTTAAGAGCCCGGCATCCACAGCCCGAGCAACAGCGGGATCCCATGGCACCGTCGTTCTTACCGGAGCGTCGAGAGCGGCGCCAACATCAGAAGATCGAAGGGCTCGGCCCGGTTCTAGTACGAGGACGACCTCATCGGGAGGTGGCCCACACCGGGCTCGGTTAAGGGCCAGGTAGCAGGCCCTCGTCACCAGAATCGAGTGCTCGGCCGCGTCGAGAAGAGCAACCATAGAAAGCGCAGAGGTACCGACATCTACCATGACGCAACGGCCCTCGGTGGCCAGCAGACTAGCGAGAAGACGCACCCTCTCGGCCGTACCCGCTGGGCGACACTGACCCGTTGGTAGAAGGGAAAGACGCTCCGATACCGGCACCTCAAGACGGCGCAAGGAATCAGCGGGCGGGGATTGCGAACCAAACCAGTCAGAGAGCCCACGTCCTTGGCAATCGAGCCCAAGAATGGTGGAGGAATCCCCATTGAGATCAACCAGAAGGGTCGGTTCACGGCGGGCCGAGATAATGGCCGAAGCAGCAGCAACAACCGAGCAACCAACGCCGCCCTTAGCAGCAAAAAAACAAAACACGATACCCCCATGAACCATAGGAAACGGAGGGGGAAGTTTGCTTTCGTGGGGGAGGCCGCCATGGTCAGGCTAGGGGGCGGGGCAGGCTTTCGCGCCGCTAGGGTGCCAAATGGAGGTGTCCGAGTACCTGGTGGGCTCCCCCGCCTTCAAAGCGGGTGTGCGTCGTGATCCGGCGCAGGCGGGTTCGATTCCCGTCCACCTCCGCCAACGAAGACTCGGAAAAGGTGTTCGGACGCGTTGTGTTGGAACTCGATGGTGGGGAGAGTCATTCGGCCATCGGTGACTGAACCGATCTAGATCGTCTGAGAACTTGTGGCGCCTGATCTCCCAGAATGGCCGAGTGCTTCGGCCAGAACCTCGACCAGTTCATCGATCTGGGCATCGGACAGGGCCGAGACTGTTACTCGGACCGCGCGTCCAGAGCCCAGTCGATAACTAGCCGCGCTCCGAATAGCGAACCCGCTGTCCTGTGCCGCGGCCACGACGCTCTCCTCATCGCTGACAGGAATCCAAACCTGAAATCCCGAAGGGGCCGACGCCGGAATCCCGTGGGTCGCGAGCCCCTCGACGAGGCGCTTGCGGCGAAGGGCATAGGACGCCACTGCGAGCTTGATCATCTGGTCCGCATTCGGGTCGCTTAACAAACCAGCCACAATTCGCTGGAGGAAGTGACTAACCCAGCCAACACCCAACTGCATTCTGCCCTCGACCCGGTCGAGTGTTTCATCGTCTCCAGCCACAAAGGCCAGTCGATAGTCGGGTCCAAGGGTCTTGGCTACAGAACGAATAACAGCCCAATGCTGACGCTGGTGGTCCA
This sequence comes from Actinomycetes bacterium, assembly GCA_024276425.1. GTDB lineage: Bacteria > Actinomycetota > Acidimicrobiia > Acidimicrobiales > SZUA-35 > JAJRQY01. The sequence continues at coordinate 12,355 of JAJRXF010000020.1, read as the reverse complement.
TGTAGTGAGCGTCGGTCCCCGCTACCGGCCCGGCGTGATCATCCTCGATCACCATGACACGAGGGAACTCGCCGAGCGTGCGAACAAGCTCGCTGGCTCGGCGGGCGTCAAAGGCGGCTCCGGTCGGATTCTGAGCTCGAGGAGTAAGAACTACGGCGCCGATCCCTGACCATAATGCCCGTTCGAGATCGGCCGGAACAACACCCCGCTCATCGATCTGAATCGGCACTGCCACCAAGCCCAACGCAGCCACGATCTGGTGGACTGGACCATGCCCAGGGTCCTCGACACCGACGCGATCGCCGATGGAGAAGCGTGCGCTAAGAATTCGCTCGACCGCATCCATGGCTCCCGAGGTGACGGCAAGGCGATGACAGATCAACCCGTCTTGTTCAAGCCAAGTCAAACCAGCCTCCAACAATTCTGGCACGACCATGGCATCGCCATAGCGACTGGTCGGAGTCGAGGCTGCTAGCAGGTTCTCGGTCGAAACCACGGGTAGCAGATCAAGGTCTGGATTGCCCGAGGCCGCGTCAACCAAATCGGTCCGAAGTGGCCTCTGGGGAGCGAGAGTTAGGGTCGTTCGCACGGCCACTGTTGTTCCCTGACGTCCCCGTCCAAAAACTACTCCACGTTCTCGTAGCCGCCGGTAGGCAGCCGACACCGTGTTTGGGGCGATCCCAAGCTCTTCGGCCAAGACACGAACCGCCGGAAGGCGCTCACCAGCCTTGAGTTCTCCCGAGGCCACACGGTCCTCGACGTCTTGTACCAATTGACTCGCAGTCCAGCGACCCATTCGGCTATTGTATCAGATCATGACTAGTAATGCACCAGAACAATCTTCGACAGGGCTGAACACCTCTCAGCCCGGAGAGCCACCAGCCTCTCAGCCCGATGGGCCACCATCTGAGTCTGTCCGAGTCCACCGCGGAGCCGATCGGGCTTCCTATGACCAACAGATTGTGCACGAAATACTCGACGCCGGGTGGCTGGCCCATGTCGGCACCGTGCGCGACGGTCTACCCATTGTGATCCCCATGTTCTATGCCCGTGATGGGGATTGCATTCTCATTCACGGCGCACCGGCCAGCGGTGTTATCCGTCGAGGAAAGGGAACCGATGTCTGCATCACTGTCACCCACCTTGATGGTTTTGTTCTCGCCCGCTCGTCGTTCCACCACTCGGTCAACTATCGGTGTGTGATGATTATTGGGGAGGCCCAACTCATCACCGATCCGGCCGAAAAGGAGGCGGCCCTTGATCTCTTCGTCGAGCGCCTCATCCCAGGTCGGATGGCCCAACTTCGGCCATCAACAACCAAGGAGATCCAGGGCACATCGGTGTTGCGAGTTTCACTCGAACAGGCCTCCACCAAGGTTCGTACCGGCGACCCGATCGACGACGAAGAAGACTACGACTATGACGTCTGGGCCGGAGTTGTTCCCCTCACGACGTTGGCAGGTCGACCAATCGCCGATGCTCGACTTCGGGAGGGCATTGAGTTACCTGAGAACCTGAAGGTCCTAACCGGTTACGATCTGGCCGACTAAGGATCCTGCCTTGAACTCGTTGCTGACGGACTGCTGCGAGCCATCATCACCACGAGATTGGATGCTGCCGTCGTCTTCGTTGTCAATCGGGGCCACACGTCGGTGGCCCATCCTGAATCGGCGGCCTGCTAGACGGCCAGGAGGTCTCGGGCGCCGGTGTCAGAACTGGGGTGACGAAGCTTTGACATAGCTCGAGCCTCGATCTGGCGAATTCGTTCACGCGTTAGATTGAAGTACTCTCCAACCTCTTCCAGTGTTCGTGGTTCGCCCCGGTCCAGCCCAAAGCGAAGCTTCAAAATCTCTCGTTCCCGCTCGTCCAATGGGGAGAGCAATCGGGAAATCTCATCCGGTAGCAACGATGTTGCAGCCACTTCGAAAGGCGAGTCAGCACCACGATCTTCAACAACGTCACCCAGTTCAGCGTCGCCATCCTCACGAAGAGGCTCGGACAATGACAGAGGCTCGGCCGCAAATCGCAATGCTTCGGTGACCTTGTCTTCTGGCATCTCAACTTCAATCGCCAACTCCGCGATGGTTGCCGGGCGACCATACTTCAACTCGAGCCTGGCCCGAGCCTTCTGGAGTCGAGCCAGGGTGTCCCCCGCGTGCACAGGCAAGCGAATGGTTCGTCCCGTATTGGCGATGCCACGAGTAATTGCCTGGCGGATCCACCAAGTGGCATAGGTCGAAAACTTGAAACCCTTACGCCAGTCGAATTTCTCGACCGCATGCATCAACCCCAGGTTGCCTTCTTGAATGAGATCCAGGAGCGGTAACCCAGACGCTTGATATTTCTTCGCAATGGAGACAACTAAGCGAAGGTTCGATTGAACGAATGTCCGTTCAGCTTCGCGCCCTTTACGGATGGAGCGGCGCAGCTCGCGCTTCTTGACCGAGGTGACGTTGAGATCAGACTCAAGCTCTTCGGTCGCGGCCTTACCAGCCTCGATCGCCTGAGCCAGACGGACTTCGTCTTCCTTGGTCAATAGCGCGTACTGACCAATGTCCGTGAGATACAGCCTGACGAGATCTTCCTCGTCCCTTTCGACTCGCTCCTTTGCCAAGGATTCCAACCTCTCATCGCTCGAAGATCAGCTTGCGGCCAACCGACCTTCACGGGCAATTTCCGTCGATGCTATCGACTTCAATCCGAAAATGTGGTACCGCAGCCTACTGATGGCCGATCCAGACTCCGAGAGATTTTCTCGCCTTGACCAATTCCGATAGCTCTATCAACGGCAGCGGAACCCCGCGGCTTGAGGTCTCTCCGACCAAAACCGTCTTAGGTGATAGATTCTGGCCCTACAATACCGCCCGCTTCGAGCAGGAGTTTAGCCAACTCGGCTTGCCAATCGGCAGCACGATCAATGCCAAGGGCGTCAAGTAGCAGCGATTGCAAAAGCATCTCTCCGTCTTGCCACTCCTGGATGTCATCACGAAGGCACAGTTCAAGGATCCGCATCGTTGGCGCATCAGTGATGGTTGAAGTGTTCTTGAGGTGGTACGAATAGGCCGTGATCAAACCGGGAAGCAGAACGCGATAAATTCCGGTAAGCCTCTCAATTGTTTGCTCTGGGTCCAGCGTTTGATTCAGCTGATCAAAAAACGACTCAAGTTCACCATTGGCCGGAGCAGTAAGTCGTTGCGGGTTCATCTCCCCCAACTCCGGAAGTCGTTTATGCCAGAGTTCGGCGTGAAAGGAGTGGCGATAACAGTGCGTTCCCAACTGCATCTTGACTTCGAGTTCCGGAGACAGTGCTACCCAACCCCCCAACACCTCGAAGACCTTCATCTCGATCCACTTGTAGGTACCAACACGGCGGGCCGTCTCCTCAACAGAGAAAAGGCTCGGGAGTTCCCGCCGACCCCAAGCCGGAACACGCTCCGAGGTCTCACCAGGGAGTGCGGACTCGGGAGGCAGAACCCTATTCATCGCGAAACCCTCTTAGCGGCCGTTGGTCGACCAATGCCATGGCTCACTCGGCAGATTGTAGAAGCCGTAGTTGGCAGCGTTGGCCTTCAGCCATTTGTAGGCGGGTGAGGAACGACTTCTAATGGTTCGTCCGCCATAGGTTATGTCGAGGGCCATGCCACGCTCATGCATCGAGGAGCCCGGTCTTGCCGTAGGTGGTCGGCAGCGACTGGCGGACATTTCATAGATGGCGTAATTGCTGGATCCACAATTGGCTCGGCGAAGACGAATCTGGGTGCTGTTATCTCGCCAACCCCAGCCACCGAGAGAGATTCCCGCCGCCGCCGCATCGGCAATCATTCGATCAACATTGTTGGCAATGGATTGATGAACCAGGAAGCCCCGAGCGGTAATGATTTCGCCCGGCGGAGGAATCGGAATTGCTCCTCCACCGCCACCTGGCGGGCGCCGCTTTCTCGCTAGCTCCGCCGCCAGCTTGTTGATAGCCGCTTGTTCTTTGCGGCCAAGGGCCGCATCTTGCCGCTTGATCTCCTCCAACCGATTGAGGAGATCATCAAGTCGAGACTCTGCCTCTTCGGTCAATGCAGCCTGAACGTCTCGTGCCGCTTCGAGTTCGGCCAACTGGCCAACAATGACGGAGCGCAAATCCTCCGCTTCGGCCTGGGCACTCTTAGCCAACGCTCGACTGATCTCAAGATCCTCCTGGGCCGCCGACAGGCTCTCTCCAATTTCGATGTCGCTCTTGGTAGCCCCATCGACCAGTTCCTGCATCCGGGCAGTCTGGGTTGGATCGGAGGACTCAAGCAGTGGCGAGGCATTTTCGTCGCCGTTGGAAACAAAAGCATCAATGGCGCGGCGGGCCAGTTGATCCTCCAGAGCAGAGATTTCGACAGTCTTGAGTTCGACGGCCTCGATGGCTTCACTAGATTCGCGTTCACGATCAGCCAATCGATTCTGGGCGTCTGCCAACCGTGCTTCCTGGGCGTTAACCTCGGCCTGCATCACCTGAAGCGCCTCAAGAAGTTCTTCGAGCTCCGCACTGGCGACGTCAACTTCCTTGGCCTGCTTTGCCTTGTCGGCCTGGACCTGTTTTCGCTGCTCTCGAATTGATTCGATTTCTTCGTTCGTTTGGGCCTCACTCGGCAGACTAGACGCGGCAAGAACCACGGCCACAAGGGCCAGAACCAGCGATCGGGTGGCCGAAACCAACCGCCGCGAGCCAGTCTCGCTACGCATCAATGTCATCGCTTTGCAACACACTACTGGCACAGCAGCCAATCTGACAGTTTCGAGCATAGGTGAACCGACCAGGCGCTAGGTTCTCTAGCGAGACACAAGGATACCCAAATCGATGTTGCAGTTCGACAGCCTGAGCAAGAAGTACGGCGACCTTCAGGCTCTATCTGAGATTTGCTTCGAGGTGAAACCAGGCCGGGCACTGGGCTTTCTTGGTCCAAATGGTGCAGGCAAAACTACGACAATGCGCTCGATCTTTGGGCTTGTCCGACCCGATTCGGGAACTGTTCGCTGGCACTCACTACAAATCACTTCCGAAGCCCGGCTTCGGTTTGGCTACATGCCAGAAGAGCGCGGGCTCTATGGTCGAATGAAGGTACGCGATCAACTCGTCTACTTCGCCCGACTACATGGCCTCAGCGCAGCGCTCGCTCGGACCGGCGCAGACCACTGGCTAAAACGCCTCGGACTTAGCGAGCGCTCCGATGAGCGGTTAGACAAGCTATCTCACGGCAACCAGCAGCGAGTTCAATTGGTGGCATCGATTCTTCACCAGCCGGATCTCTTGGTTCTGGACGAGCCGTTCTCCGGTCTTGATCCGATCGGGGTAGACCACATGAAGGAAATCTTGCTTGAAGAGGTCGGACGCGGAACCGCAGTTCTTTTCTCCTCCCACCAACTCGATCTGGTCGAGGACATCTGCGATGACATCGCCATTATTCAAAACGGCCAAATCTTGCGCTACGGCGACCTGGCTACAGAGCAAGCCAGCGCCGGAATCCAGCGAGTCGATGTTGTCGGACCACCCGAGGGGACCTGGACCTCCAAGGCACCCGGTTCTATCCGATATGAGTTCAACAGGGTCAAAGACCAACACCGCTTTCTCATATCTCAGGAGATCTCAGCGAGGGAATTTCTGGACTTCGCCAGCGCGGCAGGTCTGGTGAGTTCCTTTTCGTACACTCCGCCGACCTTGGAAGACATCTACAAGGAGACCTTGCGGTGAGCCAATTCCGCCTGGTCAAGATCGTCGCCGCCCGAGAATTTCTCCTTCGACTGCGATCAAAGGCATTCCTCGCTTCCCTCGTGATTACCACCCTGATCCTCTTAGCCATCATCATCATCCCGACTCTGGGTGGAGATGGTGAACCGGGGCCGATCAAGCTCGGAACACTGGCCGGCCGAGCGAACGATTTGCAAGCCGCCATCGCCGATGCCCCAAGCGACAGTGACGTTCAATTCACCACCTTCGCCACCCGCCAAGAGGCTGAGGCGGCCCTTCGTCGCGATGACGTCGAAGCCGTCCTCCTCGGTGGCGACGAAGTCCTCGTTGGCAAGGCTGGATTCCTCGATCAGTCCACAGTCCCCGACATTGTCTATGTGGGCTCACGGCTTCTTCAGTTTCAGCAAGCCAGTTCGAACAGCGGACTCAGCATCCAGGAGCTAGCCGAACTCACCCAACCAGCGCTGAACATCCAGATCCTGGACGAGCAAGATTCCAATATCGCTCGCACCATCATCGCCTACATCGGGATGATGGTGACCTATCTGGCGATTCTGATGTACGGAAGCTGGACCATGGCCGGAGTGATGGAAGAGAAGACAACCAAGGTGGTTGAAACCATCGTGTCAACCTTGCGACCCAGGTACCTCCTAGCCGGAAAAGTGATCGGTATTGGGGCACTGGCCTTTCTGCAAATTGGTGTCCTGGTCATTGCCGGCTCTATCGCCGCCACGACGACAGGAATCCTAAGTGACTTCGGCGGCCTCCCGGTTGACTCTCTCGTCATGTTGCTCATCTGGTTCATTGTTGGCTTCAGCTTCTACAACACCCTCTTTGCCGCCACGGGGGCGCTCATCAATCAGATCGACGACGCCCAAGCGGCCAACCTGCCGTTGTCTCTGGTCGCCGTGGGATCGATGATGACCTCCTACGCCGCCCTCAATGATCCAAACGGTTTGGCTGCCATCATTGGCAGCTACGTACCTCTGTCTGCCCCTTTTGTTGTCCCTATTCGCTATGCCCTCAACGCCATTGCAACGTGGGAACTCGCCCTCACCCTGACGATCACCGTTGCTTTTGCCGTATTAGCTGTTCTTACCTCGGGTCGCATCTATGAGGGAGCACTGCTTCGGTCAGGCGGACGAGTGAAACTCGCAGAGGCCTGGCGCGGCGACTCCTGACATCTTGGGAGACGGATCTAGCCCCGATATCGGTTGGTGATCGGAACTCGTCGATCTCGACCAAAGGCCTTGGAGCTGATGCGAATACCAGGGGGGCTTTGGCGTCGCTTGTACTCAGCGGTATCGACCAGGCGGACGATCCGACGGACAATGGCTTCATCATGGCCAGCGGCAATCAGTTCGGTGGCGGTGAGGTCGTCCTAGACATAGCCACGGAGGATGGCGTCCAACACGGGGTAGGGCGGCAGGCTCTGATCATCGCGTTGATCAGGTCGAAGTTCGGCCGATGGCGGCTTGGTTATCACATGGTTGGGGATGATTTCTTTCCCTGCAGTTTCGTTGCGCCACCGGCAAAGCTCATAGAGGTCGGTCTTCCACACATCCTTGACCACGGCGAAGCCACCCGCAGTATCTCCATACAAGGTTGAGTACCCAACCGAGACCTCACTCTTGTTACCAGTGGTCAGAATCATCCAGCCCAGCTTGTTGGACAGGGCCATCATGAGCACGCCTCGAATCCGGGACTGAAGATTCTCTTCGGTGGTGTCTTCCTCCCTGCCCTCAAAGGAGGGGTTCAACATGTCTATGAACGCCTGGTGGGCTGGCTCGATGGCAATGGTTCGGTAGTCAACGCCCAACGTCTCACAGAGTTGGATGGCGTCACTCAGCGAATGGGCGCTGGAGTAGCGAGAGGGCATGAGCACGGCATGGACTTTGTCGGCCCCAAGTGCCTCCGCCGCCAATGCCACCACGATGCTGGAGTCGATTCCCCCAGATAGGGCGACGCCAACCTCACTGAACCCGTTCTTGATCACATAGTCGCGGGTACCGATAACCAATGCCTTCCATTGCTCGGCCAGAGGATGCAAAAGGGCCGCCACTGTTCCGGCAATTCCGGGTTGGTCGACCAGCGCTGGCTCGTTCAGTTCCCGAACCGGTAACGCCAGAGTTGGAAGTAATTGACCACGGGGATCGAGCCGTCGCTTACGGTAGGTCGGCTTGATGTCGAGATCTACCACCATGATGTGCTCTTCGAATTGGGGCGAGCGAGCCAAGAGACGCCCCTCATGATCAAAGATCACCGAGCCGCCATCAAACAAAAGTTCGTCCTGACCTCCGACCTGGTTGACATAGACCAGGGCGCAGGAATTGTCGGCTGAGCGCGAACTGATCAACACCTCTCGATCGACCGACTTACCAGCATGATACGGGCTGCCGTTGGGCACCATCACCACTTCCGCACCACCAGATGCAAGCTCCAACAACGGGCCCGTTGGGCTCCAAATGTCTTCACAGATGGCAATGCCGATCTTGACCCCGCTGATTTCGACCAGTTCCAGAGGCTCGGTTCCGCTGGTGAAGTAGCGTCGTTCGTCGAAAACCGAGTAGTTGGGAAGCAACCGTTTGTTGTAGGTCAACTCGACTCGACCATCACGACAAAGTACGGCTTGATTGAACAGGTCACGATCCCCATCAACGGTGCCAATGACGACCGCTGTCGAACCAGTTCTGGCCGCCACCCTGGCCACAGCTTCTTGACAGTCCTCGACGAAACCTGGTTTGAGCACCAAATCTTCGGGTGGATAGCCACAAACCGTCAACTCGGGGAAAAGGGCAACATCGACCTCTTGAGACTCGAGATCTTCCAATACATCAAAGATCTTGGCAACATTGCCGTCGATATCACCCAGAACAGTGTTGATCTGGCAGGTGGCTACTCGCAGTCGACGCATCTAGTGAGTCTAGGTGTGTCGACCGAACTCCATCGGAACCGACGAACGTCCCGGCCGAAGTGCGGCCGGGACGTTCTTGTGGGAGGGAAGGGAGGACCCTTAGCCCATTAGGCCGGATCCGCCCTGACCTTGACCCATGCCGCTCTGGCCGCCGAATCCACCCGGTCGGCCCTCGGCCGAGCGATCAGAATGACCCTCGCCCGGCTGACGGCTGATCATCTGAGTGATTCGCTCTTCAAGGCCGTCGGTCATCTCTGCCATGCGCTCATCGCTCATTCGGCCACTTTGCTGTGCCTGACTGAGACGCTCCTGAGCCCCTTGGACCAGGGCGTCAACGAGCGAATCCTCAGAAACTCCAGCTTCAGCCGCAACTTCGGCCAGAGTCTTACCCTCTTGGCGGCCAGCACGAAGCGCATCCGCATCTAGACCAAGATCGGTCAGGGATTGGATCATTTCCTGCCGAAACGGACCCCTATTCGCACCATCGTGAGGACCCTGCGGACGGCCTTCATGAACCGTATTGATCCGCTCAGAAATCTGCTCGACCATTCTGGTCTCGATTTCAGCAGCCTGATCGGCGTCGATTCGTCCATTGGCGACAGCTTCGCCCAGACGATCAGTCATGCTGGTCGTGATCGCCTCGGTCAGTTGTGCCTACGTAATTCCGGCTGCAGCCGCAGTCTCCACCAGGGTCTGGCCAGCTTCATTGCCAGCCATGATGTCTTCAAAACTCAGCCCAAGTTCAGTTAGGGCCTCCATCGAACCCCGGCCTGGATCACCGCGACCATGGTCGCCACCGGGCATTCCTGGGCCACCGCGACCCTGATCATCTTTCGGCATGCCTGGGCGCTCGGGGCTGGGTTGGCTGGTGTCATCGGTTGAGTCGTCATCTGTCTGAGCTCCCGAGATGCTCAACGGAGCGAACATCGTTCCGAGGACAATGCCGCCCCCGAGCAGTGATGTTGGGATGAGATACCGGAGCGAAGTTTTCGAGGTGAGGTTCATGGCAAGGACTTACTTTCTCTTGGGGATGCTCTCATTGTCGGAGCCATTTGTTAGGGCTTCATGATGAGAGAACCAAGGTTCGAAAAAGCCTTCACCTCCAGTTCTTATAATCTGTCGAAACGGTAGAGATCTGCTAGACCAACACCGTGATTGTCACCATCGTCCGCTTTCCCGCCAGCGCTAGGGGTACCAACCCAACAACCGTTGAGGAGGCGCGAGAACTGTTTGGCACCAGCGCCTCGACCTATCTCGATACTCCTGGCCTGTTATGGAAGGCCTACCTCAGGTCGGAAGACGGGACAAAGCTCGGAGGGGTCTATTGGTGGCGTGACCGATCCAGCGCCGAGGCCAAGTACAACGACGGCTGGATCCTCGGGGTCACCAAGAAGTACGGGGCACCACCCGTAATCGAATGGTTCGATGCTCCCGTTGTTGTCGACATTGCCACCCAAACCATTCGGGTTGAAGCTCCCCCACTCCCACCGGACCCAGCGGCGGAAATTCTGGACTAATCGGCGAGCGCAGCACAAACCGTGTTGGTCATGAGGGTGGCCAATACATAGGGATCGGCATTGGCGTTGGGCCGGCGATCCTCGATATAGCCCTTCTGGTCCTTGGCTACTTGCCAAGGAATCCGGATGGAGGCCCCCCGATCAGATACTCCATAGCTGAACTGGTCATAGCGTTGAGTCTCATGCGATCCGGTTAGCCGCTCCTCGATGCCAGTTCCATAACCCGCGAGGTGCTCGGCCACCTTTCCTTCGGCCCCCAGCGACTCACACGCCGCAATGATGGCGTCGTAGCCCTCCCGCATGGCCTTGGTCGAGAAGTTGGTATGCATTCCCGCACCGTTCCAGTCGCCCTTCATTGGCTTGGCCTCGATGCTGACTTCGACTGCGTGGTTCTCGGCCAGGCGGAACAGCAGATAACGGGCCATCCACATATGGTCGCCAACGGTCACGGTGTCAACGGGCCCGATCTGAAACTCCCATTGACCGGGCATCACCTCGGCGTTGGTCCCCGAGATGGCAAGACCGGCATCGATACAAGCCTGAGTATGTTCCTCAATCAGTTTTCGGCCGTGAATCTTGATGTAGCCAACCCCGCAGTAGTACGGGCCCTGTGGAGCGGGGAATCCATTGGCCGGAAAGCCTGCAGGCCAGCCGTTGTAGGGATTGAGCAGGGTGTATTCCTGCTCAAGGCCAAACATTGGGACCTGGTCACCATACTTCTCGAATGCGGCGACAGCGGCCGCCCGAGTATTGGTTGGGTGAGGCGATAGATCGTCGGTAAGCAGGGTTTCACAAAGGACCAGAATATTGTCGCCTCCCCGGAGGGGATCTGGACACTGAAAGACCGGGTTGAGAACAACATCAGAATTGTCACCGGTTGCCTGGCCCGTACTGGAACCATCAAACCCCCAAATCCCAGGAGTCTTGTCGTCGCCAAGGATTCGAGTCTTGGACCGGACCTCGCGAGTTGGTTCGGTTCCGTCAATCCAGATGTATTCAGCCTGATATGCCACGGTGGTGTCTCCAACCATTTCTGCACCATTGGTGCGAGCTTCGTTCGGTGCTTGTTTTGTCGACATCCACTCAATCGTCGTATCGACCCCGATCCACTCCCAGAACTGTTAACGGCGTGTGAATCAAGTAAAGAATCGACCAATCCCAGCTCACCCCAGCTCATTGTGCTGCTATCACTCATGGGGTGGAACGACAAAACGAATACGTCCTCCGGGCGGTTGAAGAGCGCGGAGTGAAACTTATCCGCTTGTGGTTCACCGATGTTCTCGGTCAACTCAAGTCGGTGGCAATCTCTCCCGTAGAACTAGAAACAGCCTTCGAGGAAGGTATTCACTTCGACGGCTCCTCCATCGACGGATTCAGCCGGATCCAAGAATCCGATGTTCTGGCCCGTCCCGATGCCAACACCTTTGAGACGCTGCCCTGGGCCGAGGACGGCTCGACCGGCCGCATGTTTTGCGACATCCGTCAACACGATGGCACCCCCTTTGATGGCGACCCGCGTTTTGTTCTGCGGCGCAACCTGGCCACCGCTCGCGAGGCTGGCTATTCCTTCTTTGTCGCCCCCGAAATGGAGTTCTTCTACTTCGGTGACGGCGACCCCTCCCACCCTCCCGAACTCCTCGATGCTGGCTCCTACTTTGACCTAACCACCAGTGACGTAGCCTCTGACCTTCGACGCCAGACCATCTCGGTGCTGGAAAGCATGGGCATCCCCGTCGAGTACTCCTTCCACGAAGACTCTCCCTCCCAACATGAGATCGACCTTCGCTACACCGATGCCCTAACGATGGCCGACCAGATCATGACCTTTCGCCTGGTCGTGCGTGAACTGGCGCTTGAGCGGGGCAGGTTTGCCAGTTTCATGCCAAAGCCAATATCAGGGATGCAGGGCTCGGGCATGCACTTGCACCTTTCCTTGTTCGATGAGGAGGGCAACGCCTTCCATCAGGACGGTGCTGAGTACTCATTGAGCGTGGTCGGTCGCCAGTTCATGGCCGGGCTGCTCTATCACGCCCGGGAAATCACCGCCGTAACGAACCAGCTAGTCAACTCCTACAAGCGACTGGTCATGGGCTATGAGGCCCCGGTCTGGGTGAGTTGGGCTCAGAACAACCGCTCTGCCCTGGTCCGAGTGCCGGTGACCAAACCAGACAAGACCAGTTCGACTCGGATTGAGTTCCGTTC
>JAJRXF010000019.1 GCA_024276425.1 Actinomycetes bacterium | reverse complement strand
CTTCTCACGCTCCATGAAGTGCGAATCGAACGTCGAATCACCACACCTCGAGCGGCAGAGCTGTTCCAGGTCGACGTCAACGAGGCCCGAGCCGTCCTGAATAAGCTCACCGATCAAGGATTGCTGAAGCCCGCGGTGACGGAAAGGGCCGATCCTACCATCTTGCCGCCGCCCTCTACCGCCAGCTTGGCGAAGAGGCGCAGTACGTGCGCACCCGAGGTTTCGACGAGATCCAACAAGAACAGATGGTTCTCACCTTCGTTGAGCGACATCAGTCTATCACCCGCTCTTAAGCTGCCGAACTGTGCCAGCTCGACTCTGAGCGAGCAAGGCGCCTCCTCCGAGGAATGCGCGACATACGCAAACTTGACCTCATCGGCGAACGCCGGGCCTCCCGCTACGTGAAGTACCGGGGCCACTAAAGGTCCCGAAGAATCTGGTCGGTGGGTAAGCAATCCGTTCTGTCGCCGAATTGTGCTCGGTCGCTCAGGCACACCCGCAATAGTTTTCTTCCGGTTCCTCATACTCAGGTCTTGCTCGCCGACTGGAATGGTGCAGTTTCTTCCAGTGCCAGTTTCGGACGCATATCAGATTTCTGGTCAGCTTTCGCCTGAGTTGATGGACCTTTTCCCGCCAATCGCCCCCGAAAGGGGTAGATCATGAACGCATCCAGGTACCCGCAACGTCCTGACCGCTCTGATACAAGCTCCAGCACCTGTCGCTGACACCTTAGCGTGTTGGTTGCTTCAACCAAGCCCATCTGGGAACGTTGACGCAAGTTCCGTGAGGTGCGGGAGGCAGGGCTCAGTGCCCCTGCCACTTGTGATGGCTTGGGGGGTGTTGCCACCTCCCGCATCAAACGGCAACGCCTCAGACCGCTAACGGGGACATGCCACCGCAACAACGCGACCAAGGCTGATTACTAAGGTGATTGCGGCGAAGCGTAGCCCACAACGGAACCCCAAACCAGCAAAACAAAAGGGGAACCACATGCCACACACCATCACACCAACCACCGTCATCATCGGCTGCGACGTCGGGAAATCCTTCCACCAACTCCACTACATGAACCCCGAGTTCGGGGTTCTCAGACGCCGCAAACTCGGCAACAACCACACCCAAATCAGCGACGCCTTCAACCACGCCAAAACTCTCGGGGAACCAGTCCTGATCGTTGACCAAAAAGCTTCCTACGCGGCACTGCTCCGTGTCGTCGCAGCCCAATACGACATCCCGGTTTTGTATGTCACCGGGCTGCAAGCGAGACGGGCGACAGACCTCACACCGGGCCGCGCCAAGACCGACCGGATCGATGCTCAAGTCATTGCTGAGTTCGGCCGAACCCACGCCCACCGGCTACCAACAATCCAACTACCAACTGAGCTTGAAGCCCAACTCCGGCTCCTTGTTGGCCGTGACGAAGACCTTCGTTGTGACCTGAACCGAACCATCAACCGGATCCGAGACCTGCTTACTCACTACGCTCCAGCCCTCGAACAAGCTCTCGGACGACGTGTTGGGGTGCTTGGTGTGCTCACGGTCCTGGTTCGGTGGGGCAACCCCCAACAGCTTGCTCGCGCCCGGGTTGGGACGATCAGTCGGGAGATCGCGACACACAATCCGAGGCTCGCTGGCCGCACCGCTGCGCTGATGCGAGACGCAGCAAAAACGGCGTTGGCTCAGCCTGGAATCGAGATTGGCGGCGAACTCATTTCAAGTCTTGCTGGTCACGCCATCGAGCTAGTTGGACGCAGGAAGCTGGTTGGCGGTCAGCTCGCAGTCTTGGCGGAGTCTCACCCTGATTATGAGCTGCTGGTTTCGATCCCGGGTATGGGCCCGAAAACTGCGGTGAGGTTCGTTGCTGAAATCGGTGACATCACCAAGTTTCCTTCCGGTGGCCACCTCGCGTCTTACGCTGGGTTGGCGCCAGTGAACCGTCAGTCCGGGACGGGGTTGAATAGTGTCCGGAAGGATCGTGCCGGGAATCATCGGTTGAAGAACGCCCTGTTCCTTTCGGCGTTCGTGGCGGCCAGGTTCGAGCCCGCAGCCAAGCGCCACTATGACCGGCAGAGGGCGAATGGGAAACGTCATAACGCGGCGGTTATTGGTGTTGCTAGGAAGCGGTGTGACTTGATTTGGTCGATGCTGACGCATCGAACCATGTATCTGTCACCAGTAGAAATTGTTGCTGTGGCCGCTTGACAACATGACGGGGACACCCCCCGAAATATGGAGGAATCCGAAGGATTCCTCCAGGAACCCCAAAGGCCGCCCGGAACTCGCAGAGTTCTCGCCGACGGGTTCCCGTGGAGCTAAGGAGAATTGAACTCCTGACCCCTTCCATGCCATGGAAGTGCTCTACCAACTGAGCTATAGCCCCATACATTGCTGTACGAAACGACGAGCGTACCAAGTTCGATCCCGTCAGCAACCAATACCAACGGCTTTCTCCGGCCGGTAAACAACCCCGTCCTTCACTGCCAATTGCCAGGCTCAGGGCCTTCGGTTCGTTACCCTATCAACCATGTCCGAACGCCCAGAGATGCCCCGTTATGAGCCGAACAAGGTCGAGCCACGCTGGCAAGACCTCTGGGCCAACGAGGGTACCTACGAGATCGACAACGACGACCCACGCGACCCTCGCTACGTTCTCTCGATGTACCCATATCCATCCGGACCAGCCCACATCGGCCACGTTCGGAATTACACCTTCGGCGACCTTTTGGTGCGATACCACACGATGAACGGGTACGGGGTCCTCTCCCCGATCGGCTTCGACAGTTTTGGTCTTCCGGCCGAGAACGCCGCCATCAAGTCCGGCGAACATCCTCGAGAATTTACCGATGCACGAATCCCAGAACTTGCCGCTTCGCTGCGACGAATCGGTGCCGTCTATGACACTCGCCGTACCATCAAAAGCCACGATCCCGAATACATCAAGTGGACCCAATGGATCTTCTTACGCTTCTGGGAGGCGGGCCTCGCCTATCGAGCCGAAGCTCCGGTCAACTGGTGTCCTGGTTGCAAGACGGTCTTGGCTAACGAGCAGGTAGTCAATGGTCTGTGCGAACGCTCCGATGATCCGGTCGAGAAACGCAATATGGAGCAATGGTTCTACAAGATCACCGACTACGCCCAAGAACTACTGGACGATCTCGATGCTCTGGAATGGCCCGACCGGGTCAAGATCATGCAACGCAACTGGATCGGCCGATCCGAAGGAGCCGAGTTTGGGCTGCCAATCGCCGGACCGGATGGCAAAGCAGACCCTGAGGCCGAACCGCTCATGGTCTACACCACCCGCCCAGATACCGGCTTTGGCATGACGTTTGCCGTTGTCTCCCCCGAACACCCCCGGGTTGAGGAGCTAACAAGTGACGACAACAAGAAAATCGTGCGGGCCTTTCAGGCCGAGGTTAAAGACAAGTCCGACATCGATCGAATGTCAACCTCAGCCGCCCTGGATAAACGGGGGGTAGCTACCGGCCGCAACGTCATTAACCCATTCACCGGCCAAGCAATCCCCATTTTCTTGGCCGACTACGTCCTCATCACCTACGGAACCGGGGCCATCATGGCCGTCCCCGGTCAGGATCAGCGAGATTGGGACTTCGCCAAGACTCACGGGCTCGATATCATCCGTACCGTCCAACCTCCGGACGATTTCGGCGGCGAAGCCTTCACGGGCGCTGGCCCCGCAATCAACTCATCCAACGGCGAACTCAACCTGGATGGCATGGAAGTCGCCGAAGCCAAGGCGACGGCCATCGACTGGTTAACTCAGCAGAACTTGGGCAACCGCAAAATCAACTTCCGTCTGCGGGACTGGCTGTTGAGCCGTCAGCGATTCTGGGGCTGTCCAATTCCCGTGGTGTATTGCGACGCCTGTGGGCTGCGTCCGGTCCCAGAGTCCGAGCTGCCAATCGTTGCCCCCGACGACGTCGAGTTCCTCCCCGGCGGAGACTCACCGTTGACTCGACACGCCGGGTTTCTCAATACGACCTGTCCGGATTGCGGTGAGCCGGCTCGCCGCGAGACCGACACCATGGACACCTTCGTAGATTCCAGTTGGTACTTTCTCCGATTTACTGACCCATGGAATACCGATGCCCCCTTCAGCCATGAGGACGCTTCGCACTTCCTGCCGGTGGACCAATACATCGGCGGTATCGAGCACGCCATCTTGCACCTGCTCTACGCCCGCTTCTTTACCAAAGCCCTGGCCGACACCGGCGTCGCTCCCAAGGAATTGCGCGAGCCAATGAAGCGACTGTTTACCCAAGGCATGGTCCGTATGGGTGGCGTCAAGATGTCAAAGTCAAAAGGTAATACCGTCGCTCCCGAAGCCATTGTCGAGGCCAATGGCGCGGATGCGCTTCGACTGGCCATCCTGCAGGTCAAGCCTCCAGCCGAAGATGTTGACTGGGAGGACTTCCAACTTGATGGTTGCGAACGGTTCCTGCATCGAGTCTGGCGTCTCGCTCACCCAAACACAGATCTATTCCAAACCCATAAGGCCGACCCGACTGATGCTGATCGAGCCATCGAGGTAGCAACTCATGTGCTCATTGATCGGGTGACCAATGAGTACGAGCGCTGGGCATACAACACTGCCGTCGCCGGCTTTATGGAGTTCACCAATGTCCTCTACCGTTATGTGCAATCTGATGCTGGTGCCAACAAGAAAACCATCGACGAAGCCGTTGACGCTCTCCTCCTTCTGTTGGCACCAGCGGTCCCTCACCTGGCCGCAGAGTTGTGGAGTCTGCGCCACGATGGCGACCACATCCACCTCAGACCCTGGCCGACCGCCGACCCGGCCAAGCTAGTAGTAGACACCGCGACCATGATCGTTCAGGTCAACGGCAAATTGCGCGACCGTTTCGAGGTCCCCACCGAGATCAGTGCCCAGGATGCAAAAGCATTGGCGTTGAGCTCTGCCAAGGTGCAGGCTCAACTCGATGGTGAACCACGCAAGATAATCGTGCGCCAGCCAAACATTGTGAATATCGTCGCCTAACGCTGCGCACACGCTCTGCCTCAACGCACACGAGGTGACAAGGGTCTCCTCAGGCCGATTCCAGGCGGGGGACATCGCTCCAAAGCCGTTCGAGATCATAGAACTCTCGGGCTTCTTCGGTGAAGACGTGAACAATGAAGGTTCCGTAGTCCATCAACACCCAGTCCGGTGCATCAAGCCCCTCGATCCGGAGCGGTTTGGGACCATCGCCGATGGTCACGAACTCTTCAACCCCCTCAACAATGGCCTTTACTTGGCGCCGCGAACTCCCCGAACTGACGATGAACCAGTCGGTGATGCCGAGAATGTCGCCCACAAAGAAGGCTGCGGTACGAAGACCAAGCTTGTCTTCTGCTCCCTCAATGGCAAGACGGATCCAGCCGACTATTTCTTCGGTTGAATCTGTCTGCTCGGCCACATCTGCCATAGATACAGCAGACGGAGTGGCGACCGTCGCGTTTGCCTGGCTCTCATTCGTGCTCATTGGTCCTGCTCACTGCCTCGAATAATCAAAGTGACGATGCCGTTAGTGGCGACGTTCTCGCTCTGTTCTGAATCACGCTGCCGTTCTTCCGATCGCTGAACGGTAGCGCCATCAAAGAGCTGAACCAGCGTTGCTATTCGTTCATCGGTCACGTCCGGGGGTATGAGCACCAGCGTTGGCCCGTTGTCGAAAACCTCTGCGTTGCCAATCTCAACCACCTCGAATCCG
>JAJRXF010000018.1 GCA_024276425.1 Actinomycetes bacterium | reverse complement strand
TGTGCCTTTGCTAGTCGTTGCTCGCTCGTTCTTGACCAATGCCGGCTGGCCGAACCACCGTTTCTCCCCCTTAACCAAAGCCCGGGCCGCTCGGTGGCCTGTCATGTCGGGTTGTCCGCAGTCAAGCGGGGCAGTGGGTCGGCCGGATGAATTCGTACTAGGCTGACGGCCCCGGTTCCACAGTGCTGGACGCAGTCTTCAGCCAGCCACGGACCCTTACGAGCAAGGATGCATGATGAACCTACGGAGAGGACTGGCGACGGCTTTTGCCTTGTCGCTTGTTGCTGCGGCCTGCGGAGGCAGTTCGGCCAGCGATGGCGGTTCTGAAAACGCCGCCGAAGCGACATCAACAACCCTTCAGCCAATCACCACGGTCGAGACAACAGTTCCGCCGCCGGCAGAAGAATCGACAGAAGCGAACATCACTATTGGCCTCCAACTCGAACCGGCCACCCTCGACCCGACGGCAAGCCCCGAAGGTCCAATCCAGACAGTGGAGCTTTACAACATTGTTGAGCCGTTGGTAAAGATTGACGCCAACGGAGAGATCGTGCCTCTCCTGGCAGAGTCCTGGGATGTGTCCGATGACGGACTGACTTACACCTTCTCTCTGCGACAGGGAGTTCAGTTCCATGATGGCGCCGACTTTGACGCCTCCGACGTTGTCTTCTCTCTCGATCGGGCTCGTGGCGACGAAATCGAGCATCCATTCAAGGCCCAACTCGAGCCGGTTGAGTCGGTGACGGCCATTGATGACTTCACGGTCGAGGTCGTGCTGAGCGAATTCAGCGCCAACTTCTTGTTCTTCATGGCCCAAAGTGTCGGCATGATCTTTGATGAGTCCGACATCGATTCTCTGGCAGACAATCCGGTTGGAACTGGCCCCTTCGCCTTCAAGGAATGGGTCCGTGGAGATCGCATCGTAGTGGCCGCCAATCCCGACTACTGGGGAGACCCAGCACTGTTGAGTGAGGTGACCTACCGCTACATCGAGGATCCCAACGCTCTCAACAACGCCATGTTGGCCGGCGACATCCAGATCATCGCCGGGGTCTCTGCCCCCGAGACCTTGGACCAATTCGCGACTGATGATGCGTTCGATGTCGCTGTGGGAACAACCAACGGTGAAGTAACCCTGGCCCTCAACAACCGGACCGACGTGCTCTCGGATGCGAGGGTTCGCCAAGCTCTGAGCTACGCGACCGACCGTCAAGAAGTGATCGACGGCGCCTATTTCGGGTACGGCAGCATGACCGGCACATTCGCCGTTCCGACCGACCCCTACTATGAGGACCTGACTGGCGTTTACCCCTACGATCCCGACAAGGCGATCGAGCTGCTGGCCGAGGCTGGCTACGCCGACGGGCTGACCCTGTCCATGAAAGCCCCGCCTCCTTCCTATGCTCGCCGTGCGGCAGAAATTATCCAGTCTCAGTGGTCCAAGGTTGGGGTCACTCTGGAGATTGAGAATGTCGAGTGGGGTGTTTGGCTCGCCGATGTGTTCAACGTTGACGGAGTCGAAAACGGCTTCAACTACGACACTTCGATCGTGGCCCACGTTGAGGCCCGAGACATCATCCAGTACGGCAACCCGGACTACTACTTCGGTTACGACAACGCCGATGTGCAGGCCAACTTGGCCGCCGCCGACGCCGAACCCAACGATGAGGCTCGCTACGCCCTCCTCAAAGATGTGCAGACGCAAATCACTGAGGATGCGGCCAGCATCTGGCTGTTTGTACTTCCCCAATTGTCGGTAACCGCTGCTGGTATCGA
Organism: Actinomycetes bacterium; assembly: GCA_024276425.1. GTDB lineage: Bacteria > Actinomycetota > Acidimicrobiia > Acidimicrobiales > SZUA-35 > JAJRQY01. The sequence continues at coordinate 3,624 of JAJRXF010000018.1, read as the reverse complement.
AGGCTATGTGGCCAATGCCACCAGTCAGGCCCTCGATATCAGTCGAGTGGGATACAGCCCGTCCTAGTCCCTCGAATAACTCTCGGAGAATAGGGCGGTGTCGGGTATTCCCGGCACCGCCCTTTCACTTTCTAGGCTCGAGCAGGTCGAGCAAAGGCATCAGTCTTCCTTCATGAACACATCTTTCACCTTCGATCACGCTCGAGTGGTTTCTTTCACCCAGGAACTCGTTCGTATCGAGAGCGTGAATCGGCCGGAGGACGGCCTCAGCGAGGCACCGGTCGCCGAGGCCGTGGTGGCCGAGATGCGCTCATTCGGCTGGAACCCAGTAGTCGAAGAGGTCGCCCCCGGTCGACCCAATGTCATCTGTGTCGTTGAAGGAGGGCTGCCCGGTCCGACTCTGATGTTTGAAGGCCACAGCGACGTGGTCACCGCTGGCGACAAAAGCCAGTGGACCCGCGATCCATTCGGAGCACAAATTGTTGACGGTCGCCTCTACGGCCGCGGCTCGGCTGACATGAAGTCAGGGGTGGCCGCCATGATCTATGCCACCCGGGCCGTCGAATTGGCCGGTCCCTTCCCCGGTCGGATCCTTATCGGGGTGTTGTGCGACGAGGAGGAGATGATGATTGGGGTGAAGCACTTTGTTGCCGCTGGCCACTGCCAAGGCGTCGATGGGGCCATTTCCGCCGAGCCCGAAGCGGGCGAGATCTGTGCTGTGGCCAAGGGGGCTATCCGGCTTCGGGTCGACGCTCACGGGGTGATGGCACACGGAGCAATGCCAGAAAAGGGCGCCAATCCGATCACGGTGCTCACCCGCGCAACTGTGGGACTGACCGACCTGCAACTCAGACTGCAAGAGGAGTTCGGTCCACACGAGCATCTCGGCAAGATGTCGATCACCCCGACCTACTTGGAAGGCGGAACGATCGAACAGCTCAATGTCATTCCGGCCGACGCCACCCTCGGGATCGACATTCGTACGACGCCAGCGATTGATCATCCCACCCTGCTTGATGACGTCAATCGGATTCTGGATGAGTCAGCGGCGGCGACCGGAGTCAATCTCGAACTAACCATCATTGATGACCGGCCCTCAGCCGACACACCCATTGACTCCAAGGTTGTGCAGGCTCTGGTGGCCGGGCATGAGAAGGTAACTGGCGAACCAGCCGTGTTCGGCGGTGTCCCCGGCACAACCGATGGCACCATCTTGTGGCGTGACGGTGGCCTCGACAGCGTGGTGTATGGACCGGGGGGCAAGTGGATTGCTCACCAGGTCGATGAGTATGTCGAGGTGGCCGAAATCATCCAAGCCACCGAAGTTTTTGCTCACGCCGCCCTGGCCTTCCTCCACTCCTAGACAGTCGGTGCGAAACGCATCCACCACTGCTGATTGTAGACCGAGTAGAAAGGTTGCAGCGGCAATAAACGGAGCCCAGATTCCGGCGACTTCGAGAGATCCTCCTTCAAGGGCCGCTGACACACGTCACTGGCTTAGCGAAGGACACAAGATGAAAATCCCCCCCCCAATAAGCTTTCGATACTTCTCCTGAGCATCGCCCTGCTTGGTGCCACCCTGGCCTCTCCTTCCGGAGCCCAAGAACCAGCACGACCTGCGCCGGTCAGCCAACCACAGGACACCAAACGCCCCACAGCCCCGGACAAACCGACAACGGTTGACCGCGACCTAGGCCAAGCCCCCATCGTGACCCAGATCGTGTTGGACCAGGAACAGCTCAACACACCAGAAAAACCACTCCAAGCCAACCAAGTCGACTTCAACCTCACCAACCTGAGCCAGATACCACTCACAGACAAAACAAGCTTCAAACTGGCTCTACCCGGAACAGGGAACCTCGTAGCCGTCTTCGACAGGCAACCGGATCCGTTCGACGGAGCACCTTGGCCAGTACAGCGCTACAACAAGCCAGCCCAAACCCAAGACGTCATCGTCCGTGTCACCAGCCAAGCCTGGCTCGATGAGCTACCAGTCGATGTAGCACTCATCCTTCCCCAAACCAAGCGAGACAAACCAGAACTGCGAATCTCAACCCCAGACACACTATTTCACTCAGCCAGTGTCCGGAGCGGTCCGAGACCAAGGGGACCTGCCTTGTTTCCTACAGGTCAGAGGTCGTTGAACCCGGTAGTGGTGATGACTCTCCCCGAGAAGTCAAAATTGATGACGTAAAAGATGATGACCCTTTCATTGGCATCGAAGTAGACGACAACACCCCCGAGGGAACTGCCAACGCGATCACTCAGATCAGTGGCGTCGATCCTCAAATCGATGTGCTAATCGTCAGGGTCGATGGGGCATCTGATGCTGATGTTGCCTTAGAACTAGCAAACGCGACCGCGGGGCAGAACCTGCAGGGCCTGAATTTCAGTTTCGAAGTTGTCGGCACTCTTGATGTGGCCTGGCCCAGTGGCGCACAAACCGATCCTGAGGTGATCTTCGACTGGATCGAAACCTCAAATGCGGTTGCTCAGCAACGAGACAACGTAGCAGCTGATTTAGTTTTGGTCGTGGTAAAAACAAATCTCGCGAGGCCCGGCTCGACCAGGACTCTCTACGGTGTCGCGACTGATGTTCCGTTGTCTGTCAACTCCGGAACGAAGGACTCTGTGTTTACTGCGATCGTACGATCAACGATCAACGAAGGTCGCGATCGAGACGCCGGGGATTTGACTGTTCCCCACGAACTCGGCCATTTGATCACCCTGAAGCACGACTGGTGCAGCGACACAAACGGCTCATTCCAACATGGATATGTGATGCCATCCCAAGGCGCAGTCCAACTCAGAACGATCATGGCCACCGGAACCGGTTCCCGCAACCTGAACTGCATCGGCGATAGTGCCCGCCAAGGGCGAGTCGCCCGATGGTCCACCAGAGACGGCGACACCTACACCGAAACACTTCCCGTCCCTCCCTACGCCAACGTCGTTCCCCTCGGAATACTCGATGCCCGCCTCGACCTCACCGGGAATCAGGAAACCGACAACGAACGCCGCATCGAATTCGAAGCATGGGACATCGCCCGCTACCGGGTCGCTGACGTCTGCCCCTTCGGCGACAACGGTTTCGCCAGCAACGGGCTTGCTTCCTCACCAGCCCGGCTCGTGACCCAGCAATACCACGACATCCTGGGCCGTAACCCCGACTTCTACGGTCTTCATTGGTGGGAAGCCCAAATCGTCAACGGTGAACTGACCGGCAGTGACACGATCGTGAACTTTGTCAGATCCCCAGAGTTTGAGGGGACCTACGCCGAAGTCATCCGCATGTACCAGGTCGCACAACTCTCGATCGCCGATGTTGGTGGCCTTGAATACTGGGCGAAAGTAAACACCAACCGTGACTCTTTGGCTGCTGCTCTCATGACGGCTGGATCAACGAACTGGAACGCGATGAGTAACGCCACATTTGTGGCGACCTTGTATGAACGATCCTTCGGGGTTCCCGGAACAGATCCGAACTCGGTGAACAATCTGAATCTCGGGTTGATCTCCCGGGCTCATCTCATGGCGTGGTTCTCCAACGTTGTAGCAAAGAATCATTGGCAGAACACTGTGGATGCATCGATGCTGTACTACGGGATGCTGGACCGGGCCCCG
>JAJRXF010000017.1 GCA_024276425.1 Actinomycetes bacterium | reverse complement strand
GGAGTTCAATATCGAAACCAAACGAGAGGTTGGGAACCCCGACACCATTGGCGACGACTTTGACGGAACTGCGCCCGGTCGGTTCGAGCTCGCCATTCTCGACGTTCTCGTGCAGGCCGGCATCTCGGAGCGGGTCGTTGTTCAAAGTTTCGACCACCGTTCGCTGTGGGCAATTCACTCTGTGGAGCCCAGGCTGCGTTTGGCTGCTCTCACTACATCGGAACGACCCGATTTCGATGACCTAGTCAAACGCGGGGCCACGATCTGGTCACCCAATTTCCAGGTTGTAGACCAGGAAGTGGTCGATGCCGCTCATGCTGCTGGGTTAGAGGTTCTACCCTGGACCGTCAACGAGGTCGACGACATGCTCTCACTCTTTGATCTTGGTGTTGATGGGCTCATCACCGATCGCCCGGACCGAGCTCGAGGTTTCTAGCCCAAGAGTCCACTAACCAAGAACTCGACTCGCCGGTTGGTTTGTCTGCCCTCGCTGGTGCTATTCGAGGCGAGAGGCTCGCTCTCACCACGTCCCTCAATGGGGAAACTACCGCGTCGTCATCATCTCTGACCCCGCTCGGTGCTGGGCATGGCGATCTCCGCGCGGACCGAACTCTCCTTCATTCGTTGTGCCAGGGTCTGCACCGTCGCGTTGACGACAAAGGTCGCTCCGGCCGAAGCAATCACCTGCCCCGGGGAAAGCCCGATCGGGGTGACGGCATGGAGGCCATCAACTTGCACTCCCTCAGGCGGCGGAACCAACGTCATGTTGCCGTCTGGCTGGACAGTCAACCCGAACCGAGGTGACAGTGGCTCACCGTTCGCCAAGGTTGAGCCACCACCGGTACCAAATCGAAACGAGCCAACACTCAACGGGAAGGACCCGCCCGCGTCGAGACCAGACAACTGACTTAGAGCCAATCCGCAGTCGAGGTTCGCTGGTTGCCCAGCGTTGTTGTCAATGCCGGTTCGCATGGCAACATCTCCACTACCGCCATCGGCACGACACCCGGCAGAGTTGAGCAACATCGGGCAGCCCGCCCTCTCAGTGGCGGCCTATGGTCAGGGGGCCACGCTGACCGTGCCGACCATGGACCGATCAAGGAACTCGACGATCTGCTCACTATAGGGAAGGTAGGGCTCTAGTTCGCGGTGTCCTCCACCCGGCACAACCAGAACCTCCGACGCGGGGGCAGCCTCGGACAGTTCGTACACGTTTGCGAGAGGAACAACATCATCTTCATCACCGTGAACAAGCAAGACGGGAACACCGACCAGACCAATCCTGCTTCTGGGCGCAAACTCATCGAAGGTCAATCCGATGATGTGCTGAACCGCGCTCAGAATGACTTCCAGGATTGGACCGGGGATTTGGGCCATCTGCTCTCGCATCATGTCGCCAGGGTGTGCAAAGGACGATACAGCAACCACGGCATCGATCTTGTCGGATCGAGAAGCACTAAGTATCGAAGCTGCGGCTCCAACAGAGTGGCCGAGAACTCCAATCGACGATACGTGAGGATGGCTCTCCAACCACTCAACGGCCACGTCGAGATCCTCGGCGAACCGGGGCATGGAGGAGAAGTCATCATGATCAGACTGACCATGGTTCCTGGCGTCTACAAAGAGCGCGTGATACCCCGCGAGGTGAAAAAGGTTCGCGAGCGGCAACATCAGGGAAGAGTTGGCACCCCATCCATGAAGAACCACGACAGCAGAGGCTGGCGAAGGGCTCATTGCCGAAGATTCGATAAACCAGGCGTGCAGTCGCAGGTTGTTTCTCGTCGTGAGCCAGACATCTTTGGCCGCCAGGCCAAAATCTTCGGGTGTTTGATTCTCGACAGCTTGCGGCGGTGCGAAAGCGCGTTTGAGTACCCGTGGGGCCACTAACGCGACCCCCACCAAGATCCCGAGTAGGGCCAACAGAGATCGTCGCATTTGTTCGAGCGTAGGCCGCGATCAAGGCAATCGAAGCCCAACCCGCAGCAACTCCACGGTGTGCTAGGGAGTTGCGGGAATACCCAGAGTGGCGGCGAACTCATCTGGCTTGTTGGCCCGGGGAAGCTCAAGACCAACCGAAGACCCGTCAGAGAACTGCATGTCGAGCACGCTGGACACCTTGCCCGTTCGATATGACCACCCGGTTAGGTCAAGAAAGGGAACGGAGGCGACAGGGTCGGTGATCTTGGTCTTAAATACACCCTGGGAGTACCCAAACACCATCAACTGCTGATCTGTAACGGCGATTACTCCCTTGTCGTCAGGGAACCGGGCCGCGATGGAACCCTCGAAGGTGTTGTAGCCCTCTCGCTCCTGAGCCCCCGCAGCACTAGCCATTCTTTCAGCAATCACCCGTTCGGGAACCGATGCTTGGCCGCCCTTACTCACCATCCCGAAAATGACCTGGCCCATCAGGGAGCCGCGACCCTGGAAGTAGATGGCGGCCCTCAGGTTCTCCCCCGCTCCGAAGTCGCTGGCTCGTTCCTTCAATACTCGCTTGTTCCAGTTTTGCATGACAGGGAGCATAGACATTCGCCATGAACTCGGACGAAATCAACCCAGTCTTGCCGGGTCACGTGCTTGTCGGTGGCCGCTTCTACCCACCGCTCAACGGTGTGGGTTCGGCTACCTACCTGCCTTTTGCGACCTGGTCTTCAGACGACGGACTGCCAGCCTATACATCGTGTCTGGTCCGTCATGCTCGATGTAGCAACCCTGTAGGTGCCGCTTCCCCCTCGACGGATCAAATTGGGTTCTTCCGTGAAGGAGCCGATGGTTGTCGAAAAGCATCACGTCTCCGGGTTCAAGCCGAAAGGTCACCCGATGCTCATCTTCGTTCAACCATTCGGCTAGCCAACGACGCCCGTCGTAAAAGGTGCTCAGATCCAATCCATCAACCACAATTGGTTCATCGAGCTTGGTATTGAATCGGATTTGCTGAAAGAGACCGTCGCGGTCATATTCCAATGTGTACCCACAGTTCACGACCGTGTCGGCGCCAATGTCGTAGCGGTAGCTCAACTTGGTCTCGACCATCGCCCTGTGCATCTCTCGGCTAGCAATTTCTAAGGCCGAGGCGGCCGCCAATCCGTCGGCGAGAGTGGAGTCTCCACCCGATGCTTCGTTGTGTAAACAGTGCAACAATTGGATGCCCGGGATCGGTTTTCGATACGGCAGGTCAGTGTGGGCTTGTAGTTCAATCGAGGTAAAGGCAAGATCCGTCGGATTCTCTTCGACCCTGACATCGAAGAGTTCACCAAAGTTGGTTCCAACCAGATACCCGAGCCGGTCGGCGACACGCCGAAGAGTGCCCGGCTCGGTCGGCACACCACGAAACACCACATAGCCGTGCCGGAAGAAGAGGCCGAGTGCCCGGACCACCTCTTGGGTCTGTTCGTCCTCGACGGACCAACCGATATCGTTCCATTCAACATAGGGGAATTGGTTCAATGGACAAGACCAAGGCTCCGGCACTGGCGGCTCTTCGACATCGTGGGACCAACCGAGGGCCCGTCGGAGGTCCGTCAAGGCGAGGCGGACCATGTGAGAATCCCCAAAGGTAACCACCAGATCGTCTCCCCGCAGCAAGCAGGCCGCAACCGCGAGATCGGCCTCCACATCCGTTGGAGTGAAGAGGCGTTGGCAGTTGCTGGGATCAATCTGACCTGGCTCGGTAGACCGATCTCGTAGCCATTTGGGATGGAGGTGGGCCTACCGAGAGCCCAACCGGAGACGACCCCCCCCATCGACCAGGCCGACCGAAGCCCTATGGCCTAATTCATCGACTTGGCACCCGTCATAGCCAATACCAGTCAGATTTCCAGTCCGGGTCATGACCCAATTCTGATTCGGTCGAATCTGCTTGCACAGCCCCTATCTCGTACGGCCCAGCATTACGTGATGTTATGGTGGGAGCCGGGCAAGGGGGAAACTGGTTGAGAAAACTCATTGAGCGAGTTGACCGCTTGCAACGACTGGCCATCTTCGATGCTGCTGCCCGGCTTGGAAGCTTCACCGCCGCGGCAGCTGACCTTGGCATGACCCAACCGGCGGTTACCCGTCAGATCCGGTCTTTGGAGCGTTCTCTGGGAGCAGAACTCTTCAATCGCACGGCCAATCGAAGTGAGCTAAGCGAAATCGGATTCCGCTTGCACAGCCATATCTCGGCCGGTTTCGACATGATCGAGGCAGGGCTTGGTGAACTGGAGAGCCATGCCGGGACGTTCGTGTTGGCCACACATCCTGGAATTGCTCAGCAATGGATTGTGCCTCGAATCGACGAACTTCAGGCCGCCCTCGGAAACCTCGAAGTCCGCCTTCGACTTTTTGACCGAGACGAGGAACTTCTTGGTGGTGGCTTTGATGCCGCAGTCCGTAGCGGGATCGGCGACTTTCCCGGACAGTCCAATCATCGGCTGTTCGCCGAAACCGTCGTGCCCGTCGCTTCTCCCGCTTTTGCGGCCCAACATGGACTCAATAACAACAGCACCGCTGAAGATGTGTACCGGGTCCCGTTCGTTCATATGGACGACGGGGATCAACCGTGGATGAACTGGGCCGGCTGGCTGGCCCGGTTCGGAATCACCCTTCGGAGAGAGCCTCGAAGAGTACTGCTCAACAATTACCCGATGGTGCTGCAACAGGCCCTGGCCGGTCGGGGGGTGGCCCTGGGCTGGCGTCCACTGATCGATGATCTCCTGGCGGGAGACGCACTGGTTGTGGTCGGACCCGAGGTCCACTCAGCCCGGGGCTACTACGTGACCTGGCGCCAGGGCGTCCCAACATCAGAGGTGCGAGCAGTCATTGAATGGCTGGACCGTGCGCACGCCAAGGACCGGGAAACTCCTCCGTCCAAGTGACCGTCGGGTGCTTGAATGGTGCAGATGAGCTTTGATCCGATTGAAACCGAGAGACTGCTTCTTCGACCGGTAAGACTCGAGGATGCCGAGGCGTTGGCCTCTCGTCGAAGCGAGCCAGACGTTGCTCGCTACCAGTCTTGGACTCTCCACTTTCCCCTCGATCGAGCCAGAGCTATGGTCGAAGAGTTCGCCGCTTATGAATGGCTTGGTAAGCGATCAATGGTGGATGCTCAGCATTGTTGACCGTGTCACCCAGGAGGTGTTGGGGGATCTAGCCATCCACCCTACCTTGAACTGCCGATCCGTCGAAATCGGCTACACCTTGACCTCTTCGGCCTGGGGAAATGGCTACGCGAAAGAGCGATTCGTGAAGGGAGGATCCCGAACCGGAGGACGGCGAAATTCAAGCCATACTGGTTTTCGCTAGCTGACCCTTTGGCTAACGCATCTCCAGCGGAAGAGGGGCGGCCTCGGCGGCGGCCCGAGCCAACTTGGTTGCCGTCGCAAAGAACGCCTCACCGGAGACGAACTCAACGTCGACACTGGACAACACAAGACCAGTGTGAGGCGTGCTCAATGTGTAGTCGACACCATCAAATGCGGCTGTCATCTCGCCCGGTCCTAGCCGACTTCCAAGTTCGTCTATGTCAGTTCCGGCAACAGCGGCCAGCCACTCATTCACGAGCTCCACCGGCACAGACCCGGTCACTTCGGCCTCGGGTTGTCCCTCGCGGTAGGTGGAGACACTCCCGTCGGCGCTGACCTCATACCTAGCGCAGTTCGGTCCCGCCTGAGCACAACCCCCGGTCTCGGACCAAACAAAAACCACATCGTCAGAATCAAGTTCGGGAATATCGATCGGGTCACCGGTACCCGGCGTCTCCTCAGGCAGTGCGTCAACGGGGGGAAGAGTTCCATCAAGGGGAAGGGTTTCGTCGGCCGAAGAGGCATCCGAGCCACATGCACTGAGGACAAGAAGAAGGAGAGTGAGAAAGCCAGGTAGTCGTTTCATGGCCTTCTAGACGAACTCAACGGTTGGGCTGGTTCCCGTGACACAAACCTTTTGTTGCAGAAACGAGTTCGTCCGATTCCCACCACTTCGGTTGCCTCTGGCAAGATGACTTCAAGCGATGCCCAACACCAGCATCAGCCAAAGGAACTTCCATGACGACCACCGTTGAAGAATGCACCGATCCTGTGGCCCTGTCGTTGTGGCATCCGGTGGTTGCAGTTGCCGAGCTGAATCCGCAGGAGATCCAAACGACTCTCCTGCTGGGATACCAAATCTCCTACGGCCTTCGCAATGATGGCTCGCTGGGAGCGGCTCGCCAAGACCAGCCCCGTGTCGAGCTTCCGGTTCGCAGCCGCTACGGCTATCTGTGGGTCTGCCTCGGCGAGCCCCGCGGTGACGTCTTCGATATTCCCGAAGCGGAGGAAGCAGACCGCCGGACCCTCAACGCCGCCAGCATCATGGTCAATACCTCGGCCCCGCGTGCGGTCGAAAACTTCCTCGACATGGGTCACTTCCCCTTCGTACACGGTGGATTCCTTGGCGTGGAGCCGCACACCGAGGTCGTTGACTACGAGGTCACTATCGAGAACTCCGAGGTCTGGGCTCGTCAGTGCCTGTTCTATCAACCCCAAGCGGCCGCCTCGGCCAGCGGCGGTCAGATCAGCGAATACACCTATCGGGTTCCCCACCCTTACTGCGTGATGTTGACCAAGAGCTCCCCCACCGACCCGAGCCGCCAAGACGTCATCGGCCTTTTCATTCAGGTCATGACCCAAGAACGCATCCGCGCCCACAACTTTTTGTCCGTTCTGGATGAAGACTCTTCGGACACGGTGCTGAAACGCTTCCAGCAGATCATCTTCTCCCAGGACAAGCCCATTCTGGAGAACCAGTACCCCAAACTCCTTCCCCTTGATCCCAGGGTTGAGGTTCCAATCCGGGCCGACAAGAGTGCAATCGCCTACCGGCGATGGCTTAGCGAACTTGGACTTACCTACAGCGTCATTCCTGGCGACCAGAACTCGACTGGTCAAGCCACGACCGGCCAAAGGAGTCTCTAGCCACATGAGCCAGAACCACACCCGCGACGAGTCCAAAACCACGGCAACCAATGAGGTGGAGGACCTCTCCCTCCGGTGGTTCCCGATTGGTCGCAGCGATGATGCAGCCCACCGCCATGTTCACCATGCCAAGCTGCTCGGGCGCGAACTGGCGGTGTGGCGAGCCGACGACGACTACCTCAACGTCTGGGAGAACCGCTGCCTGCACCGGGGTGTCCGCCTGTCCATTGGCCACAACGATGGCACCGAACTCAAGTGCATTTATCACGGTTGGCGCTACGCCAGCCGCACCGCAGGCTGCACCTACATTCCTGCCCATCCGGCCGATGCTCCGGCCAGGACAATCTGCAATCGCACCTTTCCAGCGGGCGAGCGATATGGCTTGATGTGGACAACGGAACAGGGAGAGGGTAGCCCACCCGAGATTCCGGCCCTGGAGGCTGGGAGTCCCTTCGCTCTCCGCTCTTTACCCTTCGACGCTCCCGCCGCGCTCATCGAAGAGCATCTCGATCAATACCAGAGTGGTGGGGAAGTCACCGTCACCGAGCTTGGGCCGCACAATCTGCTTCTGACCAGCGACCAGGCCAGTATCGTCTTCTTCATCCAACCGGTCGACTCCGGCGAATCCGTGGTTCATAGCGTGCTCACCACCGCACCCAACCCCCAAAACGAACTGGTGGTTCTGCACCACCACGCACGAGCACTGACCGCCCTACGGGATCGCATCGAAACCGTGGCGAGCAGACTCCCCGAACCCACTCCTCTGGAGCCAGCCTTGGAGCAGATCGAGCCAACCGACCTGGATGGCCAAACTCCACCATCTCGCGACGAGGCCGAGTTGCGGGTAACCGTCGCACGCAAGTGGGAGACCGGTGAAGGAATCAAGGCTTTTGAGCTCGTGCCACTCACGGGCCAGTTGCCAACAGTGCAGCCAGGGGCCCATATCGACGTCCATCTCCCCAACGGCCTGGTCCGGCAATACTCGCTAACAAACCGAGCGGGAGAACAGGAGCACTATGTGATCGGGGTCAAGCTTGAGCCTGATTCCCGTGGCGGCTCGGCCTGCCTCCATGAATCCGTGCGTGAGGGAGATGTCCTGGCGATCTCCGCTCCTCGTCACAATTTCAGCCTTCGACGCGACGCTCTCGACACGATCCTGATTGCCGGGGGGATCGGCATCACTCCACTGTTGTCGATGGCCGAGACGCTCAGCCAGGGCGGTCACCCATTCACTTTGCACTACTTTGCCCAGTCTTCTAGTCATCTGGCCTTTCCCGACCGACTTGAAGAACTTGGAGACGCTTGTCGCACCCACCTTGGCCTGAGCCCGGAACAAACCGGAGACCAGCTCAAGGACATCTTGGACAGCTACACCACCTCCCAGCACGTCTATATATGTGGCCCAGGCCCGATGCTGGATGCGGCCCGCGACCTAGCCGAGGGTCACCGTTGGCCCGAGTCTGCCGTGCACTTTGAATACTTCAAAAACACCACCGAGGTCGACAAATCGGCGGAGTTCACAATCAGCCTTGCTCGGTCGGGCGTGACGACAACCGTTGGAGCAGGACAGAGCATCCTCAAGGTGCTACGAGACCAGGGCATTGCCATGCCATCATCCTGTGAGCAGGGGGCTTGCGGAACCTGCGTTGTTGGTGTCATCAAGGGCGAGCCTCTCCACCAGGACGTCTACCTCAAACCGGGTGAACGGGCCAGCGGTGAGCGCATCGTGACCTGTGTCTCCCGTTCTCTGTCCGATGAACTCATCCTTGACATTTAGAGAGGCCGGAACAGCGTGATCAAGCTCTACAACTACGACCTCTCGGTCAACTGCTACAAACAGCGACTGATGATGGGAATCCTGGGGATCGACTACGAGTCAATTCCTGTCGACTTTTTCCCGGGCCAAGAACACAAGAGTGAGGCCTTTAAGGAGGTCAACCCGCTGGGCCATATCCCGGTGATCGTTGATGGTGACTACACCCTGCGAGATGCCCACGCAATCCTGGTGTACCTGGCCGCCAAGTACGACCCGAGTGGTTGCTGGTATCCCAGTGACGACCCTGAACTGATTGGCGAGCTGTCCCAATGGATGCTGTTTGCTGAAGGCACAACCAATACGGCATCAGCCGCTCGGCTCCATGACAACCTTGGCTATGCCTTCGACATCGATGCGTTGCGATCAGGTGCTCATCAGCTATTCCGAGTTTTGGATGAACACCTCTGGTTTCGGGAACGTGAAGGCAAGGACTGGGTTTGCTCGGCCGATCATCCCACCATTGCTGATCTGGCTATCTTCCCCGACGTCATGCTGTCCGAGGAGGGGGGAATCTCTCGACTCCCCTACCCCGCCATACGTCGTTGGACCGAACGGGTACGCAGGATCGAGGGCTTCACCATCATGCCCGGTATCCAGGAGGCGGCCTCGCTCGCAATCTAGGGCTCGGTGAACTGCTCACTGTGGTTCGAAACTGTCCTATCGAGATGGGCTCACCGACACCGCGTGACGCTTCGCCCGAGTGAGAAACTAGCTGGGGTTGACGAACTCAACGGACTCTCGCAGCAACCCAAGCCACAGACTCTCATCAAGCTCACCTATGGTGACCCACTCTCGAAAGATCCGCCCATTTGGGCGACACAGGTCGCCGGTTCCTGCGTCGATTAGTTCGTTCACCCGTGGCTCTGGCAGCTTGACCCACAGGCCGTCGGCGACGGGCATGCCTACAAAGTGTCCACCGGCGCGCAGGCAACGGAATCCGAAAATGGTGCCCTCACGCACCTCGGGAAGGTTGTAGAGCTCATGGGCACAATCCCAAAAAAGATCGTTGGCATTTTCCTCGGTCCCCATAGAGATAGCAGTATGACCCAGAGCGCGGTCTCCTCGCGCCGGAACGGATGCAATGACCGAAGCGCCAACGCCAAAAGAATCAG
>JAJRXF010000016.1 GCA_024276425.1 Actinomycetes bacterium | reverse complement strand
GATGGGCGACGATGCCCACAACTACGCCTGGGTGCAGGACTACGAGAACGACACAAAGTACGTCGCCTAAGCCGCGTCGAGGAAAGGAATCCTAGCTATGGCACTGTTCCCCATTCACTCAAACTTCGAACGTGACTTCGTGATCCAACTTGTTCCCGTTGACACCGAAGACACTATGGACCAGGTCGCAGAGAAGTGTGCGCACCACTCCATCGACCGTCGGGTCCGCGCCCAGGAAGGCAAGGTCCTTCGAGTCCGCAATCACTCCGATGGAACCCTTTTCCCCCGTGACATGACGGTGGCCGATTCCGGTATCCGTCCAACGGAAACCCTCGACATCTTGTTCATGGATAGCTGAGGGCAGCTTCGAACTATGGCCTTCGAAAAGATCTGCACCCTCGATGACGTGTGGGAAGGGGACATGGACTCATTCGACTCGGAGTCCGGAGTCCCCGTTCTTGTCGTCGGCGTCGATGGCGGAGAGATCAAGGCATTTCAGGGCATGTGCCCCCACCAGGAGATCGAACTGGTCGAGGGCGAATTCAAGGGCAATGTCTTGACCTGCCGAGCTCATCTGTGGCAATTCGACGTCACCACCGGGCAAGGCATCAATCCCGATGACTGCAAGATCGCCGAGTACCCAACCAAGGTGGACGGCGACGATGTGTATGTCGATGTAGAGGGTGTTCAGCCCTTCACCTCCCACAGCTAGAAAGCCAGGCCCCAAGAGGGTATTGGCGCACAAGTTTTGCAACAAGAAAGAACTCAAGGAGAATCCGATGGCAACAAATGCAGGCGACGCAATCAACAACAACCGGGTCGGTCCGGTGATGCGGGCTGGTGATGTTGCCCAGGCCGCGGTCGAAGCGGCAGAAATGGATAACCCGGATAAGGAGGTCATGGTTGAAGACCGCAAGGCCTACCTGCGGATCTCCACCGAGGGAGAACTCATTTTGACTCGCGAATCGATGGAGGAGTGTCTCGGTCGGCCATTCAAAATGCAAGAAATCGAGATCAACTTGAGCTCGTTCTCCGGCCAAATCCAGGTCGATTCCGATCGAGCCCGCTTCTACTACGACCTCAGTCTCTAACACCTATCCGCTTGGTACCGCCCGCCCGGTGCCGCCCAGCCAAGACGAACAAACTCGAGGAGAACCCAATGTCTGATCAACCTGAAGTACTCAAGCCGCTACGAACCTGGTCCCACCTCGCCGGCAACCGCAAACGCCCAAGCGAATACGAGATTGTCTCGACCAATCTCCACTACCACATGGACAACCCGGACAATCCCTGGGAACTCGATCCGGACATCCCGATGGCAAAGTGGTATCGGGAGTTCCGCAACCAGAGTCCTCTCAAATGCGACGACTGGGACCAGTTCCGGGACCCGGATCAGCTCATCTACCGGACCTACAACCTTCTACAGGATGGCCAAGAGACCTATGTGACCGGCCTCTTTGATCAGTTCAACGAGCGTGGGCACGATCAGATGTTGGATGAGGACTGGGTCGGCGTTCTTGCCCGTTTCTACACTCCGTCTCGCTATCCCTTCCATGCTCTTCAGCTTGGCTCGGCCTACCTCCACCAGATGGCACCGGCCAGCACAATCACCAACTGTGCCACGTATCAAACGGCGGACAGCCTGCGCTGGCTCTCTCACACCGCCTACCGGACCCAAGAGTTAGCTCTCGGGTTTCCTGAGGCCGGGTTTGGTTCCAACGAGCGCAAGACATGGGAGGAAGATGAGGCATGGCAGGGCTTCCGTGAGCTAGTGGAAAAGGCCCTTATCGCTTGGGATTGGGCCGAGTCCTTTGTGGCCATCAACCTCATCTCCAAGCCCGCGATTGAAGAGGCTCTGCTGGTTCAGTTTGGTGACCTTGGTCGAGACCGTGGTGACACTCTTCTTGGCCTGCTCACCCAGGCCCAGATGAGAGATGCCGAGCGTCACCGTCGTTGGGCTTCGGCCTTAGTTGCGATGGCAATGGAAACCGAAGGCAACGCGGCGGTACTGCAAGGCATGGTGGATACATGGCTTCCGCTGGCCGATGCCGCCATTGATGCCTATTGCAACGCGCTGCCAGAAGCCGATGATGCGGCCACCACGGCGAAGGCATCGGTTCGTGCGTTCCATCAGCAGATCGGCTTGGGCTAATCACGACGAGATAGCGAACCAACGAACGAATCGGACGAATTGTGGCCGATCGCGAAGAATTCCAGATCAAGCTAGTCGGCACCAACGAAGGGTTCGTCTGCTCGGCAAAGGACACCTTGTTGCGAGGTGCTCTTCGCTATGGTGTTGATCTTCCGTACGAGTGCAACTCTGGGGGGTGCGGAAGCTGCAAATTCGACCTGGTCGAAGGTGACGTTGAGCTTCTCTGGGAAGACCCACCTGGTCTCAGTCCGCGAGACAAACGCAAGGGGCGCATGTTGGCCTGTCAGGCCCGCCCAACCTCGAACTGCGCCATCAAGTCTCGTTTGAGTTCAGATCGAACACCAATTCGCCCGGAACGTTTTCGTGCCACCTTTGTCAACCGAACCGACCTGGCTCCCGACATGGCAGAGTTTTCTTTCGAAGCTAAAGCGAGCCCAACGTTCCTGCCCGGGCAGTTTGTTCTTGCCTCGCTCCCGGGCGTCGGAGGGGACAGGGCGTACTCAATGTCCAATGCTCCCCAGCAGGACGGGACTTGGCAGTTCATTATCAAGAACATGCCAGATGGAGCAGGTAGCAACTATCTGTTCACCCAGATGCGCCAAGGAGACGTCCTGTCAATGGATGGCCCATTTGGGCATGCCTACCTTCGCCAGGACACCGACCGAGGAGTTGTCCTGGTCGCTGGGGGATCCGGTTTGTCTCCGGTCGTTTCCATCTTGCGATCAATGGCGGCCAACCCGGCATTTGCCGACCGGCCAATCCACCTTTTTCACGGCGGTCGCGGTCCAAGCGATCTGTGCACTTCAGCCATTATTGATCAGCTCGAAGACCCCACAATCTCGGTCGATTGCCACGAGGCAATTTCGGATCCGGATTTGGCGCAGGACTGGGCTGGTCGATGCTGCTTCGTTCACGAACTGCTACCCGACGTCCTTGGCGAGAACTTCGCTGACTTTGACTACTACTTCTGCGGGCCACCGCCAATGACCGAAGCCGTGCAACGAATGGTGATGGTCGACTATCAGGTTCCATTCGAGCAGGTGCACTTCGATCGCTTCTTTTAGCAGTCTCTGCAGCACTCTCTGCTCGACCAACACAAGACAGAGCAAGTACCTCACTAAGGAGAGAGCAAATGAAGGCAGCGGTGTATCACGGACCAAAAGACGTCCGAATCGAAGAGGTCGACGACCCGACGATCCAAGAACCAACTGACGTGATCGTGGAGATGATCACCTCATCGATGTGCGGGTCCGACCTCTACCTGTACCAAGGCGAGGTTGCCGAGATGGTGGCACCGGGGCGCACCACCCTTGGACACGAAATCTGTGCCCGTGTGGTGGAAGTTGGCCCCAAGGTGGGGCGCTTCGCCGTTGGGGACCGCGTGACCTTCCCGTACTCGGTGAGCTGCGGACACTGTGCTGCCTGCAATCAGAATCAGACGGCCCACTGCGAGACGAGCCAAAAAGCTATCTACGGCTTTGGAGTCGCCTTTGGTGACCTGGGAGGGAGCCAGGCAGAGTTGGTTCGAGTGCCGTTGGCGGATGGTCATCTTGTGCACGTGCCCGAGTCGATCAGCGACGACGCCGCAATCTTCCTTTCCTGCAATCTTCCTGCTGCCATCATTGCTGTGGAGGCAGCGACGATTTCTCCTGGCGACAATGTGGCCTTGCTCGGGTGCGGACCGACAGGTTTGCTGGCTCAACGCCTGCTCGCCCAAACACCAGCGGCAAACGTCATCGCCGTCGACCCCGTTGACT
>JAJRXF010000015.1 GCA_024276425.1 Actinomycetes bacterium | reverse complement strand
GCTCCCTGGCCCTACACTTACCCGGTCAAGAATCGGAACACTAGACCATATCGTCCGGGCCATCTGCATGGTCCTGGTGACCCGGCGATAGATAGTGTTGGCGCTCCAGAAGTTTCCCGACCGGTGACGTTGTATCAGATGGGGTGACCGGAGCGTTGGCATCAACGATCTCGGGGCGTTCATCCTCAAGATAGTGAGCGACGTCGTCGGTCTGAAGGAACAGATCCTCCAATGGTGGATCTGTTCCTTCCCCTTCGGGCGCCATGACATGCATGGCCGCCTCCTCGGCTGCAGGTTCAGGCTCCCAAACTTGGTCATCGTCGACAAGGAACTCCCACGGCGTGGCGGGATTGACGGGAGGTTCAATCGGATCGCTCATGGATCCAGTTTGACCGATCGAAACGATTTGGGGAAGGGCCAATGGCCTTTCCGCCTGGATCATTGCTGGACAATGGCGTACCTAGCAAGAATCTGTCTGAGTACGGTATCGGCAATCTGATGGTTCTTGATGAGGTCGCGAATAGCCTTGGCTGGTTCGCTATCGATCTCTAGAACCTCCAGTAGGTCGGGTCGCGGAGAGTCAGTTGTTTGGGCCCGCGAATAGCGGGGCCACCACGGCCAGTTGGGGCGGAAATCGGGCCCGAAGGTGCGTTTTTCGAATGGTCGCCACACGATAGCGACAATCCAGTTGGCTGCCCAATAAAACACGAGGCCAGCCAGGGTCACCAGTGTGGGTGCCAGAATGGTAAGAATTCCCAAGAGGCCTACTCCGCCCAGTTGAGCGAGTTTGACCCACCGACCTGGCCCCGAGGTGCCGTAGCGGCCTCTGACAATCGACGCCGCTCGGACCCCTCCCCACATCAGCCCGCGCGTGAGGGCAGTTGAACCAGTCTCTCGCAGGGCTCGGCGAAACATGCCGTCTGCGTCGGCAGGGTCAATTCGGCGAGTGTCTGTTGGCCGCACAGATTCTCGCCATGCCGCATCATGAAGCACGGCTGCCTCACTATTGGCTCCCGCGTTGTCGAGCAGCCAACGCAGAGCTTTGGGTATGGAAGCGAAATCGGTTTCAAAGTCGCTGTGAGCAACGAAGAGTTGACGTTTTCCGCTCCACACCAGGGGACTGGTGAGCTGCCACCGCTTTCCCTCGATGTGCCGTACCGATAGTTCCGTATCGAACATGTCCCCTCACTTTCACCGTCTTGTCTACTAGAGAACGTGAGGGTTGCGTGCGAGACTACTACTGGTTGAGGCTTGAGGGTTCTGCCCGCGACGCCGAATCGGTCGCGGTGCTAGCGTCGCGTTGTGCATCCCTATTTGGAGAGGCTGGCCAACCTACTTGATCGCCTCAGTCAGGTGGTTCGGGGTCTGCGGTTTATTGCCCGGGTCTTTGCCGGGTTTGCCCTCCTGGGGGGGTTGCTCACCATGGCCGGCTTGCTTCGGGCAAGTACTCCTTGGTGGATCGCTCTTCCAGTCGGTCTCGTGGTGGCAACTCCGGCTTTTCTACTGTGGCGCTTTCGTGCGAGTTTGGCATCAGCGGTGACGTTACCGGACCGGATCCGGGGGCTCCCGACCTCGGTAGAGGACGTCGTCGATGACATGGGTCCGATCATGGATGCCCTAAAAGATGTTGCCCACCTCCCATTGTCGCCACGCTCCTTCGCCCGCTCGGTCCGTGGTTCCAAGGCAGCGATCGATGCGTTCAACGACAGCCCCTATGCGAAGCTTGTCGGCGGCGTCGCTGTACTCCACCCCGTTGCCCTGATGGCAGGTGCCACCGCCACAATGTTCGCGGCGGGATCCTTGGCTTTTGGCATTGTTGTGCTCTATCTGGGTGGTCTCTTCTAGCCACCCAGACTGTCCCTTCGTCGGGTGCGTCAGGGTCGGGTGTTGGTGGTGATGGGGTCGGATTGGGGAGAGAGGGTTCCATCGGGGTAGATGGCTTGGACGGTGTAGGTGTAGGTGGTGCCCGCGGTGAGGTTGAGGTCGGTGTGCCACAGGTTGGTTGAGGTGCCAACAATTTGGCCGTTTCGGTTGATTTGGTAGCTGGTTGCTCCGTTGAGTGGTTGCCAGTTGAGGACGATTCGTTCTCTGGTTTGTCTGGTGGTTCGTAACCCGGTCGGTTGCGGGTTGGGGACAAGGGGTGAGAAGCGGGCTAGCCCCTGGATTTGGCGACCTGAGGCAATGTCTCGGGTGTACTGGCCACCAAACCAGACCCGACCGTTAGAGTCTTCATATATGGCGTAGGCACCCGCTTGGCCGCGGACATCGAAGACAAGTGGGACGAGCGTCTCGGATTGGATGTCGATGGCGAAGCCGCCTCCGACTTTTTGTTGGCCGAACGGGTTGACATCTCGAAAGTCCCGTACCCACTGAGCGTATTCGGGGTAGGTCTGGACGCCGTCTGGCGCAGCGTTGTAGCTGCCAAGCTGGTACTCACCAACCGACCCCCAACAGTGACAGCCTGACCAGACGGTGTTCTGTCCCAGAAAGATCACCTGGGTGTCCCCGCCAGCGTAGGTGTCGCCAACCCCGCGATTGGTGAAGAAGGTGCTGCGAGGCAAGAGGGTTGCGGCGTCGAGGATCATGGTTTGGTGTCCCTGACCTCCGACATAGACCCTGTCTTCACGGAATTGGACATCATGCATCCACATTGAGAAGCTCTGACGATGGTTGAGGATCCCGGGTGGAAGTCCCTGGGGCACATCGGTTCGTAGTGTGTCACTGGCCGTATTGATGGTGGCGAAGTACGCGGCGTCGCTGTTTCCGTTGATGCCCCCAAACTTCCCGGTGACATAGACCCGACTACGACCAACATCGACGGCAATACCGAAGACGTTTCGTCCACCGAGGCGAGGAGTTACATCATCGAAGTCGGTGGTTGGGGTCCAGGTCGGGTCAAGCTTTCCGGTGGTGGCGTCAAGGCGCGCCAGATCTCTTAGGACTGTTCCCTGGGCTCGGGTGAATGTGCCACCTGCGTAGATCTGGTTATCAATCACATCGAGATCAAAGACTGCTGGTGGGCCCCAGGAATTGGTGATTTCAGGGTTGAAAGCAATGTTTCGTGCTCCCGTAGCGGCATCGTATAGGGCAATTCCGCCAGTTAGTTCACCCCCGACGTAGAGCCGTCCGTCGCTGGTGATCTCCAGTGCATAGACGGCTCCGTCCACGATCGGGCGGAAACTCGGATCCCAAACGCCGGTTTCCAGGTCGAAACGTGCAAGATAGGGCTGGCGGTGGGTAACCCCATTGGGTGCCTTGACGTCGAGAAACTTGCCGGCGACATACATGTAGCCGTTGTGTTCAACCAGCCCACGAACCAGGGCCCGGACCCGGCCGGTGTGACGTACCGATGGGTCGGGTGAGGCAACATCCCAGATAATGTCTGAACCCGTTGACCACTGGATCGGCTGATCGGCGCCGGCAGTAGGAGGCCCAAAGGCCGCGGTCGCAACGAGAACAACCGCGGCGAGTGCGAGGGCTAGCAAGGACCGAGGAGTGAACGCGCGTGCGCGAGATGTCGCCATGACCCGACCCTAGGAGTGGCTCATGACCGGGGGCAGGGCAGTGCTACCGGCGCCCATGGGTCATATGGATTAGGTGTTCGGTGGAATCGACCGCTCGCCTACAGGGTTGACAACACCAGCGAGCCTGATGATCAGACGCAGGCGACAGCCTTTGGAGGGCCATGTGAGTGAAACTGGGAGCGAAGCAAACGAAAGGGCCGACGTCATCGTAATCGGGATGGGTCCTGCGGGAGAGTCCGTTGCGGGGCAACTGGCTGAGGCCGGCCTTGATGTGGTCGGCATTGACCGAGAACTCCTTGGCGGTGAGTGTCCCTATTTCGGTTGCATTCCTTCCAAGATGATGATCCGGGCCGCCCATCTGCTGGCCGAGGCCCGACGTATCCCCGGCATGGCCGGAGCAGTTAAGGTCACCCCCGATTGGGGTCCGGTGGCTCAGCGAATCCGGGATGAGGCCACTGACAACTGGGATGACACGGTCGCCGTTGAGCGTTTCGAAGGCAAGGGTGGGCGTTTCGTTCGTGGCACCGGGCGTTTTGTTGGACCAGGAACGGTTGCCGTCGGAAACCGGACCTTCGCGGCCAGCCAAGGTGTCGTTGTTGCCACCGGAACCAGCGCGGCGGTGCCACCGATTCCGGGCCTGTCTGAGACCCCGTATTGGACGAACCGTGAGGCAGTAGCGCTTGAGACGTTGCCAGCTTCAATCATTGTGCTTGGTGGCGGAGCCATTGGCTTAGAACTCACCCAAGTCTTCAATCGTTTCGATGTCAAGGTTGACATCGTGGAGGGCTTGGACCGTCTACTACCACTGGAGGAACCAGAGGCCGGCGAACTGGTGGCCAAGGTGTTCGCGGCTGAAGGCATTGGTGTACACGTTGGCCACTTCGCCAGCCGGGTCAGCCACGCTGATGGAACCTTCATCGTCGAACTTGCCAATGGAACCGAACTTCGAGCCGAGGAGGTTCTCGTGGCCACTGGCCGCCGAACCGACCTGGCTGGCATTGGGATAGAATCTATTGGACTCGATCCCAGCGCCAGGTTCGCCGAGGTCGATGAGAACCTGCGGGTGACCGATGGAGTCTGGGCCGTTGGAGACATCACTGGCCGGGGAGCCTTCACCCACGTTGGCATGTATCAGGCTGCCATCGCGGTGGCCGACGTGTTGGGCAAGGACCACGAGCCCGCGAGTTATGCCGCGTTACCGCGGGTGACATTTACCGATCCCGAGGTTGGGGCCGCTGGGATGACCGAGAGGCAGGCCCTGGAGGCCGGAATCAACATAACGACATCGTTGGTTCAAGTTCCCCATACTGCTCGGGGCTGGCTGCACAAGGCCGGAAACGAAGGTCTGATTAAGTTGGTGGTTGACACTGACAAGGGAGTGCTGCTTGGAGCGACTGCCGCCGGCCCCAATGGTGGTGAGGTGCTTGGATTATTGTCGCTTGCCGTTCACGCCGCAGTCCCGATTTCCCAGATGAAGACCATGATCTGGGCCTATCCAACGTTTCATCGTGGAATCGAAGACGCCCTGAACGCCCTCGATCTCTAGGGAATGGCACCAAGGAGACTGCCCCTCGCGTCCGGACATGATGCTCAGGGAACTGGTATGTTCTATCAATGGCGGTTACGAAGTCTCTCATTGGATTTGTCCGGGCCTTTCGATTGGGAATTGGTTCGAAACAAGCAAAACACAGCGGGCACTCGTTAGCACGCGCCGTCAAGGACTCAACCCAGGTTCAGGGCAACAAGGGTGGGCTCAGCCGATCCAGCACCGAGCAGCAACATCGCTTGGTGGCCGAGGGGCACGAACAGTACGGCAAATCGTTCGACACCTAGCCGGGCTAGGGTTCGGCCATGGCTCAGCATGCTCATGGTCCCTGGATCGATATTCATTCCCACCCTGGTCGATGTTTCCTCAAGGGACTGGCCTCGGACTCACCCCTTGTTGCCGTTCTTGGGCCCGATGAGTCCACGGCACGAATCGCATCCTCGATTCGAGGTGAGGTTGCGGTTGTCAACACCTCCACGGTGGCCGATCTGGCCGTCATTGGGATGAACAATCAGGGTGGGCTTGGGGCTGTGCGGGAGTTCGAACCCGGTGAGGCTAGGTCCGATCATGATCGCCAACTCGCGTCCATGGCCCACATTCTGGACGATGATGGGTTCCAGGCCGTTCGCACTCCGGCCGATATCGAAGTGGCGCATGAGGGCTCGAAACCTGGGGTCTTCGTGAGCTGCGAGGGGGCTGATTTCCTTGATGGTGACGCCACAGGACTAAGCGAGGCCTACGCTCAGTCGGTTCGGTCTGTGACCCTGGTGCACTACCGGATCAACGAACTCGGTGACATCCAGACCGAGGAACCTCGTCACGGAGGGCTGACCGGCTTTGGTCGAGAAGTGGTGCGAGAAATGAACCGCCTGGGGATGATTGTTGACCTGGCTCATGCCACCATCAATACCACTGCCGAGGCTCTGGAAGCGTCCACCAAACCAATAATGATCTCCCATAGCCATCTGGCTTCCCCGGGAGCGGACCATCCTCGCCTGCTGTCTGTCGAACACGCCACAATGGTGGCCGAGGCTGGCGGGATTGTCGGTGCATGGCCATCAGGAGTAGTGCTGCAAACCCTGGGGGATTATTGCGATGAGATTTGTCGGATGGTGGAGACAATTGGCGTGGACCATGTGGCTATTGGCAGCGATATGGACGCCAACTATCTTCCGGTACTAACGAGTTATGAACAGTTTCCCGAGGTGGCTGCTGGCCTCAGAAGCCGAGGCATGCACGCTTCGGAAGTAGATCAGGTCCTGGGCGGCAACTTCATTCGGCTGTTCTCGGCCGTCACCGCTGGAGTTTAGAAACACCCAGGGTCAGCATCGGATCCGTCGGGGCAGGTGGCTTCATCCCAGTTAGGCGTGACGGACCATACGGGCGTTCCGAATGACCGCTTTAGGTCCGCCTCTCGGAAGTTCGCCGAGGTTAGATCGGTACCCGAGAAGTTACTGGATTTGAGTTCGGCGTCTTGGAATCGGGCATCGGTGAGGTTTGCGCCAGTTAAGTCCACCAATTTGAATTCGGTGTCCTTGGCCCGGACGTTGACCAGGCTGGCATTGCTAAGGTCGACCGATCGGAGATCGAGTTTTCGGAGGATGGCGTTGTCGAGGTTCGTGCCACGCATAGACCCTCCAGACATTTTCGCCTTTCGAAGGTTGGCACCAGAGAGGTCGGCCCCGTCAAAGTTTGCGCCATCGAGCGTCGCTCCTCGTAGATTCGCCCCTTGCAAGTTGGCGCCTGCAAAGTTGACGCCCGTCAGGTCTGTCCCTGACAAATCGCAAGCGGACAACTCGGCGCCGCTTAGGTCTTGCGCTCCGTTCTGAGCATCTGAACAACTAAGTAGCGAACCACTGGGTGGGGGTGGCGTTGTGGTCGATGGTGTGGTGGTAGTTGTTCTTGGGCTGGTGGTAGACGTCGTGTTCGATGCTTGGGTAGTGGTGGTAGTCGCAACGGCGGCAGTCGTAGTAGTTGGCGGTTGGGTGGTGGTAGTGGTCGTTGCTACTGGGCTGGAGACGACAATTTCGAAGGTCACTACGGCGGAACGGTCAATCCCGCCTCCGCTGGTTCCTCCATCATCAACAAGAATGACCGTGATTGGGAAGACCCCGGACTTGGCGGCCACAAATCGCAGAACACCCTTGTTGTCGATGCTGGGAAGGGTCGAGAATGCCTCAGGTTCAGCCGACACAACCACGAACCTCACGGTCTGGGAGGCTTCCTCGACGGGTCCAGGAGCGATGGCCTGGGCCCAAGCCGCGTCGTATGCTTCATCGACGCCTGCCGTCACATTCGGTCCCTGTTGGAAGCTAGGTGGCTGGTTTGGTGGAGAAGCTTGTTTCGTTGCACCAGGATCGTCGGAGGTGCCGTTCTGGTCGTCCTCCTCATCGACGTGCCCTGGGGTCGCATCCTCGAGCGAAACGGCTCCATCCTCGACCTTGGTGAAGTCGTTCTCTTGGTAGGCGAGGGAGACTGGTGCGACCTCCGGAGGCGGCGTAACGACCATTGCCGTGCCAACAGCGGCGCTTAGACCCATGGCCCCTGTCGTGGCCACTTGAGCCATTGGTGCGGTGACCGCGGTGCCGATGAATGGGAATTGGGTGATCCACGCCACGGGTCCCATAGACCAGCGAACCTTCCGAAGTGAGACCGCAAGAAAGGCTCGAACGACTTCGGGGTCGAACTGGGTTCCGGCATTCTTGGTTAACTCGGCTCGGGCAAAGGAGACCGATTGGGGTTCCTTGTAGGAGCGAGCAGCCGTGATTACGTCATAAACATCGGCAACCGACACAATGCGGGCCGCAAGCGAGATCTCCTTGCCAGCAAGTCCTGCCGGGTACCCTTTTCCGTCAATGCGCTCGTGATGCTGACCTACCGCATCCGCCCATTCACCAAGCCAGGGTCGGAGGGGCTCGATGAGTGCGGCACCGATTTCGGGGTGAGTCTTGATGATGTCATATTCGTCGTTGGTGAGGCGTCCCGGTTTTTGAAGAATTTCTACCGGTACGGCCAGTTTGCCGACATCGTGGATGAGTCCAGCCCACTGAAGCTTGGACAGATCATCGGCGGACAGGCCCATTTCTTGGCCGATAAGAGCGCTATAGGCGCGCACCCTCTCGCCATGGCCGCGTGTCAGGCGGTCATGTCTACTAAGGGCGGCGGTCAATTCGAGCAGCTGGCTAGCAGCCTCAGTTTCGTCGTTGCTGAGTCCGTCCTCAAGAAGCTCACTAACGCGCCGTTCCAACTGTTTGGTCGAACTCGAACGTAAGGCAACCCCAAAACGTGACGGGGCCTGATCAGGGAAAAGTAAGGTCATTTGCATGAGAGCGGCCAGGGGCAGCATTCGCCTGGCGACCTCGTCGACCACGATCAGGCTGGCAATTCCCAGCACCGCCATGAGTATCCACCAGCCTCCTCGTAGAAGAATTGGGGCTGGATAGGGGATTATCTTTGATGCGGACAGAGTTACCACGAAGGAAACGAAAAAGGGCACCAGAAAGACACCAAGCTTGATAGCCATGGCAGTTTTTGGGCGAGAAACCCACCCGTTCGCCTCGTCGGGGGCAGCCCGATCGACTTCGTTCACCCAGTTGTAATCGGCGCCCGAATGGTCAACCTGTAGAGCACTTTCGTGGGGATCTGATCTTGATAATGAGTCTGTTGACCCATATCAACACCAGCTTTTCGTGACCGAACCGTCTCGCAGAGTAGTCTGCGCTGGTCCAAGCGGCACCGATTCATCGCCGCGATGCCTGGTGGTGGCTCGATGAGGACGGGCTGGTTGGATTTTCGTAGCACTTTGGGTTTGTGTGGTCCGAACCACGGCCGGACCTGTCACACTGGGCCGATGACGATTTGCGGATTTGTTGGTCTTGGAAACATGGGCTATCCCATGGCGGGTCACCTTGTGACGGCCGGCCACGAAGTACGGGTCTACAACCGGACACCGACCAAGTCTGAATCTTGGTTTGGCCAGTACGGGGGCACGGTGGCATCGACACCTCGTGAGGCAGCGGAGGGTGCGGACGTGGTCATGATTTGTGTTGGGGGCGATGACGACGTCCGCAGCGTGTTTTATGGCCACCAGGGGCTCCTTGGTGCCCTTGGTCCTGGAGCGGTCGTTGTCGATCACACGACCACCTCTGCATCCTTGGCCATTGAGCTGTCGGCGGCATCGAATAAGGTTGGGATCGGGTTTATTGATGGTCCAATTTCCGGCGGACAAGCGGGGGCCGAAAGCGGCGTTCTCAGCGTGATGTGCGGCGGTGAAACCGCAGACTTTGAGCGTGTTCGGCCGGTTCTTGAAGCCTATGCCGCAACCATAACCCTTGTCGGGCCGGCCGGATCTGGGCAACAAACCAAGATGGTGAACCAGATTCTCTGCGCCGGAGCTATCCAAGGGGCCGCTGAAGCGCTCGCCTTTGGACAACGAGCCGGATTAGATATGGAGAAGGTTCTTGCCGCGGTGACCATGGGAGCGGCGGGATCGTGGTATCTATCAAATCGAGGTGAGACCATGGTGGCTGACGAGTTCGACTTCGGGTTTGCGGTTGATTGGTTGGCCAAGGACCTGGGCATTGTTCAGGCGGAGGCCGATCGAATTGGCGCGGACGCGCCTTTGACGGAATTGACCGCCACCTACCTTCGCAAGGCCCAGAATGCCGGTGACAACCGGATTGATGCCACCGGGATCATCCGCCAGTATCCGCGACGCTAGGCGCTCATGTTGACTATGCGGATTGGCCCAGAGATGCGGATTGGCCCGGAAGTACAGAGCATTCAGTGAAGTGGGTTACCTGGGACCAGGCCGCCCTTGCCGCCCTGGTGAGTGGCGCTCTTGTCGTGATACTCAGGCGACGACCGTCCACTCACGCGACACGATTACTAATCTCAGCCGCCAGAGAGCTTGCGTTTATCTCCGTCGTCTATGCCATCTGGCGGGTAGCGAGAATGCTGCCTCTGGCCCAAGATGAACAGGCCCTAGAATACGCCAGGAAGCTGTCGAGGTTGCAAGCCTGGATGCGGATTCCGTCTGAGCTATCAACCCAAGAGTTCGCCTTGCGCCACGACTGGCTGGCTCGGCTCAGCGCTTTCTACTACCGGACCGTTCATGTTCCCGCCCTACTGGTCTTCCTGATCTGGTTGTTCTTTCGGCAGCGGGAGCACTACGTCCGTTGGCGAACCGGACTAACCCTTCTCACGGCCTTCAGCCTCATTATCCGGTTCATTCGGGTGGCCCCGCCCCGCTTCCTTCCCGAACTCGGATTCGTCGACTTGTCAACTCGTTATGGGATGTCCTCCTATGGTCCGGTCGGCACCGGCGTGTCTGATCAGTTTGCCGCGATGCCTTCCATTCATATCGCCTGGGCCGCTGTGGTATCCCTCGGCGTTTTCGTCTCTACATCAAGTCGCTGGCGCTGGCTGGTTCTGCTCCATCTTCCGATCACCTTCTTCGTGGTGGCGGCCACTGGTCATCATTGGTGGCTGGATGGGGTCGTGGCGATGATTCTTCTTGGTGTCAGCCTTCGAATTGACACCATCGGACGTCGTCGCTGGCCCCGGGGGGAGTCCTCCGTTGGAGCGCTAGCCGGTTGGCTCGGCGGCCAAGAAACTCCTTCGCCTGGCCCCGAGGACACGGTGGCCACTCCGAATGAACCGGTTAGCATCGCGGCCCAATGACTTCCCTTCGTCCTACAGGCTCAGGCAAAACAGGCAAGGCGCTCGCTTTCCTGCGCCAGCGGTACAGCCCCCGGGCGGCCTTGGTAATTTCCTGTTCGCAGCCGAGCCCAAGTGACTGGCCAGATCTCCCACCCGTTGATCGGTCCACCCTTGTAGAAGGTAACCTTGGACACGGGTTGGGATGGACTTTAGAGATCCAACGAACCAAGATTTTACTCCTCAACCCCCTGGGTGAGGGCTACGCCCGGACCAATCTTCCCCAACTGAGTGTGGACTGGCTGACCAGCGTTCGTCACGACGGGAGCAGCGCCCTCTATCTGCACGATAGCACTGGGATGAAGGACGCATCAGACCCGAATCTGTTGCGAAAGTCCGGGCCAGATGTCGTCAATTGTTCGGCATCCAGTGGCCGACTGAGCGCTGCCACGGTTCGCACCGCCATCGCCAGTGACTACGGAAAGATTGCTCCGGTGGGTCGAAACGAGCGCTGTCCGTGCGGATCGGGAAAGAAGTTTAAGCACTGCCATGGTTGACATGTCCTCCTCCCCATGTTGCCCTGAGCACAATTCCCTTGATGTGGGCTCAGGCCAACCCATAGAGGACAAGGAACTAGGCACTCCTCAAACAGGCAGTTCTAAAACAAGCAGCGATCTGCGCCAGCGGATTCTCGACACCACCAATTTCCTGCGAGAGATTGCTACGGCAGAAATCTTGCTAGAGGACGTATCGACCGAAGAACGATTGGCACTAATCAATGCAGCCGGGGATGTATTTTGCCCTGACCCGGCCGAACGTCGTCTCCGCATCAAAGCCCGTCGGCGTAAACGACGAGCAGAACGATTGGAGAAGGACCAGCGGGTCCTCAATCAGACGGGGATCCGCTCGCTGCGTGACAAGCCCGTCTTCACCACGCCCAACGTTTTCCCTCCCGAAGGTTTTAGCCAAGATGTTGCTGGAACCCCGATTGGGGAGACCATAGAAGAACAACATTGCTACGTCTGCAAGGCAAAGTACGACAAGGTCCATCATTTTTATGACCAACTATGCACTTCATGCGGAGAGGTCAACTACACAAAACGCTCCGAACTTGCCGACCTCGAAGGCACTGTTGCTCTCTTGACCGGCGGTCGAGTAAAGATTGGCTACCAGGCTGGCATAAAGCTGCTGCGGTCGGGTGCCACGCTCATTGTGGTCACCCGCTTCCCCCGCGATGCCGCATCACGCTACGCCGCCGAGGAAGACTTTTATCAATGGGGACACCGCCTTGAGATATTCGGGCTTGACTTGCGTCATACCCCGAGTGTGGAGGCGTTCTGTCAACACATTCTCGAGACCCGCCACAGGCTCGACTTTCTCATCAACAATGCCTGCCAAACGGTCAGGCGACCGCCCCAATTCTATGAGCACATGATGAGCCACGAGGTCGCCGCATTGGACACCCTACCCGCTGAGGTTCTCGAACTCATCGGAGCTTATGAAGGTCTTCGTGGCTATCACATGCTGCCCGGCTCCGCCGCCTCCCTTGGCAGCGGCGAAGTTGAGGTGTTCGAGGGCTGGGTCTCGTCGGCCCCCGGCTTGAGTCATGCTGCCACCTTGTCCCAGACGTCTCTCCTACCAGGGGAACAGGGCGAAGATCGTTCGCTCTTTCCCGAGGGCGAGTTGGACAAGGACCGGCAACAGGTGGATCTGAGAGGACGGAACTCCTGGCGCCTGCTTCTGGAGGAGGTTTCATCGGTCGAGTTGTTGGAAACTCAGCTGGTGAACGCGGTCGCTCCGTTTGTGTTAAATGCTCGCCTCAAGCCGCTCATGAGCGCCACGGAGGGAACTGCTAAGCACATCGTTAACGTGTCCGCCGTCGAGGGACAGTTCTACCGCCGCTACAAAACTACCCGCCATCCTCATACCAACATGGCCAAGGCGGCACTCAACATGATGACGCGTACATCGGCCACTGATTTTCGTGAGTCGGGAATCAACATGAACAGCGTTGACACTGGCTGGGTAAGCGATGAGGATCCAATCGAGATCGCTAGGCAGAAAACGAAAGAGCATCGTTTTCACCCACCCCTGGACATTGTCGATGGGGCTGCACGCATCCTCGATCCCATTATTGACGGCATAAACACCGGGAAACACCGGTGGGGAACCTTCCTGAAGGACTATGAACCGACGGATTGGTAGAGGGACGAGATTCGTGAGTTTTGCGAAGGACCGTCGCACTCGGCCTGAAAACGTCTAGATTGGTTACTTGTAAGTTCCAGAAGGTGTCCTTCCCCTTGGGAAGTCCGCTGACTGGCAGCCTGATCTTGGCAAACGCCTCGGTCAGTCAAACCGCAGATGATCACCCTGATCACTTGCAGAAGAAAGATAAAGAGAAGCGCAGTGGCAATCACCGGTACGGTCAAGTTCTTTAACTCCGAGAAGGGCTTCGGCTTCATCTCACGCGACGGCGGCGACGACGTCTTCGTCCACTACTCCAATATTCAAGGCGACGGTTACAAGTCGCTCGACGAAGGTCAGACCGTCGAATTCGACGTTGCTCCAGGCCGCAAGGGCGAAGAAGCTCAGAACGTTCGCGTTATCTGATCTCGTACTACCTTTGTTGAACGAGCCGCTGGCCTTCGTGCCAGCGGCTCGTTCGCGTCTAGGGTCAAGTACGTGACTATCAAATCAGTGTTCCCCGTCGCCGATCTGGATGGGGTCGACCCCTACAAGCTTGCCACCGGACTGATCGTTCCTCGGCCCATTGGCTGGATCGGCACACTCTCCGAAGACGGCATTGCCAACCTGGCGCCATTTTCCTTCTTCAACTGCATCTCTGGGAACCCTCCAATGTTCGCCTTCTCCGCAGGTCGGGGAATGCGTCGGGACACCTTGGACAATGTGAGGTCAACGCCGGAGTTCACCATCAATATCGTTTCCGAGGAGGTCGTGAGCGCCATGAATGAGACGTCCGCCTCGGTCGACGCTGAGGTTGACGAATTCGAATTGGCCGGTTTGACGAAGGCCGTCTCGACCCAAGTAGAGCCACCAATGGTGGCTGAGTGCAAGGCCAATATCGAGTGTGTGGTCACCGATATTGTTGAGGTGGGAGACCCACAAGCCGGAAATGCCCTGGTGATTGGTGAAGGCATCGTCTTTCACATCGAGGGCGGACTCCTAGACGGCACCCGGATTAACCAAGCGGAGCTTAGAGCGATCGGGCGACACGCCGGTAACAGCTATAGCCGGGTAACCGACCTCTTTGATCTCGAGAGGCCGGCCTAGTCGTGGCCCCAGCAATCGTGTTGATTCACGGTTTCGCCACATCATCCGCTCGGACTTGGGGCGAAACCGGTTGGTTAGACATCCTGGGTGACTCGGGCCGTGAAATTGCTGCTCTCGATGTGCCAGGCCATGGTCAGACTCCTCACCAACGAGACCCAGAGAGCTTCGCCACCCTTGAGCATGATCTGTTGGAGCAGTTCCCGCCCGGACCGGTGGACGCCATTGGGTTCTCGATGGGTGCTCGAATCTTGTTAACTCTGGCTTCGGAACACCCGGAGCGCTTTCACCGTCTGGTCGTTTCAGGGGTTGGGAGGAACCTATTCGAGTTCGATGAGCAACGGAAGGCAGCGATCATGGCGGTTGTCGGTGGCGAACTTGACCCGACAGACCCGCAGGCCCGTTACTTTCATTCATTGGCCGAGTCCGGCGACGTTGACCGCCAATCACTGGTGGCGATGATGCAGGCCCAGCGTCCGGTCGTCGATGAGGCCTCCCTGGCCAAGATCAGCTGTCCAGTACTCGTTGTCATCGGAGATTCGGATTTTGCCGGTCCAGCGACTGAGTTGGTGAACAATTTGAACAATGCCGAGCACAAGATCCTGCGGAACACTGATCACTTTGCCACTCCGAAGAGCTACGGCTTTATCGAGGCGGCGATCGACTTTCTTGAGGTGTTCCCCTAGGAAAGCACGGTTAGGCCGACGTTTGGCATCCGATGGTTGATAATCGGCGGGGGATTGACCCTATTGGTGCCAGACTGAGTCCTCCATGTCGATTGATGTCAGTGAACTGAGTTTTGAATACCCGGACGGCACTCCTGGGGTACAGGAATTGTCATTCAAGGCTCGTGCTGGCGAGGTGACCGCGGTAGTCGGACCAAACGGGGTTGGAAAGACCACCCTGCTTGAGCTCATCGTTGGCGCGCTGCGCCCAAGCCAGGGAGTAGCCAATGTGGTCGGCGAGGTGGCGTACATGCGCCAGAATCCAGGCTTTGACGGATCGGAGACGCCAACGGTCGGGGACGCTCTTGCTTTGGGGTTGTCCCAGGATCTTCGTCGCCAATCAGCGGTTCTAAGGGATCTTTACGCGGCATCAGCCGGAGCCGAGCAAGAGGCGATGGACGCCGCAATGGTCCTGGGTGAGGCGCTCGATGTTTGGGCCGCACTTGGCGGTTATGAGATTGAGGCCAAGTTCGATCAGATCACCCAATCTGTCTTGGACCAGGGGTATGCGACAGCGAGCACACGACGTCTCGCCGAACTGTCAGGTGGTGAACGTAAGCGTCTCATCCTGTCGTCGTTCCTCATTTCGCCCGTACCGGTTCTCATCCTTGATGAACCAGACAACTATCTGGATCTGAACGGCAAGGCCTGGCTTGATGCCGAGCTTCGCCAGAGCACCAAGACGATTTTGATGGTGTCGCATGATCGTTCGCTGCTGACAACTGCCGTCGACCGCATCCTGGTGCTGGAACACAACAGTTCTTGGATGCATGGGGGAACCTACGCCAGCTTGAATCAGGCCCGGCGTGAGCGGGCGATTCGCCTGGCCAAAGATCTTGATCGTTGGCACGAGGAAGAGCGCAGGCTCTTTCGCTACTACAAACTTATGAAACAGCGGGCCTCGATTAGCCCGGATATGGCCAGCCGCGCCGATGCGGCGGAGTCCCGGTGGGAACGGTTCTGCGACGCGGGACCGCCGATTGCTCCACCCCCGGAACGCGAGATCACGACACGCTTTGTTGGATCCCGGTCGGGAAGCGTTGCCATGAAAGCCACTGACTTTGGCGTCGATGGCCTGTTTCTTCCCTTTGATCTCACGATCTGGAACGAGGACCGTGTCCTACTGCTGGGGGAAAACGGGGTGGGGAAGTCAACGGTGTTGCGGCAGTTCCGGAAAGCGGCGCTGGCGAAGGGAGCGGAGCGGGACAACAGTTCAATTCGATTTGGGCCAGCGGCCAGAGTCGGATATTTCTCCCAAGACAACCGCGTCTCGGTAGATGTTTCTTTGGGATCCGAAAGTGACGATGCCAAGGTACCGCTTTTGCAGATCGTGGCTGAGCACTTTGGTAACGAGAGTGATGCTCGAAAGGCACTGGGACGTTATGGCCTTGGTGGTCATGTTCGTCACACGCTCGAGGAGCTCTCGGGAGGTCAGAAAGCTCGGGTTCAGCTCATTTTGCTCGAAACCGAGCGGCCAAATGTCATGTTGTTGGATGAGCCAACCGACAACCTCGATCTCGAATCAATTGTCGCCATTGAAATTGCGTTGAGCGAGTTGGAAGCAACACTGGTCACCATTTCCCACGATCGGGAGTTTGCCGCCGGCTATGACAGATTCGTCCTCTTTGACCGTGACGGGGTGGTGGCTGAAACGGACGATCTCGAACTTGCGCTGGATGTCGCAGCCAGGAGCCGCTTCTCACTTCTTGACTTCAAGGGTTTGGAAATTCTAACGCGTCTATAGGGAGACGCCGAAATTCGGCGGCATCGCCCCTCGGGTTGGCCTAAGTTCGTTGGCGTACCCGACTCCGTGGAGGAAACAAGATGAGTGAGCTTTCCGTTCGTGCCATCCCCGGTCCTGCCTTTGCCTTGACAAACAGTTAGGCCAAGCCGCCTCGGCTTTGTCGGCTGGTGGACCCTGTTGGGTTCGCGGCTCCACCGGGTGTCTTGCCAACCCCAACTCCGGAGCGTCCAATGTCAACACCAACAAACGGGCCCTTTGCGACCCCAGAAACCCCATCCACACCAGACTGGTTGGTCACTGACGCCTTTACCGATACCGACTTAGGCGTCCTTCTCAGCGGAAAGGAAGCCCAGATCAGCCTGCTTCGGCGCAGAGATGCCGCTGGACTGGAGTGCCTCTTGGTCCGAAAACACTACATCCCCCGGAAAGCCTCGACAAAAGGTGAGCTGGAGGCGCTCGGCCTTCAGAAGGCATCGACCTTCCGCAACGACTCTGGCTACCGAGAGGGTCGACAGTTTCGCCGCTCCAGAGATCGACGGGCCGTGGCGGCAATGACGGGACAAGGCAAACGGTTGCTGCAGAGCCGCTGGAGCGATCACGAGTCGACGGTCTTGAGAACCTTGTGGGATGCTGGCCTCGCCGTACCCTTGCCCGTGTCCTTTGCGGAAGACTCTCTCATCATGCAGTACCTGGGGGATGAGCATTGGGCGGCTCCGCAACTGGCAAGGGCGGGGCTTGATCGACCCGACCTGGAGCGCGCCGCCACCCATGTGATCCACGGCCTGCAACTTATGTTGAGTGAGGGGTGGGTGCATGGCGACCTATCGGCATTCAATTTGTTGTGGTGGGAAGACCAGGCTTGGTTTATTGACTTTCCTCAGGCGATAGACCTAGCTGCCAACCCGCAGGGGCCGAACTATCTACACCGCGACATTCTCAACGTTGCCACCTGGTTCGAGCGGCGCGGAGTAGCGTTCGACGGAGAGGCAGTCTTTGCCGAGATGTTGGGTTTGCTGGGGTGACAAGCGTGCGACGGATGCTTCGCGAGGGAAACCACTCAGAGTGACGGGCCTTTGGCCATTTGGCCTAGATGGGTGCCGGAATTGCCTGTTCATCTGGAACTGCTGGCGTCCTAGGTTCTTGGGTGGACTGCGGGCAGGAGGCCCGTAGCTGAACGGAGTAGGACGTGAAGAAGGCGATTGTCAGCGCACTGTTGATGCTTGTGGCCGGGGTTGTTTCGATACCATTCGTGCCGTCGGCGGCGTCGGCGGAGATTACTCCCTATGCCGAGAATACCTGGGGCGTTTACAACAGCGTCCTTAGTGGAACTCTGACCGATCGTATCGACAGCGAAGTCTTCGCCATGGAGCAAATTGGCAATCGCATATACGTGGGCGGAAAGTTCACCGAAGTACGATCAAGCAACAATGCCACCCCAATTTCGCGAAACTTCCTGGCGGCCTTCGATGCAAACACCGGCGCATATATTCCTTCGTTCACACCGGTACTAGACCGACCAGTTTACGCGCTGCAAGCGGCGCCAGACGGCTCGAAACTTTTCGTGGGTGGAGAGTTCGGTGATGTGGCTGGAGTAGCCAACACGCGGGCTCTCGTTGCACTGAATCCCACCACCGGCGCTGTCGATACCTCGTGGAAAGCTCAGCTGAAGCTGAATGGTCGTGCGGTTGTCTACACCTTAGACTTGGACAGTTCTTGGCTTTATGTTGGCGGCACCTTTAGCGCGGTTGGGGGAGCTGGTGGGGTCCAACAGGTCTCGCGTTCTCGGGCTGTCAAGCTCAGCTTGAGTGATGCCCGGCCAGACCCAAACTGGCGGCCCACGGTGAGTGGTGGTGGAGTGTGGGGTATTGCCGTTGCTCCGGATGGTAACTCGGTCTATCTGGCCGGATACTTCTCATCGGTGAACGCAGTAGCGGGAACTCAAGGATTCGTTGGGGTTGATAACAGCACCGGTCGAACAATTCGACCCGGGCGCCTCCCTCACAATAACGTGAACCGCAAGTATTACCAGGACGTGGTGGCAGTGAACGGCCTGGTGTTCGTCGCCGGGATGGAGCACATTGTCTATGTGCTCGATGCCAACAATCTCTCTGTGGTAAGGGAACACTCAACGGGAGGAACGACCAACGCTGGGTTCCAGAAAGGTGGCGACTATCAAGATCTTGAAGTGGTCGGGAATCGGGTTTATGCATCCTGCCATTGCCGCGGTGAACACTTTGCCGACGGCGATGTGTTCGGATGGCTAATCGGTCAGGGTGGCAATTGGTCTCGACGAGATCCAATCAAGTTTGTCGCTGCCTACTCGGCCTTCGACGGAGCCTACATACCAAGCTTCCAACTCGACATCAGCGCCTCTTCGGGCGTGTGGGCCATCCTTGGATCTACCGATGGTTGCCTGTGGCTGGGGGGTGACATTACCCGAGCGACGAGGCGGGACGGCACCAACCAGGGTCGTGGAGGATTCACCAAACATTGTGATGCCAACATGGTTCGGGATACGACTCGACCAACGGTGCCAACAAACCTCGGCGTGGCTGCGGTTGGTAGCACCGCCAACCTCACCTGGACCGCCTCAACCGACAATGTTGGGGTTGCCGGCTACGAAATCTATCGGGCGACCCAGAATGGCGGATCCGCTGTCCTAGTGGGAACAACCGGAACAACCAGCTATGTCGACCGTGGCCTGGCTGACGGTGACTATTGGTATTACCTCAAAGCGTACGACGCGGCAGGAAACACGAGCTGGAGAACCGGTTACCGGATGGTCAGTGTCGGTGGAGCGATCCAGGACACCGAGCGGCCCAGTGTGCCAACGGGTCTACGCGTCACGGTGACCCAGAACAACTCGGTGTCGATGTCATGGAACGCGGCTACCGACAATGTTGGAGTAGTTGGATATCGGATCTATCGAGCGACTACGGCCAATGGAGCCGCAAGTCTCGTGGGGACCGCTCCGTCGACCTCATTCATCGACACCGGGCTAGCCAACGGAGACTACTGGTACTACCTACGGGCTATCGATGCGGCCGGCAATGAGGGATGGCGAACAGGTAAACGCTCTGTCACCGTGGGTGGAATCCCCCAAGACACCCAGCGGCCATCAACACCTCGGGGTCTACGAATAACGAGTGTCGGAGCAACCCAAGTTTCTATGACATGGACAGCATCAACCGACAATGTTGGGGTGACCCAGTACCGCATCATCAATAGTGCTGACGGTTCGGTAGTGGCGACCTCCACCACAACATCTGTCACCGTGACCGGTCTGATGAGCGGCACGACCTATGGCTTGTACGTAAAGGCGGTTGATGCTGCTGGCAACCAGAGTTGGCGCTCCAACATCCAGACGTTGACGACCCAGTAGGGGAACAGGACAACCTGTCTGGACGGAGCATCAGCGGGTTCGTAGAGCGAGCGGGAGAATGGTCCCAAACCCGGCCTGACGTAGCAACCAGCCCGCGGTCGTCATCGTCCATCCACTAGCCACCTCATCGTCAATCAAGAGCACGGATTTCTGGTGAAGTTCTTCGGGGGGAAACTTCTTGGGATCAATCTGGAAGCGTCCCCAGACATTCGTGACCTGGTGGGCCGAGTTTGCTTGATCACGTTGGGGGGCCCATGGCGTGTCCTGGGAATCGACCAAGACTCGGTAGACAGGCAAGTTGCCCAACTGTCCCAATCCGGTGGCCACGGCCTCGATGAGCCCAGAATGTCGGCGGGAGGGCACAGGGCAAATCCAGGCGGGTCTTTCTTCCCAATCCCACCGCTTAAGCACCTTCCCTAGCGCCCAAAGCAGATCGTCCGGGATGGCTACTGACAGCTGGTCAATACTCTCGGCTAACAGGGCTTCAATCCTTAGGTTCCAGCCGCCGTCACCAACCCGCGACAACGCACGACCGGCGGATACCTGGTGCTCGGGTCTGATTCTCCCCTTGGGTTCTTGCAGGCCGGTTGGCCACTGCCTACGGGCCTTGATGACCACCTGCCCGCCATTGAGTAAGGTCTGCGCGCTTGCTAGGAGATTTGGCTCCGGTTCCCACTGCCACGAACGCTGCGAGCAGCGGTCGCAGCGTCCACACTCTGTGGCCTCTTCGTCATCCAATGCTTCCCGCAGGAACTGGAGGCGACAGGTGGCCAAGTTGGCCCAGTCGCGCATCTGCTGGGACTCCTGCCTGCGAAGCTGCTTGAGAGTAGTGGCCAGGTGGTGGTTGTATGACCACGCAACCTCCGAGCCGGAGACCTCACGTCGGATCCAGCCACCTCGGGTTCTTGACAGTGCACCGTCGACTTCGAGGATGTTGAGAAGGGTTCCGAGCCGACTGCGGCCCACGTTGACCACCTGTTCTAGGCTGGCCATGGAGGTTGGTCTGGACGCATTCATCTGGTCAAGGACCGTCTGGCAGATAGCTTCTGTTGGTAGTGAGACCGACTCGAACCAGCGCCAGATCGCTTGGTCCTCCTGGGGTCTTGGAAGGGCAATGACCTCGGCCCGTTCCAGGTTTCGACCGGCGCGGCCGATTTGTTGATAGTAGGCGACTGGCGACGGTGGGAGTCCGAGATGCACACAAAAGGCTAGGTCTCCCTTGTCATAGCCCATGCCGAGGGCAGAGGTGGCCACAAGGGCCTTGAGTTCGTTGTCCGCGAGGGCAGATTCCAGCTTGAGGCGAGTCTGGGGGTCGACGGCACCGGTGTAGGCCCGGACCGCATAGCCTTGAGAATCCAGCCATTGCGCGGCGACTTCGGCTTGTTGAACGGTCAGGCAGTAAATGATCCCCGAACCATTGAGTTTCGGCAATGCCTCGGCCAGCCAGGCAAGCCGGTGGGCATCCGTTGGTAGGTCGACGACACTGAGGTAGAGGGAGGAACGATCGAGTGAGGTTCGCAGAACCCGGGTGTCCGATCCCAATTGGCCCGCTACGTCGTCGGTGACTCGTTGGTTAGCGGTGGCCGTTGTGGCCAGTACCGGAGTCGATGGTGGTAGATCCTGGAGGAGTTGACGCAACCGTCGATAGTCGGGTCGGAAGTCGTGACCCCAATCCGAAATGCAATGGGCTTCATCGCACACCAGAGCGAACCAACGATAGCCAAGGGTGTCAAAGACCCGATGGCGAAAGCCGGCGTTAGCGAGACGCTCTGGGGCAATAAGTAGGAGGTCGATTTCGTCTCGATCGATCGCCTCTTCGATATGGGCCCAGTCTTCGATGTTGGATGAGTTGATCGTGACCGCTGCTAGCCCAAGCCGCCGAGCTGCTTCAGCCTGATCTCGCATGAGGGCCAGGAGGGGAGAGATGACAATCGTCGGCCCCCAGCCTCGGTCCCGCAGCATTCGTGTGATGGAGAAATAGACTGCGGACTTTCCGAACCCCGTGCGAGCAACCAGCAGAGTACGCCGCTTGTCGGTGATGACGGACTGTACGGCTAAGAGTTGCTCTGGTCGTGGCTGGGCTGATGGTCCGGCTAAGACCCGCACATGTTCACCAAACTCCATCGACACTTCGTCGTGATTCGGTCGGGGTGGTTCCGGAATGTTGATACTCACGGGCCTGACCGTAGCCAGCAGGCATGACATCCGTCGGTGACCTGCTATTGCAGGTTGAGGGTAATGCCAGATGGTTGGGTGTCGGCATCAAAGGCGACGTGAAGGCCCTGGGTGCCCAACGCGACGAGCCGGACCAGGAGGTAGCGGCCCGAACCGAATTGGTAGTCAACCGCGCCAAGGTCGAGTTGTATGAAGTCGAAGCCGTTGCCGACAAAGGTGGTGACCGGTGCGGTAACGGTGGCGATATCGGTACAGAAAATGTAGAGGCTGCTGCAGTCGCTTAGTGCGATTCCAATAATGGCACTGTCGAGAGAGGAGTTTTCCTTGGCCACATAGAGATTGACCTGTGGGGTACCGGTTAGACGGAGTCCGCCGGCTGAGAGCCCATAACGCTGTATTTTGGTCAGATCGAAAGCTTCGGCGAACCCGTTGGTAGTAGGTGCCAGGGAGAGTCCCGGAACCGAGTCTCGATTGGTGTCGTAGTTTGGCAATGTGGGATTGGCTGGACCCGCGAGGCTCAAGTACTTGTATGTCTGGGCCGTGGTGTCC
The DNA here is from genome assembly GCA_024276425.1 of Actinomycetes bacterium. Taxonomy (GTDB): domain Bacteria; phylum Actinomycetota; class Acidimicrobiia; order Acidimicrobiales; family SZUA-35; genus JAJRQY01. The sequence continues at coordinate 1,570 of JAJRXF010000015.1, read as the reverse complement.
CCAACTCCAGGGTTTTTCAGGAAGAAGAAGTTGCCCGGTGGGACGGTCGTGGTTGTGGTGGTGGTGGCTTGGGTTGTGGTGGTGGTGGCTTGGGTTGTGGTGGTGGTGGCTTGGGTTGTGGTGGTGGTGGCTTGGGTTGTAGTGGTGGTGGTCGTTGTCGTCGGCAGGGTCACCAGCGATGAGGTTGTGGTAGCGATCGTGGTTGAGGGCGCTGGCCTGGTGGTGGTGGCTCCCTGGGTTGTCAAGGGAGATGAAGTGGACGTAGGGGCGGTGGTTGTTGTTTGGGGGAGGCCGGTCGTCGAGTTGACCTCGTTGGAGGTGGTAGGAGTTGGCCGGGTTGTTCGGGGCTCAGCAGCTTCAGTCGTCGTGATTGGTTCGCTGGTCGTAACGATTTGGAAGATCGTCGTTTGCTCTGGTGGGGGCAGAGTAGAAACTGTGCTCCTCGTTGGCGTCGATTGTGCTACCGGTTCGACCAGGGCGAGCGAGTCGGGCGGAGCAGGAATGAAGGGGGTGGAGACAAGGGCGGTGACGGCACCAACGGTAGCCATGACGGGGCCGTGAGCGATCGCGCTACCAACCTGGCCTGCGGGAAGGTCCGTTAACCAGGCAAGGGGGCCGAAGGTCCAGCGCCGACCGAGTGATATTCCGAGGAAGGCCCGCACTATTTCTGGGTCGAATTGAGTCCCCGAGCAGCTAACTAACTCCTTGCGGGCCGCTTCGGGTGACATCGCATCCTTATACGAACGTTTGGATGTGATGACGTCATAGGCGTCAGCGACAGCAGTGATTCGTCCCGCCAGTGAGATGTCGGCGCCCGATAACTGGTGCGGGTATCCGGTACCATCCCACCGCTCATGGTGTTGGGAGGCAGCCAGGGCCCAGGGTCCCAGCCACTCCATCATTGGTTCGATGATTGACTCGCTAGCCTCTGGGTGTTTTTTCAGGAGCTCCCATTCGGCCAGGGACAGTTCCTCAGATTTGGATAGGACCTCGGTTGGAACTGCCAACTTGCCGATGTCGTGAAGAAGGGCTCCCCAAGAAAGTCGAATGCTGTCCTGTTCGGTGAGGCCCAACTCGGTCCCAATCATGTCGGCGTAGGCTCGTACTCGTTCGGTGTGGCCTCTGGTGAGGCGGTCGTGCTTCCCCAAGGCGCTCACGATCTCCAAAGCCCGAATGGCGGCCTCATTTGCGGTTTCCCCGAGCCCTACTTCTTTTAGTTCCGCAGTGCGTTTCTGTAGCTGTTTGACTGTTCCGGTACGCAGCGCCACGCTAAAGCGCGAGGGCGCCTCGTCTGGGAAGACAAGAGAGAGGCTGAAAAGAGTGGCTAGCGGGAGAACCCGCCGGGCGGCTCGATCGATAACGAGTGAAACGGCCGCGCCGATCACTGCGGCCTGTATCACCCAGACAAGGAATCCGGTCCAGCCGGGTGGCCGGTAGAGGATGGCGGACACGGAACGGACGAGAAGAATCGAACCCGCTATCGGAGCTAAGAGAACGAGCACCCGAATGAGCCAGGCAACGCCGGGTCGTTTTGTCCATCTGGTCGCCTCAAGCTCAGACGCACCGCGCG
>JAJRXF010000014.1 GCA_024276425.1 Actinomycetes bacterium | reverse complement strand
TTCGTATGGCCAACTCAACCATCTCCTCGATCCGAGATTGATAGTAGGACAGTTGGCGGCCGGCATCGGTGTTACCGAACATACGTCCGACGCTGGGCAACGTCGCCTCGGGTCGGCGGATCAGAAACAAGAACCGGGTGGTGGGATCGGCCAGTAGTTCATCGCTGATTGTGTGCTCGCTGTAGACGATCTTGTCGACCACATAAAGTGGCTGCGCCCGTAAGTTTCCGGCCATAAAAGCCGACCGATCTCGCAAGCGGAGCAGATCGCCTTGGTTGGTGTAGCTGACGTGGTGTTCTCCCACCGAGAGAATGTCCTCGTGAGCCCCCAAAATGTGGGAAATCAACGTCGAACCAGACCGAGCGTGAGCCATCACGAAGAGTGTTTTTGGACGCTCTCCAGCCGATCCACTAGATAGCCGCCTACTCGCTGCCGCGGCCGTCTCTCCCACTTTGCGTTCGGCCTTAACTCTGAGACCGCCAACGACTGTGCGCAGACTTGCCATCTTCATAACTTTCCACCCCTTGCCCACCCAGGAACGAACACTACTACAGGCAATACCACTGTACGTAGGCGGAAAGGCTCTAACCCGGCAAGGTTCCAACCCTGAAAAGCCGGATCGGATGAGTGCAAAAGGTCAGCCAGGCATTAGCGATGCTCCAACACAACACCGAACTGACCGAGCATCATGCCAACGCCCTGAGCCACCAACGCACTCGAGTAGCGGAGCTGTGGGCGCTTCCGGCCGAGCATCTGAACAACTGGACGACTTAACCCGAGGCCAGCACGTTTATTCGCTCGCAAGAAAAGTCTGAGCCGGGTTGCCCGACCACTACGCAGGTTCGTCTCGTATTCGGTGTTCCCCATCCACAGGGAGCGTCGAAGCTGGTACCGGTAGGTAGACCGGATTGCAGGCTCCATTTCATAGACCGCCACCTTGGTGGAAAACTTGGTGAGCAGACCAGCGCTGATGGCGGCCCGATAAAACACCATGTCTTCTCCCCCGGCCGTGCCAAGTCCAGGGTCGAATCGGATTTCGGGGTGAGTGGCCAAGAAGTCGCTCCGAATCATCGAATTGCCGGTTGAACACTCCGGGGGGCTCGACTCTTCTTCGTAGTCGAGCAACCCCACCTGCCCGAATGGTTCGTCCCGGATCCAGTCCCCACCATGTTCAAAAACAAGCAGAGCTGGGCCAGTGGTTGCGTCGGCACCAGTTCTTTGTTGCAGCTCCAGGTGTTGTTCGAACCAATCGGTTGGTACAACAATGTCATCGTCGGTCATCAGAACCCAATCACCGAGTTCCATCGCCGCCTCAAGACCGATATTGCGGGCCAGCGAGATATTCTGCTTTCCACTCTTGCGGTAGTGCAGGCCCAACTCGAAACTGTTTGCGAGGCCCTCAACTACTGCTTTTGCTCGACCGTCCGGATTGTCATCGACAACAACGACACCGACTTCAGCCTTGTCGGCAACCGCCGAGGCGGCCAGCTTCACCGATTCAAGCAAACGAAGCAACTCATCATTGCGCTTGTGGGTGCACACATACAGAACAATGGGAGTTCTGGCCACAACCGGTTTCCTTTCCACAGAGTCGCCCACGCTAGTCATTTCGCTCGGCGTCAGTACCCGTCGGACAGCGAGGTCAGAATTTTAGTCAGAGACCGCCCAGCCGCCTCATCGGTGCAGTTGGCCTCGGCGAAGGAAAGGGCGCCCTTATTGAGCCGACAACGCAAGCCGTCGTCATTCCACATTGCCTCCAGGGCGTCGACCATTGGCTCAACCTTGCCCGGTGGTACCAGGAGGGCATTCTCATCGTCCAGCAAATAGTCCTCACAGCCTGGTCGTTCGGTGGCTACCAGCGCTCGCCCGTGACAGAACGCCTCCACAATGGTGACCAACCCAGCGGTCAAGCCATCGGTGTTCATGGGAACAACATTGATTCGGGCCTGACGGATGAGTTGACGAATCCGAGGTTTTGAGACCTGCTGAAGAATTTCGACGTTTGCTGGTGGATTTGTGCCAGCAAGAGCATGCTCAGAAGCCAAGACAACGGTGCGGTACCCTAGCTTTGACACGGCATCGAAAAAGGTTCCATAGTCTCGATAACCGGATCCGGTGGCAAAAATGAAGGGATCGGCCTCGCTGAGAGCGCTGTCGTCAAGTTCTCCGCCATATTGCAAGGGAACATAGTCAAACCGATCCTCTGGCAGGTGCAACTGGCGAGCATAGGCTTCGATCTCGCGGCTGGAGTGAACCACGAACTTGTCTATTGATCGCAACGTCGCCCGCGCCGGAATCAGACGAAGGGTCGAGTCGGTGGCCGTGTTAAAGAACCAGCTAACCACCGGCATGTCCGCCCGGCGTCGTAGTTGCTTTTGAGCTCCCACTATGGACGCAAGTTGGGGGAACACCGTGATGACCCCACCGGAAGTCTCCGAGATCGCCCGGTGGGCTTGACGAACAAACTGAACCCACTCGGTTGGACTGGTGACCGGGCTTCGCTTGTCGTGCCAGCTCACCTTTTCACCCACGCGCGGAACGATCACCAACTGGTGGCCCTCGCCAACAGCTGGCGCAAGCCACTCGCTGGTTGGCGTTGTAATAAATGGAGCCACGACGGTCCACTGCATTCGGTCTTCCCTCCGGGATCTCTCTTCACTCATCGGCCAACAAAGGCCTAGTTCGAGCTAAAATGAGGGAATTTCAGCTCTCACTTGTTTCTCCAACCTTGGCCGTCGTTCCACCATAGGCAAGGTAAACCTTGCCAAATTCATTCGGATCACCCGCTATTGCCCGAATTGGCAGATAGTTGCCGTCGGGAGCCTCCGACAGCAGACTCCAGGACACCCGACCATCGGTCGAACGCCACAGACCCTGTACGCCGTTGACTTCACCAGCAAGGAAGACCGTAGTCGGTTGGCCAGCACTTTGTGGTGCTCCGAAGCCAAATGCAGTGACTTTTCCCGTTCCGGCAATAGTTGACCACGATTGTCCGCCGTCGTTGCTTTCATAGGCGGGCCATACCCCTTGGTCCAATGGACCCGGCGTGAACAGCAACTGGCCAGCCGCGCCTGGCACCGATCTGAGCTGAGCATGAAAGAACCCCGTTGGCCATCCCGTCGGCAGCCCATCTCCGCTCACCGCCTCCCAATTCTCACCACCATTGGTCGACCGAAAAACTCCGAGATCGGCTTGGTAGAGATAGAACGTGTCTGGCAAAACGCGGTCCGCCACCAGAACCTTGCGATTGTAGAAATAGGTCGAATGGGATCCGCCCCGGTTGATTCCATCCTTAATCATGTCCTCGGTCCCCGGAAGAATTACTTCGGTCCAAGTCGTTCCGCGATCGCGGGAGAACTGGACCGGGGAATTGAAGGTCGGCAACCAGACCAGATTGGCGGTATCCGACGCCGAAACGGCGATATTTCCAAAGCGCAGTTGATAGGGGTGGTTGCCTGCGACATAGGATCCGAAACGCTGCCATGTCAGACCACCATCTGTTGAGTAGCTACTGGCGTAGGCGTCTGAGGTTTCCTCACAGCAGAATCGGTGATCGGCGACGATGGCAACAACAAAGTCTGGGTCAGCCGGACTCCAATCGATGTCCCAAACAGAGTTGAACTCCGTGACCGGACCTTGGACCGCGCCGGCGGGAGTTCCATCGGTATGGCGAAACGCCCCCCGATCCCAGTGGGCCGTCACCACCGAGCCTGCTGGCGTTACGAGCACATCGTTGGTTACCAATTCTTCTATTCCCAACGTCGCGCATTGAAAAGTCACTTCTCGGTCATCAAGATCGGTGGTTCGCCACATGGCGAACCCCTCGGGAAACCAAAGCTCACCATCGGGTGAAAAGGCCATACTGCCGGCGCTCAGAAGACGCTCCGGGTCAGCATCGAGCCACGGAATCGGATCGCAGTTCGTTCGAGCTACCACACGATTCCACTGCCCCCCACTGTCCAAAGTCCGCCACAGCCCGCTGTCAGAAAGATTCTGTCGACCAAGAAACACTCGGGAGGGGTCCAGCGGGTCGATCGCGATGGAGGCGAACCTCTTACCACCATTGGGGGTGACGTCGGTTTTGAGTCGAGTCGCCGTATCAAACCGATACACGAACGCTGGTTTCTGCTCTGCTACCCACAGCACACCATCACCACCGATCTAGGCGTCAAGAGGCACCCCTTCGCTCTCCCAAAGCTGCTCAACCCGAAGGCCGCCTGGATCGCCGGGATCGCCCCTTACCTGGTAGACACCCTCGTTAGCCACACCAACGTAAACACCTTCCTCGCTTGAGATTACCCACTTCACCCCAGTGGGTTTGTCGTCTGGCCCCGCCGCAGATACCGGAATTCCATCCACCGGCGACCAGCTTGAGGCTCCATCGGTTGAGACCAACAAACCTTCGGTTCGGCTACCGAACCAGACGGTTTCCGCCGAGACAGGATCGACCGCCAAGCGCTCCCCCCCAATGCGATTCTCGGCGTTGCCCGCGACAACAAACCCTCGCCCACCGTCACTCCAGGTCGATCCTCGGTCCGAACTAACCAGGATTCGCCCTTCACTGTTCTTGAATGAATCACCAACTGCCATATAGACCAGATTCGGATCGCTCGGGGCGATCGCCATGCTGGATACCTGCCAGTCTCCGGGATCTGGGTTTGGTACCGTTTCCGCCGAAAGCAACTGGATCCAGCGTTCGGCCGAGGGGTCCCAGCGATAGGCACCGCCAACATCGGTCCTGGCATACATGAGGTCGGGCTCACGTGGATGGATGACCATGCCAGTAACCCACCCTCCGCCACCCACTTCAAGATCGGAGAAGGTGTACCGGTCGCTGACTGGTGACGCTAACGCCTCAGGCGAAGGCACCGTGGAGTCAACGGTGTCATTGGGAAACCCCTCAGGAGCGGTAGGACGGCTCACATCATCGAGATTGGAGTTGGATTGGTCGGTGGATGAGGTGCACGCGGCCACAATAAAACCGAGAAGGGTAAAGGTAAGGAGCGCGCCAAACCTGACCGGAATCCTTGGCGCGGACCCTTGCCCGCCCGCTCCGCCGACTGACATGGGCGTATCCATCCGGCGAACTCTAGTGCCGCGCCATGGCCGAGTGACCTCGGACGATCAGAAGAGCCCACTCATTCACCAGAACTCATTCCGCAGAACTCATTGAATCGGAAACAGACGATCGAGCTTGGCTGCTTCAGTCGTCGCCCGATGGCGTGCCTTGACCGCGGCGCGCCCAGCTTGTCCGAGGTGAGTTAGCGTGTCGAGCGGGCTATCGAGAAGCTCACAGATGGCGACGACTAGTTCGCCGACCGATCCAGCCGGGACTAACCAGCCCGACTTTCCTGGTTCAACCAATTCGGGAATGCCAGCCACGTAGGTGCTAATAACTGGTCTACCCGCAGCCAAAGCCTCCATAATCACCACCGGAAGTCCCTCAGCGAAGCTAGGCAGGACGAACCCTGCTGAGTCGTTAATAAACTGCTTGACCTCGTCCTCGGTACACCAGCCCATGATCTCCACTTGCTCGGAAAGGCCGTATTGGGCAATGAGTCTTTCGACATCGGGACGGAGTTCGCCGTCGCCCACAAGTTTCATTGAGAAGTCTCGACCCGATGCCGCTACTTCCTTCAGAGCGTCGAGAAGAACGCCGTGACCCTTTTGCTCACTTAATCTGGCGACGCATACCAGATTCTTTGGATTCACGATGGGTGCCGTCTCGCCCTCAAACCAGGCGTCGTCGAGCCCACAATGCACCACATGAATGCGATCCCAGACCCTGGTTGGCACAAGACGACAAGCCTGGCTACGCCCAAAGGAACTTACAGTGGCCACAAACTGGGCATTGCGAATCTTTTCTGAGAGCCCCAGAAGAGGCGCCCGGTCGAACTCTTCAGGGCCGTGAATTGTCAGGCTGTAGGTTGGGCCCCCCAAGGCCTCGCACAGCATGGCGACCTCAGCGGAGTTGGTTCCAAAGTGGGTGTGTATATGGCTGATGTTGTCCCGCTCGGTCCACTGGGCCAGGAGGCTGGCCTCCGCAAGATAGATGAGGTGTCTCCTCCGAGATACATCTGACCGCTTGGCTAGTTTTAGCGCCGCCCCAAATCCCCGGGCAGTGCCAGCCGGGTCAAGAACCACCGCTCGGGCAAGGCTGGAGCCGACAGTCTTCATACCTGCCTCAACCAGCGACTTGGTTTGGGCCGCCTCTTGGATGTCTTCAACATCGACAATCTCATCGCGGGGGATCCGCATGGTGTAGCGCTCGACCTCCCAGCCGAGTTGTTCCAAGGCTCGAATCTCTCGACGAATAAAACTGTGACTGGCCTTGGGGTATTGGTTGGTTAGATATCCGACTCGGCGCTTCGACAACGTTTAGTCCGCCTTCTTTGACCATGGATGAACACGGGTTCCTAGCCTAGACCTCGGCCATTCTGGCTTGATCTTTAGGCCGGGTTTCAACTGAGGCGAAACCGAGTTCTGGCTTACAGAACAACGGAATCCGATCCCAAGAGCACTCGCAGCTCAGGGATAAGACCAGAACTAGTGTCGACGTTGAACTCATCAGACAGCTTGACCGCCTGGGTATCGTTTAGGTGGATATACACCTGGGACTCGCCGTGGTGGTCGGCCAGGACGAACTTGAGTTGCTCAATCAGAGCCTCAGAGAGTTGATCGGGACGGATTTCCAACCGGAGAGGAGGTGAGGATCCGAGCAGTTCGGGCTCGAACACCTCGATGGTCTGAGCCATGAGATTGGTCTCTTCGTCCCGCTTTTGCAGTCGAGCACGAACAATGACCACCCGATCGTCTTCCAGCAGGTGCCCATAGTCGGAGAACGTCCGCGGGAAAACCATTACCTCAATCGAAGTGGTGAGATCCTCAAGAATGAAGATGCCCATGAGATCTCCCTTCTTGGTCCACTTGCGTTGCAGTCCGGTAATGACGCCGCCAACACAGACAACCCCTCCGTCATCCTGCTCTTCGAGACTGGCCAAGCTGTCTTGCGCCTTACGGCTAAGGGCGGCCTCTAAACCCAGCAACGGGTGGTCCGAGACGTACAACCCGAGCATCTCCTTTTCGAACTTCAACCGTTGAGCCTTGTCAAAGCTGAGGTCAGCGATCTCGGTTCGGTCGTCAAAGGACGGGCCATCGTCGGTGTCTTCCGCTGCACCGAACAGGGTCAGAACCCCCATGTCGTGTTCCTTGCGGGACGCCACAGTCTTGTCGATGATGTCCTCGAAGGCCAGCAGAAGACCACGACGCGGATGACCAAGCGAGTCAAAGGCGCCAGCCTTAATCAACGACTCCAGAGTTCGCTTGTTCAGGACGGCATAGTCGACCCGCTCGCAGAAATTTACGAAGGAAGTGAAAGGGCCACCGGCCCGACGTTCCTTCAAGATGAGTTCGACCAAGGCCGCCCCCACGTTGCGAACAGCGGAGAGCCCAAAGGTGATAGCGCCGAGTTCACCACCCTCAGGGTCGGGAATGGAGTAGAAGTCCAGTTCGGACCGATTGATGTCGGGAACAAGGACCGTGATTCCCATCTGGCGGCATTCGTTGAGATAGATGGCGGCCTTCTCCAGGCTGCTCTTGACACTGGTCAGCAGACAGGCCAGATACTCAACCGGATAGTTGGCCTTCAGATACGCCGTCTGAAAACTGACGAACCCATAGCCATAGGAGTGGCTCTTGTTGAAGGCGTAATCGGCAAATCCCTCGATGAGCGTGAACTGTTCCTCGCCAAAGCTCTCGCCGTAACCATGTTCGACACAACCATCGACGAACTTGGTTCGCTCCTTGGCCATAAGCTCGCGGTTCTTCTTGCCGGCAGCCTTGCGAAGGTTGTCCGCATCGGCCAGGGAGTAGCCGGCGAACTTCTGACTAAACCGCATCATCTGCTCTTGGTAGATCATGAGGCCAAATGTGTCACCGAGGAGCTCCTCAGCGTCGGGGTGGGCCAGGGTTACCTCTTGTCGTCCATTCTTGCGGTCGGCATAGTCGTTGTGCATGTTGGCCGCCATTGGACCCGGTCGATAGAGGGCCACCAATGCAGCAACATCTTGAAACCCCGTCGGCGCCATCGATCGCATAAGGGCTCGCATTGGCGCGGATTCGAGCTGAAATACTCCAATGGTGTTACCGGCCCTCAGGAGTTCAAAAGTGGTGGGATCGGTCAGGTCGACTCGATCAATGTCAACCACCACTCCATGAACCTGCTCGATTAGCGCCAACGTGTCGCTGATGACATCGAGGTTCCGAAGACCCAGGAAGTCCATCTTCAAAAGACCGAGTTCTTCGACGCCATGCATTTCGTATTGGGTGACGACCGGGGCCTCGGAAATGTCTTTGCCCGCTTCGGGTTTGCGCTGAATCGGAAGATAAGTCGTGAGTGGGTCTTTGGTAATCACCACTGCCGCGGCATGAATGCCGTCGCTTCGCCGCAACCCTTCGAGCCCCATAGCCACATCAATAACCTTGGCCACTTCGGGTTCGGCATCAACCATGTCTCGCAGCGAACTTGCCATGTTGTAGCCGACTTTGTACTTCTCGGACTCTTCGAAGCAGTACTTCAGCGGAGTGTCGCGTCCCATGATGAGTGGAGGCATGGCTTTGGCGATCTTGTCACCAACCACATAGGGATAACCCAAAACTCGAGCACCATCTCGTACTGCGGCTCTGGCCTTGATCTGGCTGAAGGTTACGATCTGAGCCACATGATCGCGGCCGTAACGCTCGGCACAATAGCGGATCATTTGATCCCGATACCGGGAATCGAAATCCATATCAATATCTGGCATCGAGATACGGCTCGGGTTGAGAAAACGTTCGAACAAAAGATCGTACTTAATGGGGTCGAGATCGGTAATCCAAAGGCTGTAGGCCACCGCACAACCGGCGGCCGAGCCACGTCCGGGACCAACCCGAATTCCGGACTCGCGTGCGTATTTGATCATGTCCCAGGTGATCAGGAAGTAGGACGAGAACCCCATGTTCTTGATGACATCGAGTTCGAACACTAATCGGTCCATTGTGACGTCATCGAGGCGATCGCCCCAACGTTTCTTTGCCCCCTCCATGGTGAGGTGGTGCAAGTAGTTGTCGGCGCTGGCGAACCCATCGGGGATGGGGAAGTCCGGTAGCTGAGGGCTCCCGAATTCGATTTCAACCTCACATCGCTCCGCGATCCAAAGCGTATTGTCGCAGGCCTCTGGTAGCTCAGCCCACTGGTGGCGCATCTCTTGAGCAGTCTTGAGATAGTGCTGATCTCCGAAGAACTTGAACCGATCAGGATCGGTCATGAGCGAACCCGTTTGCACACACAACAAGGCGTCGTGGGCAGCGTGATCGTGTTGGTCGGTGTAGTGAGAGTCGTTGGTGACCATGATCGGCGCCTTGATTTTGCGGGCGATCTCCAACAACTGGGGGTTGGTTTGGCGTTGTTCGGGGATTCCGTGATCTTGCAACTCGATAAAGAAGTTGTCCCGGCCAAAAATGTCCTGGAACCGAGCCGCCTTGGCTAAGGCGTCCTTCTCATTGCCGTTCATGAGGGATTGCAAGACGTGCCCGCCAAGGCATCCGGAGGTGGCGATTACCCCCTCGGAGTGATCGGCGAGAACCTCCCAATCAACCCGCGGCTTGTAGTAGTACCCCTCCATGAATGCACGCGAGGCCAGTTGTATGAGGTTGCGGTAGCCCACGTTGTTTTCGGCTAGGGCAATCAGGTGGTAGTAGAGCTTCTTTCCCCCATCGGTGTTGCCTCCCGAATCATCGATCTTTCCTCGCCTGCTTGGCCGCTCAAATCGAGAGTCGTCCGCCTGGTACAACTCGGCCCCAATAATGGGCTTAACCCCCTGCTTCCGACAAGCCTTGTAGAAGTCCAGGACCCCATACATGTTGCCATGGTCAGTGATGCCCAGAGCTGGCATTCCATCGGCCGCAGCCTTCGCCACTAACTCATCGAGGCGCGACGCCCCATCCAGCATCGAGAACTCGGTATGCACATGCAGATGAGTGAAGGAGGACCCCACGTCCGTTTCCCTTCTGGCCAGACCGTCCGAGGAGATTGGCTTCTGACCCTACAGGTCAGTGAGGCGTAATCGAAGCAAATGATTGCACTCGAACCTGATTCTTGAGCACTCCACCAGCGGAGGGCTCAAATAATGCCGGACTGGACCGCAAACTCGGGGCTCTCACTGAACCCCACCATCATTTGCCCTCGGGTGGTCCCCGACCGTAGGCGGCCCGTCCAGTAACCATAGCCATTGCTGTCTGGGGGCCTGCCGAGAACGTTGAGGTAGACCTGACGAACAAAGTCACGATCGCTGAGACTTCCATAGCGAGTGCGGAACTCATCGGAGCCAGCAAAGAAGTCGGCGATATCGGCCAGCGAACGGCCGCCGCGGTATTGCTGGACCCAGTAGTTCAGTCCGCTGGAGTCCGAATCACGAAGAAAGAATGCGAGGTAAAGTCGCCGGACCGGCGGTTGCCCTGACTGGTCCTTGCAGTCTGAACCACTATCACCGGCTGTTACCGCGGGCGATGGATCCGAACGGGTGAGCGTACCCAGGCTGGTGTCAACCCGCCGGTACTGTACAGCAGCCCACATTCGGCCACTCGAATCACATGCCACTCCAAAGCCAGCGTAAACCAGGTTGGGATCAACGATCAGGTTTCGGTGCCCGGCCGATTGCATCCAAGTCAACGTGATTTGACCGGTCCGATAGCCATAGGCAATGATCTCAGCCCGACCGTCATTGGAATGAACCAAACGGCCAGAGGACGCCATGGCGTTGGCCCAGTTCCTCGAACCATCAACCAACTGCGGATCCAGGACAAGTGGGGCGAGCCCTCGAGCCGACCGTTCAGCATTTAGCTGTTGCAGAAATTCGGTTTCAAGGACACTGGGGGGACGAACAGCGCCTGCAGCCTGCACCGGGGCAAGCAACCCAACGAGGGTTGCTAGGACCAACAACACGGGGGCAACGAGTCGCTGAACGACAGGTCGGGCGAGAGATGTCGTCATGCAACCGACATACTAGGCCGACACTCTCCGAAGTCAAGCCAAATGGGCCGAATGGCTCAAATAGGTCCGAAACCCTTCATTCATAGGACTATCGGCCGATCGGTCAATCAAACCGTTCGTCACTGAGAGCACTCTCAGTGAATCCGCCATCTCAATCCGTGACCTAACTGTTATATTTTTACGACACCGGACGTAAGAAACCGTCCAGGTACTCAGCGAGCGCCCACCCCCAGGCAATGACAAAGCCATCGTTGTTCTTACAGCCACTGAACAGTTCACCGATGCCGGGTTCGGTACTTGATTGCGAGTCCCGGTAGTCGAATATCAGGCGCTCACCCGGACCGGTGGCGGTCATTGTTCGATCATCGTAGGTTGTTGTCTGATAGCGAGCGGCCAGCCGTCTACCCCAAGCACGCTCTTCACCGTTCACCCGTGTATCTGGCCACGGGCGCACTCCATCGAGTTCGGCGAAGGCAACGAAGGGGTCAGCCGCTACCAGCCGAGCCGCAACGACAACATCCTCATCAGGAAAAGCCATCCGGGCCTTGTGGAACTGATCATGCATCAGTGCTCGAAGAACCTGGATGTCGCTTTCCTTGATGAGCGCCAACCCCAGAAGAAGGGCCGGTGTGCCACCGATCCGCTCCAATGTGCTGTAGGTAAACCCGCACAACACGCCATCGCGGCGGGCTTGACTATTGAGCACCCACTCATCAGCCTGCTTGGACAATAGTCCGGCCTGAAGCGGAAACTCGACTTGCTCCAGATCGGCCATCTCGGCAAACTCTGCGTCGCTTAGAGACGAACAATCCTTTGTAATGACCTCAATGGCCATGTTTCTCCCCCTGTCGCCCGTTCCCGCTCGGCACCCAGCCGAACATCCCTCTGCCAACAAACAACTCTTTTCATACTAGCTTCGCCCCCCTCGTGCTCAAGTGCAAACTGAGGTTTCGATCTTGCTGATACCAACCACCTACAAGTAGGTACCGGTCTGGGGCACGTTCGGCTTGGCTCCCGGTAGCGATTTGGCGGCCTTCATCTGCTCCAGTTGCTGTTGAGCCACTGCTTGTTGAGCGAAGATCGTTGTCTGAATCCCGTGGAACAGCCCTTCAAGCCAACCAACAAGTTGGGCCTGGGCGATTCGTAACTCAGAGTCCGAGGGCAACTCCTCATCGCCAAAGGGCATGGCCAATGAATACAGTTCTTCCTGAAGATCGGGCGAAAGGGCCGATGCCAGGTTCTCAACCGAGGAGTCGTAAATCTCTCGCAACCGGATTCGCCCGCGGTCATCAAGTTCCAGCACCCGGACCTCTTCCAAGAGCTGGCGAATCATCGATCCGATGCGCATGACCTTTGCTGGTTCTGATACTGATCCTCTGGGAACCGGCTTCTTCTCGGTCGATCCTCCTTCTTCTACCTCATCTGGCTTGACAACCTCCGGATCGATCGGCGAAGGATCGGACCCCCCTTTGGGCTGGTCACTGATTGCAGAATCCTGATTGGCCATCATCTAGTTGTAGGACATTGTGAACCCGATTGCTACGCAACGCCGTTAAACCGTCATCCCAATAAGCGGAACGAGCATCTCGGCTGCGGTCAGCGAGCCGTGACGCCCAACCAATTCGAAGGGACCGGAATCTTGTGGATCCTGAAAGGCGATAGGGGTGAAGGGCAGGAGTGCCACATCGCCCAACCTCTCGACGACTTCCGCCCGCGTCGATGGCCCAAACCAGTTTTCATCCATAATCTGCTCCATTGAACGAACCCAGGCCTGGTGTCCGTGGGCCTCGATCGCCAAGGACAACAATGTCGCCGGATCAGAGTTGGTGTGAAGCCAACGAAATCGCCCCTCTCCCGAAAGACCAGTGGTGTGAGCCAGTACCTCGGCGGCAATTGGGACTGCCCCAGCTCGGCAATCAACCTGTCCATGGTCTGCGGTGACAATGAGCTGAGTGCCCACCGGCAGCATGGTGATCAGGTTGCCGACTAGCTGATCGACAAAGGCAAGTTCCGCTTCATATTCAGACCCAAGCCCGTATTCATGCGCCACCTTGTCGATACCGTCGTAGTAGGCATAGACAATCTGCTCACCCTCCTTGACCAGTCGAGCAGTCTCGTGGACAAGAAGGGCCGGGGTGCGGTAACCAGTGAGCTGAACTCCTCGAAGATGAGCCTTGGAGAAACCCGAAGATTGAAACTCAGCCTTGGAAACGAGGGCAACTTGCTCTCCCATGAACGGTTCATAGGGCTGGATGATTTCTGGTGGAATGGTCCGGCGGGCGTCACCCCCACGATCGGTCCGCCAACGCAAACTGTTAAGGACCTCATCACCAATCATCATTCGGTAGCCAATAAGACCGTGCTCACCGGGTGTAAGGCCCGTCGTGATCGAGGTCAACGCGGCAGCGGTAGTAGAGGGCGCAACCGTGGTTATGGAAGATCCCACAAATCCAGCGAGAACGGGGACAAGGTCCAGTCGCGACTGGAACTGTTCCCAGCCAAGTCCATCCAGGACAAGAAGTACCCGTGGTCCATCTGACTGCACCGCTACGGGAAGCTTCGACCCCCCTGATGGAAGGTAGCCCAGGATCGCTGGCAACAATTCGCTCAGGCAACCATTCCCGTACGCGGGTCGAATCGGTTCGTTCACCGCTTCTCCAGTCAAGTCTCAAAAACGGTATCGGCAGGATAGGCCCTCACGTGAGCTGAGCGGTGTCGAATCAGATTATGATCCATTTAGTGAAAGTCTCGACACGTGGCGACTACGCAAGCCGTGCGCTGCTGTCCCTCGCCCTCCACGGGGAACAGGATGGCCCAACAACGGTGCGTCAAATTGCTGATCGCACCGGACTTCCCCAGCCCTACCTTGAGCAAATTCTCTTGGCCCTCAAGGGGGCCGGCCTTGTGCGCTCCAAGCGAGGGGTCGGGGGGGGCTACGTTCTGGCTCACCCGCCAAGCGAGATCACACTAGCTGCGGTCATTCGGGCCGTTGATGGACCAATCACCCTGGGCGACTTTGGTGAACCTCACAGCGACGGTGCTTGCGACCATGACGGGCAGTGCGCACTTCTCGCCATCTGGCACAATGTTGGAGGACAAATGCGACAACTGCTCGAGGGCTTCACAATCGCCGACATCATGGCCATGTCCAAGGGAGAGTCACCCTGGCCGGATCGAAGGATCTAGGCGCCATGGCCCCAAGCCAGGACCGGTCTTGTTTGGAGAAGGTAATTGGTGCTCGGCACATGAGCCGTCACTTCTCAACCGATGGGGTTGACCCTGCAAAAGTGCATCGCATCCTGGACCTGGCCCGCCGAAGTCCCTCGGCGGGCAACACTCAGGCCACTGAGTTCCTCGTTCTCGACCAGGTCCAGGACGTCAAGCGGTACTGGGCCACAACGATGTCTCAAGCTCGGCAAGAGGCCTTTGCCTGGCCAACCTTGTTGGCCGCCCCGGTTCTCGTTCTTGTACTAACCAGGCCCGGAGCGTACCTCCGGCGTTACCACGAACCGGATAAGGCCAAGACTGGGCGATGGCAGTCCGAGGACCGCTGGCCCGTGCCCTATTGGTGGGTCGATTCGGGTGCCGTTGTTCAAAACGTGCTCCTTCTTGCCACCGAAAGCCAACTCGGTGCGTGCCTTTTTGGCCCCTTCGATCACGAGTCCAATCTGAGAGAGACATTCTCCGTCCCCCTGGACCGGCGCATCGTGGCCACCATTGCTTTGGGACACCCGCTCCCCGGACGACCAAGCCGTTCGGCCAACCGACAACGACCAGAGCTTTCTTCTATCCTTCACTACGGATCGTGGACGAGGCCCGACCACTCAGAGCTGTCCTCCGTCGTGCGGAGCCCGATGACCTAGGAAACTACTGAATGGTCAATTTCACTCAACAGCCGGGCCAGATCTGTTGAAAGTTCCGAGGTAAACTCCAACGATTCCTTGGTCTGAGGGTGGGAAAACCCGAGTAGCTCGGCGTGAAGGAAAGGACGGTCGAGTCCCATTCGCGACCGACTTCCACCCCCATAGCGGTCGTCGCCAACAACCGGATTCCCAATGGCCTCAAGGTGAACTCGAATCTGGTGAGTTCGCCCCGTTTCAAGGCGGCAAGCCAGCAGCGAAAGAGTCGGCTCCTTATAGCGCCGAAGAACCTTATAGGTAGTCCGAGCGAGCCGCCCATCCGCGATCACGGCCTGTCGGGTTGCATCATTGGGAGATCTCCCAAGCGGAGCGTCAATCAGGCCAGTTGAGGCCTCAACCTCACCCCACACAAGAGCTTGATAGCGGCGAGTCACGGTTCGTTCAGCCAGTTGGGAGCTAAGAGATGCCAAGGCCTCAGGTGTTCGAGCGACCATCAGCAGGCCGCTCGTCCCCTTGTCCAAACGGTGCACGATCCCTGGTCTGGTCGGATCATCTCCCACATAGGCAATCTCGGGGAACTTGGCCAACAGTCCCTGAATCAAGGTCCCCTCCGATGCACCCGCTCCTGGGTGGACAATCAGACCGGCTGGCTTGTCGACAACAATAACATCATCGTCCACGTAGCGAATTGGAACCTCAACCGTCGAGTCGGCTTGAATCGTCCGGTTCCGCTCTGGAACCACGACACCTACGACGTCACCCTCCACCAAACGGGTCGAGATCTTCGTTGGCAGAACGCCGTTGACGAGCACATTCCCCTGCTCGAGCAACTCGGCGGCCTCTCGACGACTAACGTCAGCCACAAGGGAAACAACACGATCCACTCGCTCCCTCGCCAGCGCAGCAGGAATAGTGACGGAATGCGTTGTCTTGCCGGGACGGCTACTGTCCGTGCGCTCACCGGAAGTGCCAGTCATTGGTCAAGCGGTCCAGATGCCCCGGAGCCAGCCGAGTTCTCCGAGGCTGAAGCATGCTCAACATCATCACGACCGAGCGAGGCATCGGGGGCCTTTATCTGGCGAAAAATTAGCAGGCCAACACCACAAACCACGCCGATGTCCGCCACATTGAATACTGGCCAGAACCGAAAGTCGATAAAATCGACCACTCCCCCGCTGGCGAACCCATCCTCGGCCCGTACAAGGCGGTCCGCCACATTGCCAAGAGCCCCTCCAGCGATCGAGCCAAGAGCAATCAGAGACCATCGGTCGATGGTCCGCGTCGACAAAAAGAACAAATAGCCGGCCATCACTATGGCCAACGGGGTGAGCAACCACCCAAGCCCTTCGCCAGTACTAAACGCGGCGCCAGTGTTGTAGATCAGGCGAAGCCGAGCCGAGGTTCCAAAGATGGAGATGCACGTTTCATCGCTGCATGGGCCAGTAGCCAGCCTGGATTCGGCCCAAGCCTTGGTCAGATAATCTGCTGTCAACAAGGCCGCAGCACTAGTGAGCGTTAGCCCCCAAGAACCGGCGCTTCCGGCGGACCTTAAAACATCGCGGTCTGATGTTTCACGCACTTGGCTGCCATTGGTAGGGCCTCGAGCCTGTCTTTTGGAATAATGTCGCCAGACTCACCCGAAACGCACTGTCCGTACATTCCCCTTTCGAGCCGAGCAAGCGCAGCATCAATCTCATCGACCTTCTCCCGAGCCTTCGCTGAAAGAGCCAGATCTCGGTCCCGTTCGACGGCCAAGGTGTCGCCTTCGCCCGACTCTTCATCGAACTGCACATCACCGGGGTCCCGGTCGGCCATCAAAGCAGCGGCCTCCGCCGCCAAGGCCTCGGCATTGTGGGTATAGGTTGCTCGTTCGCTTAGGAGCGCCTCGTGTTGCTGTTTAAGCCACTTCTTATCCGTAAGAAACGCGGGGAGTTTCACCTTCGGGGACACTGCCTTCTTCGTCGATTTTTTCGAAGCTGCCTTTGTAGCTGACTTTGCGCCAGACTTTGCGGCCCTAGCAGGTTTCTTTTTCGTCTTCTTGGCTGCGCTCTTCGCTGCCGTCCGGGTAGCCGATTTCTTCGTCGATGACTTCTTAGCTCCTGGCCTCTTGGCTGCGGCTTTTGTTCCTCCTTGTTTTGCGGCCTTCTTGGCCGCTGACTTCTTAGCCGCTGACTTCTTAGCCGTTGACTTCTTAGCCGCGGACTTCTTAGCCGCGGACTTCTTAGCTGGCGCCTTTTTGGCGGATGTGGAGGTACGAGCCATGGGCATCTGCTTCTTTCGGACCGAACGGTCGAGGCATTGTAGGTCGCCGATCCACTGGAAACGAGTCAGAGCGGTCATTCTCTTCCAAACTGGAACCCCAGTTACCATCCCAGGCTTGTGCACATGCAGGTCGGAGGTATCCGCTAGCGAGACCAGACATAGGAAAATTCCCGTCGTGTCAGACTAAATCCCTGATCCCCGAATAGATCTGTCGGTATCCTGCCCTACCTATGTCTTCCCACCGAAGGTCGGGCGGCGGTCAATCCTCCGCCAAGAACCCATCACGACTCCGTCCGTACCCCGAGGTTTCCCCCCGAGCCAATTTTCCGGCGATGGAAGACCGAATTCTTCAATACTGGGACGCGGGCTCGACCTTCCAAGCATCGATCGATCAGCGTCCGACCGAAGAAGATGGCGGCGAACTCTACGTCTTCAACGATGGTCCGCCTTTCGCCAACGGTCTTCCTCATTATGGCCACTTGTTGACCGGCTATGTAAAGGACGTAGTTCCTCGATACCAGACCATGCGAGGCAAGCGCGTAGAGCGTCGCTTTGGTTGGGACACACATGGGCTTCCAGCGGAAATGGAAACCGAAAAGGAACTTGGGGTGGCTGGCCGCAAGGCGATCTTGGAGTTTGGCATCGAGAACTTCAATAATGCTTGCGCTGCATCGGTGATGCGTTACACGGCTGAATGGGAGAACTATGTCACCCGTCAGGCCCGGTGGGTCAACTTCCAAGATGACTACAAGACCATGGACTTGGACTATATGGAGTCAGTCATATGGGCCTTCAAACAACTGTACGACAAGGGCCTTGTCTATGAGGCACATCGCGTCATGCCCTACTCCTGGGGCGCGGAAACGCCGTTGTCCAACTTCGAGATTCGATTGGACGATGCCACTCGGCCCCGCCAGGACCCGGCTTTGACCGTCGGATTCGACCTCGATCAATCGCTGGTGGAGGGGACAATCAGTCGAGTTCTGGCCTGGACTACTACCCCATGGACCCTGCCATCCAACCTCGGTCTGGCCGTCGGGCCCGACATCGAGTACGCGCTCATGCGCCTCGGAGAAGTAACCTACGTCATTGCTGAGGCAGCCCTGGAGCGGTTCGCCAAGGAACTTGAGGGCGCCCACCAGGTGGGGGTGGTGTCGGGGACCGATCTGGCCGGACGAACCTACCGTCCTCTCTTCCCCTACTTCGCCGACATGGGCGGGGCATTTCGAATTGTCGTTGCCGACTTCGTGGAGACTGGAGACGGTACCGGAATTGTTCACATCGCTCCCGGCTTTGGCGAGGAGGACCAGAAGGTAGGCGAAAAGAATGGCCTGCCCCTCGTGGTGCCCGTCGATGACAGCGGGCGCTTCACCCAGGAAATCACCGACTTCGCTGGACTCAATGTCTTTGACGCCAACACCGAGGTGATCGCTTGGCTTAAACAGCGCGAGGGGGTGGTGTTTCGCCACGAGACCTATGACCACAATTACCCGCATTGCTGGCGGACCGATACGCCCATCATCTACCGAGCAATCAATTCTTGGTACGTCCGGGTAACCGATTTTCGTGACCGCATGGTCGAACTCAACCAGGAGATCAACTGGATTCCCTCCCACGTACGCGACGGCCAATTCGGTCGCTGGCTAGAAGGTGCACGGGATTGGAGCATTAGTCGCAACCGTTTCTGGGGGGCCCCGATCCCCATCTGGAGGAGTGACAACCCCGATTACCCGCGACTCGATGTTTACGGTTCCTTAGACGAACTCGAAGCCGATTTTGGAGTTCGCCCCCAGAATCTCCATCGGCCCTACATCGATGAGCTCGTCCGGCCCAACCCAGATGATCCAACAGGTCAGTCCATGATGCGACGGGTTCCAGAGGTTCTTGACTGCTGGTTCGAGTCTGGGTCGATGCCATACGCCCAATTGCACTACCCCTTCGAGAACAGTGAATACTTCGAGCGACACAACCCAGCAGACTTCATTGTCGAGTACATCCCCCAGACCAGGGGCTGGTTCTACACCATGCACGTCCTAGGAACTGCCCTCTTTGACCGTCCAGCCTTCGCCAACGTGATCTGTCACGGCACGCTCCTGGACAACGACGGGATCAAGCTGTCCAAGAAGCTTCGCAACTACCCCGACCCCCTGGCCGTCTTTGACCAGGTCGGTTCGGACGCAATGCGGTGGTATCTGATTAGCTCACCCATCCTGCGTGGCCTCGACACCCGGATAGCGAAGGACGATTCAGGTATCCGCGACGTTGTCCGCCAAACACTGAACCCGCTGTGGAATGCGTACTCATTCTTTACCTTGTACGCCAACGCCGAAGGTTACAAGGCTCAGGAACGAATCGATTCCACCAACCTGTTGGATCGATACATCCTGGCCAAGACCCATGAACTTGTGGTGGCCGCTACTGAGGCCATGGACAGATACGAGTTGGCCAACGCCTGTGAAGCGGTGCAGTCATTCCTTGATGCCTTGACGAACTGGTACATTCGCCGCAGTCGCGATCGGTTCTGGAACACCGATCCGGAGGTCGAGCTTGATATCGACGCGCTCGATACGCTCTACACCGTTCTTCGAACCTTCGTCCGGGTGTGTGCCCCTCTTCTCCCTCTCACCAGCGAGGAGATCTGGCTTGGTCTCAATGACAATCAAGGATCAGTGCATCTTGAGGATTGGCCCAACGCCCATGACCTCCCGGAGGACAACGAACTTGTTGCCGCCATGGACCAACTCCGCCAGGCAGCGTCCGCCGGCCTATCCCTACGCGAAGATCGGGGACTACGAGTTCGTCTACCACTGGCCAGTGCAACCTTGGCTGGGGCAACAGCGCGGTCAATCGAGCCATTCGCCGAGTTGTTGGCCAGTGAAATTAACGTGAAGGCCGTGAACTTCAGCGATGAGGTAGGGGACTACGGCAGTTTCCGACTTCAACCAAATGGACGGATCCTTGGACCCAAGCTCGGCAAAGAGGTCCAGACCGTGATCAAGGCAGCCAAGGCCGGTGACTGGTCGGTCAATCATGACGGTACGATCTCCGTTGCTGGCCACACCCTGGCTGCCGAGGAGTTCCAATTAGCTCTCGATCCTTTGGATGGCGTGGCTGCCGCCCCCCTTCCGGGAAACCAGATCGTCCTGGCTCTCGATGTCAAACTAACGGACGAACTTGAAGCCGAGGGACGGGCCCGCGACATGATTCGGGCCATTCAGCAAATGCGAAAGGACCTCGGGTTCCACCCCACTGACCGCATACGAATGACCTACAGCGAACTCCCCTTGGATGTGAGCCCGCATCTCCCCTGGATCAGCCGTGAAGTGCTCGCCGTTGAGACCATGCACCGTGAAGGCATCTCAGCGAATCACGACTACATGATCGATGGCAAACCACTGCGGGTCGAGATCGAGCGAGTGGGCCCTTCTTAGCGGCGACGCCCGAACCAACCTCCGCGCGAGGGTTCCTCCATCTCATCGTTGAGGAAACGGTCCATCGCCTCATCGTTTTTCTTCGATCCCGACGTCGCCTTGCGGAGTTCGTCAAGGAATGGGTCAGTTGATCCCGTTGCGTCGCCTTCTGGCACCGAATCGGCCCACGCGGGCCGTTCGACATCGATCAGGACCTCCGGGTCGTCTGTGCCGGCCAGATCAACCGCTGCAACCTCGGTCCCAGCAACATCGGCTACTGCGGGATCCGCTTCGGTTAAGTCAATTCCAGCGACTCCGGGAACCACCTCGACGGCTTCAGTGACTGCGCCAACCGGAGCTGGCTCAGGCTCCACAGCAGGAGCGGGGATGGAATCGGCATCGCTTGGAGTTTCAACCTCGACGCTCGTTTCGGCCTCGGCTACCGACTCGGTGACCACATCGGTCTGTTGGGTCAACGACTCACGTCTTTCAACCGCGGTTCCATCGGAATCCGTTTGCCCAACGACCGGTTCGACCTGAGCCGAGGTTGGCTCATCCTCGGTGGCCGATGACAATACGTCGAGCAACCGGGCGTCGGCCACGTCCTCGGAGTCGAGGATGGACACCGTATCTCGTTCTGGCTCATCAATCGCCGGAACCTTCTGGGGCTCGATGGCTCGCAACGACTCGAGTTCAACCTTGATGGGTTGGTATGCTCCGGGATCGATCGGCGCGATACTGGAAGCCTGTGGCGGCATCGATGGCCGAATCCTTGCCGGATCATCCAGAACAACGTTGATCTCCGACATGGCCGCCCGGACCGTCTCCCGACGCTCGGCCAAGTAGGCCTCGAAATTTTCAATGTCATCAGCCAGTAGATCGCGGATCTGTTGAAGCTCACTAATCTGATCGAGCAACTCCTCGCGCTGGGACTCATGCACCGTGGCCAGTTCCGCCTCGATCTCCGCTATTTGTGCTGTGGCCTTCGCTCGAGCATCGGCAAGCAGGGCACCCCGCTCCCCCTCAACTTCAGCCACCATTGCGGACCGGGCAGCCTCGCCTTCAGCCACGAGACGGTCGGCCTCAAAGCGGCTCGCCTGAGCTAGACGCTCGGCTTCCTCGGCTGCTTTGGATCGAGTTTCCTCCGCCTGTTCGTTTGCCTCTCGCACGACCGTATCGGCGGTTCTTTGGGCCAATAGCAGTGTCTTGCGAAGGGTTTCATCGAAGTCGGGAGGTGGCTCATTTGCCCCTGGCGCCGGGGTGAGAAGATCTTGCGACGCTCCCCCATCGGTGTTTTCCAACAATCGCGCTTCGGCCGATGCCGCACGCCGCTCGGCCTCAGCCAACTTCAGTTGCAGCTGCTCGACGTCGGCCGCCAGTGGAGCAAGGGTCTCTAGGACTCGGTCGACTTGATTCTTGCTGTAGCCCCGAAGTTCATCCTCAAATCGGATTTCCGTCAGGCGACGCAGAACTCGGAAGCGGTCAGATTGAGCACTCATAGTGACCACAGCGTAGCCAGAGTGGCGTCAAACCCCAGGGATCACCGTCTTGGGCAGTGATCCCTGTCGAACTAGTCCCTATCGAAGCCGCGTTCCTCGATCCGCCGACGATCATCATCGCTAACCTCAACCGCTTTGGGGATGAGGAGAAAAACCTGAGGTGCCAGCTTCTCCATCTTGCCGCCAAGCGAATAGCAAGATCCGCTGGCGAAGTCAATGAGACGGCGAGCCAGATCGCGATCGAGTCCACGCAGGTTCATGATGACCGGGACTGACTTGCGTAGCTCATCGGCCATGGTCTTGGCGTCCCCGAAGGACTGGGGGGCGAGAGCGCGAGGCTTGGAACGCTGCATTGGAACGGCGCGAACTCGGGAGTCGTCGATTCTGGGTGTACTGACAGCGGTACCGGTTTGAGCTTCTGCTGGCTCGTCGTTCTCGTCCGGAACGGGGACCGACCGTAGGGGCCGAACCGCACCAACCGCTGAAGGACGCTCGCCCGTCGCTGGATTGTTTCCGAATGAGCCATTCGTCGGACCACGAACACTCATGCTGGGACTGGCCGCGACCGGACCGCGTGAGGAGTCGGCCCCAACTGAGGCTTCATTCACTGGGCCCTCATCGGCCAGGTAGTCGTCGTCGTACTCGTCGTCGGCCCCAAGGCCGAGGTACACCATCACATTTCGAAAAACTGACATCCGGCGTCCTAACAGTTGATCCGGCGTTTACTTCGCCCGGCGTTGCTCGCGTGGTACAGCGAACAGTATTTGCACACAAGACCCTAGTTTGCCCGATCTCGCGGCCCAAACAGCGCCGTACCTACTCGAATCATGGTGCTTCCCTCCGAAACAGCCTTTTCGATGTCTCCGCTCATTCCCATCGAAAGCACCTCCAGCCCGAGTCCGACGGACAAGTCCCGCAACAAACTAAAGCATGGACGCGGGTCCTCTGCCTGATTCGTCGGACCGACCGTCATCAGACCTCGAACAACCAGACCAAGGCCTTGCAGATCCTCAACCAAGCGAGCAACGTCGCAGGGTTCGCAACCCGCCTTGTTTGGCTCCTTGGTTGTATTGACCTGGACGAGCACCTTTGCACCCGGGGCTCTCTTGGCGATCTCCCGACCAAGTTTTGCTCTATCTACGGTCTGCCAAAGCGAGACGACTCCAGCCAAAAGCTTGACCTTGTTCCGCTGAACGTTTCCGATCATGTGCCATTGCGGCGCCCCCGGCTTGACGCCCATTTCAGCGGACGTCTCCATGGCCTCGGCGGCCTTGGCCACGAGCTCTTGTGCGTAGTTCTCACCCAGGTTCACCAGGCCATGCTCAAGAGCCACCGATACGCTTGAAGCTGGGCGGGTCTTGGTGACCGCAACGATGGTCACCGACCCAACCGAACCACCCGCCGCTTCGATCCGTTGCTGGACAACGGTGAGTCGTTCGGAAAAGGTGCTCATTGGATCCATCCGACCATAGTTTGACGCTCCTGATCGCCTCGGGTCCGATGGCTAAAGTAGCTTGGGTTGCTCGTACAGGCTGGAACGTGTGCTCGATTGGCAAGAACCAACGGCTCCCCCCAACCCGACTCATCACATGAGGCTCTGACGAGGGCGGGCAAGTCGAGAGCTGGCCGGCCAGCAGAGGTTTCAGCCGCCACGTCCCGACCGAAACGATCGACAATCAAAGCCAGGTCTCTGGTGCCAAACTCGTAGGCCTCGGGGTAGATACACGGCCCAAGCACCGCGGCGATCGGGGTCGAGCCTTGGCTCCGGAGTGCCTCGGCTGCCCGAGCAATAATCCCGGCCATGACCCCTCGCCAACCGGCATGCACAATGGCTAAACCGCGACTCCCAACCAGAGCCACCGGAGCGCAGTCGGCACTTAGAACGGACAGGCCTGCCCCTTGCCTGCCGGTCAGAGCTCCGTCAGCAACCGCACCCGCATGCTGACCGGGCTCAACAACAGTGACGACCCGATCACCATGCGCCTGCCTCAACCACGTCCACGGATAGGGACAGAGCCCCATTCGGAGACGTTCAAGATCCTCGGAGGGTTGACCCAAGGAGAAATCGCCGTCCTCACTCGAACTGCACACCACCTGGACTTGTCCCGCATCAGTGTCGAACGCTTCACGCAGTCGCCCATCCTGACCCACTCGATGGCCAGCCACAGGTCTACTTCAAAAAGGAGGGAACGTCGAAGTCGTCGTCGGGGTCCTCGTCCTCAGAAGCAAAGATATCAATGGTGTCCCTGGCGGCCGAGCTTTCCAAGTCGTCGTCTGCCAGCAGGTCCGCCATCGCGTCTCGGCCCGTCGAGGCCTCTTCTTCGCCCTGGGTGTCCCAACGGTCGAACCCAGCAGCGATAACGGTTACCCGAATCTCATCCTCCATGCTCTCATCAACCACCGTTCCGAAGATGATATTGCAATCGGGGTGGGCCACGTCGTGAATGATCTCTGCCGCCTCGTTGACTTCGAACAGGCCAAGCGCGCTTGAGCCCGAAATCGACAACAAGATGCCGCGCGCCCCTTCGATAGAGGACTCCAATAGTGGACTGGCGATCGCCGCTCGGGCCGCGGCCAATGCTCGTCCCTCACCATCTGCCTTACCAATGCCCATAAGGGCGCTACCGGCGTCATGCATGATCATACGAACGTCGGCGAAGTCCGTGTTGATCAGTCCCGGCGTCGTGATCAGATCGGTAATGCCGCTAACACCGGAGAGAAGGATTTCATCAGCCAGTCGGAAGGCTTCGATCATGGTGGTCCGCTCATCCGCGATCGAGAGAAGTCGGTCGTTGGGAATAACGATCTGTGTGTCGACCTTCTCCCGGAGTTGAACGATCCCAGAATCCGCTTGAGAGGACCGGCGTCGGCCCTCGAATCCGAACGGCCGAGTAACGACTCCGATTGTAAGGGCCCCCTGAGTCTTGGCTACCTCGGCGATGATGGGTGCGGCTCCGGTACCGGTACCACCGCCCTCCCCGGCCGTAATGAAGACCATGTCGGAGCCGTCGAGTGCGGCGGCAATCTCATCACGGTGCTCCTCGGCGGCCTGCTGCCCAATGACCGGGTCACTTCCGGCTCCTAGACCGCGAGTCAACTCCCGGCCGATATGAATCTTGGTCTCTGCATCGTTCATCAACACTGCCTGTGCATCAGTGTTAATGGCAATGAATTCGACGCCACGGAGTCCGGCATCAATCATTCGATTAATTGCGTTGCAACCTCCACCGCCGACGCCGACGACTTTGATGACCGCAACATAATTCTGGGTTGTCATACCGTTCCTATTCGCCCTGATCTGCGTACCAACATCACAATCTCGTGACGCGATGCTCATTCCAATGGCCGCTCCTGGCGAAGACAGCCCCAATTCACCTGAACCAACGAACCGAGCTCTCCGCTTCAGGAAGCAAGATACACCAGTTGCGTGACGTGCCTAACCTATCCACATTAGGAGCACTCGGCGAGGTTCGTCAACGATGCGCCAATTTCACCCTCCGCGCTTTGACGAATTAGCGCCGGGGCAGAGGGGACCCGAAGGTCTATCTGCCAGAGGCAACGCAGGTCTACTCGATCCAATATCGTTTGCAGGCTGACCAGCTTCTCGGTCAAACCACTGTCAGTGCCAAGCAGAACTCGCCCACCGACTCGCAGATCCAAATAAAGATCCTCCGTCTCATCGAAATAGATTCGTTCAACCTCAACTTGAAGTTGTGGCTTGAGTTCGGCCACCAAGTGCATGACTGCTTGGGCCGATGGAGGCGCCGGAGTCCCGACCTCCCCAGTGGCCTCGATCCCCTCAATCTTCATGAAACCGGGCGGACGTTCGGTGACAACCTCAAGTTGCCGGCCGCTCGTATCCACCAGGACCAACGCCTCACTGGTTGGAATGGCAGCTATGGGGACCCGCTCCTTCACATAAATCGTTACCGTGCCATCCAACGTTCGCTCCACCCAAGCAGACTCGACCCAGGGCAGACGTTCGACGTTCTGCCCCGCCTGACGCAGATCCAACTCCAAAAGGGCGTCCCCGTTCTGGATCTCGGTTGCATCCCTCACTTCGAATAGATCGCTCCGCGCCGCCCCGCTTATAACAATCTGGTCAACATCAAGCCAAGAGCTTTGTACAAAAATCATGGCCCCCACCGCCACAAGGGTGACGATAACAAGAGCCACTATTGTTCGCCGCTGGCGGCGATCGGCGTCGGCCTTCACCAAGGCTCTTCTGGCCTCGATACGCGGCTCAACCCTAGGCCCCTGGTCGGGTGCAGGTAGCGGAGCTTTGGTTCCGGCGGCCTGGGAGCCCTTCTTCTTGACTGGGCTCTTCTTTGGGGGGCTAGTAGTTGCTGTCATGATCCAGTTCTTTGGTTTGAGGCTGGTCAAATCCAATGAGACGGTTCTCCGGTTCAAGAACCAGTCCGTGAGTCTCCAATATTCTGGCCTGAATTTCGCGGATGAGGGCATAAACATCGTCAGCTCGTCCGCCAGGGTCGACCTGAATGAAGTTTGCGTGTTTGTCCGAGATTGCTGCCGATCCATGACGATGCCCCTTGAGACCAGTGGCATCGATGAGTCGACCAGCGGAGTCTCGGTCGGGGTTGGCAAAAACGCTGCCCGCATTGGGTCCACCGGGCTGGTTCGCGCGACGCCACCGGACAATATCTGCGATCATGGATTCGGCATCCTCGCGAACTCCTGACCGGAGAACAAGGTGAGCCTTTACGACTACCTGAGCAGGACGCAAAGCAGAACGGCGATACCCAAGCTCAAGCTCATCGACCGTTAGGGTTGAGTGGGTCCCGTTAGCAAGATCTACCACTTCGACCTCACTCAAACACGCAGCCATATCGGATCCGTGGCCACCAGCATTCATGCGAACCGCTCCCCCAACCGTCCCCGGCACGCCCACCGCCCATTCAAATCCACTCAAGCCAACCCTGGCGGTGTGACGGGCAACGATTGGCAACATGGCCGAGCCTCCGGCCACAACCCGTGTCCCCCGACTATTCACCTCGGCGAAGCCATCACCCAGATGCACCACCACTCCATCAAAGCCAGCATCAGCGACCAACAAGTTCGATCCTTTTCCGACAATCAGGACCTCGGCACCTGATTCGGAAACGGCCCGGCTGATGCATTGAAGATCCTCCACCGACCGAGCCTCGACCAGGAGAGCTGCTGGACCACCGACCCGATACGTGCACCACGGGCCTAGGTCAACATTTGGATCTGCCAGTGAGCCCAGCAACTCGCCAGCCAGCATGGTTGAGCGGCTCCAACTCACGCCTGCCCTCCACCCTCGCGACTGGCGAGACCGGTCAGAACGAGATCCGGAACCAATGTCAGGTCACCCGCACCAAGGGTCATACAGAGATCGCCGCTCTTCAGTTCAGCTGTGAGCTGATCCACGACATCAGTAAGAAGCTCGACATAACGCACATCAAGATCCCGGTGGGCGGCCGAAACATCGTCGGCAATGAGCTTGCCACTAATGCCAGGCCGCTCGTTCTCTCCCGCACCATAAATCCCGGTTATCAACAACAGATCGGCCTCGGCAAAGGAGTCGGTGAAGGTCGACCAGAGGTGTTCGGTTCGGCTGTAGCGGTGGGGTTGAAAGACGACGACCAGACGCTCAGGATCAAGACTTCTTCCTGCGGCAAGGGCGGCAGCAACCTCGGTGGGGAGGTGGGCGTAGTCATCAACCAAAGTGACTCCATCGACTCGGCCGCGAGTTTCAAAGCGGCGCCCCACCCCGCCAAAACCATTGAGTGCAGTCGCCGCTTGGCCAACGTCGGCCCCGAGGGACCCGACCATGGCCAATGCCGCCGTTGCGTTTCGCGCGTTGTGCATGCCTGGTTGCTGAAGCCTCAGCTCATAGGTGCCATCGGGCCCATCAACCTCAAAACCGATTCCAACCGGGGTCGGTACCGGATTCAGAATTCTCCAACTAGCTCCCTGGGTAGTCCCGTAGGTGACAACATCACTTCGCCCAACAACAAGTTCGGCCGATCCTGGGTCGTCCAGACACACAACCTTTGGTCCGGTCGCACCATCGATGAAGCGGACAAAGGCAGCCCGCAAGCCGTCAAACCCTCCATAGAAGTCCAGGTGATCCGGCTCCATGTTGGTGACAATGATCCCGCTGGAATCGAGTTCGACGAACGTCCCATCGCTCTCATCAGCTTCGACCACCAGAATCTCTCCTTGGCCAACCGCGGCCCCTCGGCCAAAATCTCGGAGGTCCCCACCAACGAGATAGGCAGGGTCGGCGCCCGCACCCTGCAATGCGACGGTAAGCATGGCCGACGTGGTGGTCTTTCCATGGGTACCGGCAACCGAGACGGTACGCCACGTTCTAGTAATGGCAGCGAGCATTTCTGCTCGCCGCAGAACGGGAATACCTGCATTATTGGCGGCGACAACTTCTGGATTTGTCGCGGGAATGGCACTCGAAACGGCAACAATTTCTGCGTCGGTTACCTGGTCTGCGTTGTGTCCGATGCTGGTTTCGACGCCCTGTTGACGCAATCGGCTGAGTGGAACCGAATCGCTCAAGTCGGACCCAGACACCCGATGACCGGTGCCGATGAGAATCTCCGCAATTGCGCTCATGCCCGCTCCGCCAATGCCAACGATATGGATGCGTCTGGGCCTGTTCAGATCGATCGATCCCGCGGTTGGGCTCATTGCATTCATCGGATCCCTTTGCCCGAGCCTTCTGCTTCGCGCAGAAGGATCTGACCCACCGCGTCGGCCGCGCCAGGGCGGCCAACGCTCTTTGCGGCTATACCCATCCGTTGCCTGAGCAGTTCATCCGTAATCAATTCCTCTAGCTTGATCGCCAGTTCTTCATTGCCTAGATCCTGGTCATCGATTTGTAGCGCTCCACCGGCTTGAACGAGTTCCATCCCATTGGCCCGTTGATGGTCCCTTGGGGCCGTCGGCAACGGAACCAAGATCGAAGCGATCCCGGCCACAGCAAGTTCGGCCGCAGTTGATGCCCCACCGCGGCAAACGGCGATGTCGGCGGCACGAAGAAGAAGCGGCATCTGATTCTCATACTCAACCACCTGATAGGAGAGTTGGTTCGAGGAGTTCTCGACACCATTTCCCGCGGTGCCGTAGTGGCGGTACTCCGGCCAATCCCGACGGCCGACAACATGGTAGATGGCGAGGTCGCCTCGATTGGCCCACCGTTCGGTTAGCTTTCGAACCGAACGATTGATGCTCGTCGCACCAAGGGATCCGGCCCAAATCGCTACAACGGTTCGCCCCAAAGGAACACCAAGGGCTCGCCGGGCGGCCCTTGGATTCGCCTCTGCCATGGCACGAAGGACATCCAAGCGAATCGGGTTTCCCGTCAGTTCTCCCTTGGGAAGGTCGGTGTCGGGGTATGGCAACGCGCAGGCCTTGGCCAAGGGTCCAAAAAGGCGGTTCACGGCGCTTGCCCGTGCATTCTGTTCCGAGACCACCAAAGGGGTTCGGGTCACGACCGCGGCCAGCGACGCAGCAAAGGCCGCGTAACCGCCAAGACACAGAACCACGTCGGGTTTGATGGTGCGCATGATTCGCAAAGCCCGAGCGACACCGCGGCCAAGCCCAACAATCGATGTCAGATTCTGGCCAATGGCTTGGACACGAACGGAACGGAGGATGCCCCGGCCGGGCAGGAGATCGATGGAGAATCCTGCGGAGCGAACCAGTTCCCCCTCGTTTCCTCGTTCGCCACCAACGAAATGGATGTCGCTGGTTGAAAGACCTCGTTCGAGTAGTGCTTGAGCAACGGCGATTCCCGGGTTGGTGTGCCCCGCTGTTCCGCCGCCGGTGATCAAGACCTTGGTCATGCTTTTGTCCTACGGGCAACGCTGGTAAGCAGGCCAGCTCCACCCAGCGCGGCAACGAGGCTGGACCCGCCAGCAGAAACAAAGGGCAGCGGCTCACCGGTAATCGGAAGTTGACCAATGGCCATGCCGATGTTCAAGAACGCCTGGACGAGCAGCCAACAGGTGATGCCGACCGCCAACAACATCCCAAACCGATCAGGAGCCTTCATCGCGGTGCGCAGACCAAGATAGCCCAACAACAAGAACGCCATAATCAGCGCCGCGCTTCCTACCAAGCCAACTTCCTCGGCCACGATGGCAAAAATGAAATCGGAGTGGGCGTAGGGCAAGAAGCCCCACTTGGCCCGGCCCGCACCCAGGCCGACACCGAAAAGTCCGCCAGAAGCAATTCCGACTTGACTCTGAATTGTCTGCAAGCCGAACCCTGTCGGGTCTTCCCAAGGGTTCAAAAAGGCCGTGATTCGCAGCCGCCGGTAGGGCGAACTAAAGGCAAAGAAGGTGGCCAGGAGACCGCTAACGGTGGCCCAACCAACCAGGTGATCCAATCGGCCGCCGGCAACAAAGAGCACCATGAGACCAACAACCCCGAGGATAATTGGTGTGCCAAGCTTCGGCTGAAGAAGCAGCAGCAGTGAAACGACTCCTAAGACCACCATGACTGGACGAATCGTGAGGTCGGCTCGGTCCATGCGCTTGTGTCGACGAGTGAGAAGGTCGGCGATAAAGATGACAACTGCCAGCTTCGTCAGCTCGGAGGGTTGGATGACGAAGGAACCAACCCCGAGCCAACGACTAGACCCGTTCCTGGCGGTTCCGATACCCGGTATGAGTACCGCCACCATCAACACGATGGACAGCACCAACAACGGGGTTGCCACCCGGCGAAGCCATCGGTAGTCCATCTTGCTCGCAGCAACGAAGGCCACGGCCCCGATGCCCGCCCACTGGAGCTGACGTTTGAATTGATAGTAGGGCGAAGCATCGAACCGATAAAGGCTCGTAACCGACGAAGCAGACAACACCATGACCAAGCCAAACAGAGTCAGTGCCAACACAAGCAAGCTCAGAAGGAAAGCAAGCCGCTGACCCGACGGGGTTATTTTGGCCGCTGGGAGCCGACGCTGGACCCGCTTGGCCGATCGTGAACTCACCGGCGGACGGCTTCGTCTTGTTCGGACGGAACGTTCCTTGGTGGAGCGCTCCTTGCTCGGGGACTGGGTCGGACCCCGGCGAGCCGCGGCTCGACGTGAGTTGGTCTTGGGTCTCGTCCTGGCGCGAGGACGGGTCTTGGTTGTTGTCATGAGGTAGTCACCATCACGTAGAGAACTTTCTTGTCACCCGAGAAGCGAAGTCCAGGCCGCGCTCCTTGTAGTTCTTGTACCAATCGAAGGAGGTGCAAGCCGGAGAGAGAATCACCACATCCCCCCCTCGAGAAATTGTTGCCGCTTTGTCGATCGCATTGTCCATGTCATCAGCGACAGCCACGGGAACCAATCCAGCGAAGGCTTCAACAATCTCTTGAGCCGAGTCTCCAATAGCTACAACGGCCCGAACGGGCGGTGTCGTCTGGCGCAACAGGGACAGATCGAGACCCTTGTTTCTTCCCCCAGCAATGAGTACCACCGAGCCAAACCCACTAACTGCGGCCAGCGTGGCATGGGGAACGGTGGCTTTGGAATCGTCAAACCAGGGAACTCCATCAAAGGTTCCGATGGGTTGGAGTCGGTGGGGTAGGCCCTCAAAGTGGCGAAGCATGTTGGCCACCCCGTCGAGCGAGGCGCCAGCAGCCAAAGCCGTTGCGCACGCGGCGGCCGCGTTTTCGACATCATGGGGTTGGCTTCGAGCCAGTTCAGCCACGGAAAGGATCGCCCCACCTGGGCCGAGCAGTTCACCGTTGTCTGCACGCCAATCCGAACTTGGGAGCCCGAAGGACACGATGGTGGCCCCCTCAGGAACATGATTGGCAACGACGGGGTCTGCTTCATTGACCACCACAACCATCGACGAATCGCTATGAATCCAAATCTTGGCCTTTGCTGCTTCGTAGGCCTCAACGTTGGCGTGGGCGTCCAGATGGTCCGGCGAGAAGTTCAGC
>JAJRXF010000013.1 GCA_024276425.1 Actinomycetes bacterium | reverse complement strand
GTGGTCGTTCTCCCCGTCCGGCGCTGGGACCCACAGTAGGAGACTTAAGAACGTTCCGTCTGCATCGCCTCTGGCAATCTAGTAACGAGTTATTCGGCCGTTGGGTTCGTTCGCGAAATCCGTCACAGCTAGCTCATCGATCACTGGCTGATCGGCAATGACGATCGAGCCAACGGCTCGGAGATAGTTGTCGGCAAAACTCATCACTAGTTCCCCGTAAGGAACAGACTGGTTGTAGCCGAGAAGGGCAACTTGGAAGTTCTCTGGCTTGTCGAGCCCGCCAGTCGTGCCACAGAGATGATTGGCCGCGGCCAGCGCGGCATCATAAATATTGTGAGGATCCCGAGTTCCGTCTCCATCTCCATCCGCTCCAAAGATCGACCAACTGCCGGGAATAAACTGCATCGGACCAACGGCGCGATCCCAGATCGTGTCACCATCAAGTCGGCCGCCGTCAGTGTCGGCGATCGCCGCAAACGGATCACCATTGAGAACCGGTCCTAGGATCTCCCCGTCGGTTCGGCCCGTGACTCCAACGGTGTTTCCGCCAAAGGAACCGTGTGAGCTTTCGACCTTGCCAATCCCGGCCAACTGGTTCCATGTCACCCGACAACTGGGTCGGTCCTGTGCCGTTTGAAGCTCCGCCCTGTAGTAGGCATCGAAGACAACGACTGGGATGTCGGTACCACGGATTAGAGTGGTCATCAGTTCGTACTCGAACTCCGGTTGCAGGTTTTCAATCCGTAGTTCCGCATCTTCCAGATCGGCCGAAGCTTCATTCCAAGCCCGAACCTGCACGTCGAGTTCGACGCCTAGCTCATCCAGAAGATTTTCAAGTTGCGCGACGACTGCTTCGGCTTCGATTCGCTCATCTTGAGCCTGTGACCAACTCTCGGAGAGCCTGCGTTGAGAATCTGAGGCAATCTCTTCCAAAGAATTCCCATCGAGTCCTGCCCCTGGTCCCTCCAGCGTTGCCTCCTGCACGACGATGAATGTCGACACCGCCATATCCCTTAGGTCGCTCTCGGCCTGTCGCTGTGCCTCTCTGGTCTCGGCTTGCAGCGCAAGGGCGGTTCGAAGTTTCCTCTCCGTGCGCCCCATTTGAACGACAAGGCGATTTCTCTCCTTTGCCGCCGCGACCAACCTCGCGGTTGAATCATCCTCATCAATCCGGGCAGAAACCAACTGCCCAGAAACTGGTCCGAGCGAATCAAGATCGACCGCGATTGTTGCAACCACGTCCGGATGTAGCCTGCTGAACTCTTGCAACAGGTCCGCCAGGCCGTACTCGTCGCTCTCGTCTTCGAGGTCTTGGTAGTTCTTATCCGCCGCCAAAGAAACGACCGCTTTACCATGCGTCACCGACAACTCCTCCGCCATCGCCGGGGGCACAGACAGACCAACGAGTCCAACAACAGTGGCAAGAAAGCTCGAAGCAAGGAGGGAGGGTCGTAGCACCCTTGATCTATCGGCGGTCGCGGACAATTGGTTGAGACCAGATTGGCTCCGCCGGTCAATCTGATCCTATCGGCCTACTAGGGCTTGATAAGTCGCAACTCGCGCTCGAAGTCCGCTACCTCAGTAAACCCCTTGTACACACTAGCGAAACGCAAGGCCGCGATCTGATCGATAGCCCGTAGCCGGTTCAACACCGCAAGCCCGACGCGCTCGGAAGTCACCGGACCACCGATTGAGCGCATTTCTTCTTCCACTTCACGGGCCAGCAACTCAAACTGCTCCTCTGTGACCGGACGACCCTTTGCCGCTGAACACAGACCATGGACAATACGGGCTCCATCGAAGGGTTGACACTCACCCGACCGCTTCAACACCGACAGGGGGACCTCCTCGACTCGCTCGAAGGTAGTAAATCGATATCGACAACCCACGCACTCACGGCGACGACGGATCACTTCACCATCTTCGGCTGCTCGCGAATCGACGACCTTGGTATCGCCGTTCTCACACGCCGGGCACCTCATTAGCGGAACGGTAGCGGGCCCCATGACCTTCTCACTGCTCGGTGATAGCTCGGGGGGGTTCAAGCACCGCAATCCGGGTACATCGACCTAGGGCTGGTCCCCGTTTCGAACCCAGACTGCCGGAACAATCACCTGTTGCCCCACGGCGACGGCCGAGCCACCATTTCGTTGAGCCAGGGAATCCACCAGTGGACGCACATCGCCTTCGGGCTGAATCGAGCGAGCAATATCCCAGAGATTTTGACCGATCTCGACCGTGACGAGCCGATCACCCGTCTCGACCACAGGTGGGATCTCGAGCGCGGTGGGCACCGTCTCGAAGGAGGCTGGGGGTTCTCCTTGAGCAAGTCGGACCCCGATGACCATCATGAACATGGCACCAGCCAGCCCAACAAGAGCGAGCGCTGCCCGGTCCAGGGCTTTAACGGCTGCAGCGGAGCGCGCCAGCCGAACGAATGCTGTCGGTGGTGGATTCCGGACCAGACGAAGATTCGGCCCTGGTCCCTGCTGAGGGAGACGGCGCAGACGTAGGGTGTTTGGTGTCAGTAGTGCAACCATGTGAATCATCTTCCTCTCGAGGTCTGACAGTCCGTTCAACCATTCAGCCGTTCAACCATTCAGCCGTTCAACCATTCAGCCTAAACCCCATTCAGCCGAAACCGCATTCAACCAGAACGAGTGTTCGATTCCAACCTATTTCTCGAACAACTGTTCTATAAGGCGACCAATCAACCTCGGTGCAAGAAATTTCCCAAGATCGAACATTTGTACGCACTGCCGTGCCATACTGGCCCAAACACCTGTTCGACAGGAGACTATTATGACCGAACACCAACT
Source organism: Actinomycetes bacterium (assembly GCA_024276425.1). Lineage (GTDB taxonomy): Bacteria > Actinomycetota > Acidimicrobiia > Acidimicrobiales > SZUA-35 > JAJRQY01. The sequence continues at coordinate 81,043 of JAJRXF010000013.1, read as the reverse complement.
GACCGACCGGCAGCGGTCGATCCTCGAATTCATCACGGCACAAATGCGAGAGCGTGGTTTTCCACCATCCGTGCGCGAAATCGGCACCGCAGTTGGGCTGACCTCACCTTCGACGGTGCACTCACATTTGGCCACCTTGCAAAAAAAGGGATACCTCAAGCGCGACCCGTCAAAGCCACGGGCAATTGAGGTCTGTTGGGACTCCACCTCCGACGCATCCGGGATCGAGCGACGACCCGTCCGCCATGTACCCCTCGTTGGTCAGGTAGCGGCAGGCACCGATGTGCTCGCAGCCGAGCACATCGAAGAGACGTTGCCTGTGCCAGCCGACCTAACCGGCGACGGAGACCTTTTCATGCTCAGCGTTCGGGGTGATTCCATGATCAACGCCGGAATTCTCGACGGTGATTTCGTGGTGGCGCGCGTGCAAAACACGGCCAAAGGGGGCGACATCGTTGTGGCCGGCATTCCGGGCGAAGAGGCGACCGTGAAGACCTACTCCATTGACAAGAAGCGAGGCCAGATTGTTCTTCTGCCCGCCAACCCCGCGCTTGAACCAATGCGCTTCCAGCCGGAAGAAATCAACATCTATGGTCGAGTCGTTACGGTCATGCGTCGCTTGTAGACCCATCGGGTCTCAGTAATCCACCTACCCTGGGCCGGAATGGGCAAGCTCGGGTGGACAACCACAAACCTTCCCGTCGAGGCAGTGTTAGATCAGGTCACCGACTGCCTAAGACTCAACCCCGGTTCTTCCTCACCCCCTTCGCTGGTCCTTACCGCCGAACCGGGGGCCGGCAAGTCCAGCCTCATCCCCCTCGCCGTAGCCAACTCCATTGAGCCTGGCCAAAAAGTTGTCGTTCTCGAACCAAGACGGCTCGCCGCCAGGGCAACGGCCGAGCGACTGGCCGAACTGCTCAACGACCGGGTAGGAGGGCTGGTCGGGCTGACCGTTCGAGGGCAACACGATGTTTCCAACCGAACTCGTATTGAGGTCGTGACCGAAGCCGTATTGACCAACCGCCTCCAGGACAACCCCGAACTTCCTGGTGTTGGAGCCCTCGTTTTTGACGAATTCCACGAGCGAAACCTGCACAGCGATCTTGGCCTCGCCATGGCGCTGGAAAGCAGAGACACTCTCCGTGAGGATCTGCGGATTGTGGTGATGTCAGCTACGATCGATCCCCAACCCATCGCGGCCTTGTTGGGGTCCGCAACCATCCTGCATGTCAAGGGGCGAACCTTTCCGGTACAGACCCGGTACATGCAGCGTCCTCCGCGTCAGGGGTTCGCCCCGGCGGTAGCCAACGCCATTGGTAAAGCTATTGCCTCAGTCGAGCGTGATGTTTTGGCCTTTGTACCCGGTCGCTGGGAGATTGACCAGGTACTCAGCACACTCGAAGTACCCGCCGACGTCATTGCCATCGGCCTACACGGGGGCACGCCAAAGACAGTTCAGAACGAGATCCTGCGGCCACAACAACGCGGGCGCCGCGTGATTGTTGCCACCTCGGTTGCCGAGACTTCCATCACCGTGCCCGGAGTGGAAGCCGTGGTCGATGGTGGTCTCCTCCGTCGGGCGCGGTTTGATCCCTTGAGTGGGCTGGGGCGACTAGAAACCCGATTTACTACCCAATTCTCCGCTGACCAACGACGAGGGCGTGCCGGGCGAACGTGCCCCGGAGTGTGTTTTCGCCTGTGGTCAGCGGAGGACCATCGGCTCCTAGATGCAGCAGTTCCCCCGGAAATCCTCGTTGGCGATCCTCTCCTTGTGGCCTTTGAGATCGCTCGCTGGGGAGACCCACAGGCGGCCGCCCTCCCCCTCTTGGACCATCCAGGTCGCCGCCGGCTTCACCAAGCCATCGCCACGTTGAACCGTCTCGGACTTGTCCGCCCAGATGGAAGGCTGACACCCAAGGGCCGGCGCGCCGGTCGCCTTCCTTTGGATCCCCGCATGGCTGCCCTCGTACTTGACGCGCAGGGCACCAGGTCTGAACATCTCGCCCTCCAAATTGCGGCGCTAACCAACAACGATCGACGCTTTGTAAGCCTCGACCTTGACCGAGTGCTGGACCGTCATGGAAACGACCAGCAAACTCGCCGGGCCACAGACCGGATCAAGCGTCGCCTCGAACCATCAACCCAAAAACAACCGGAGATCCCCGCTCTGGATCCCGACCCCTCAAGCGGAGAGCTTTTGGCCCGAACCTGGCCCGATCGGGTCGGGATTGCGAGAGAGGCAAGACCAGGTCATTTCCTGTTGGCCAGTGGACGAGAGGTGGAGGTACGGGCTGGAGAAAGCCTGGAAGACGCTGCTTTTATTGTTGTGGTGGAGGCTGACGGTGCTGCACGCTCCGCCCGGGTCCGGCTGGCAGCTCGCACCGACCGGGCCACGGTTCTGGCAGCCTGCGAAGAATCCATCCAATGGGCCGATGAGATCGGCTATGACCACAAGTCAGGGAACTTCCGGGCCGAGCGCGTGCAACGATTGGGTGCCATCGCCCTGCATCGCCACAACATCGCGTTCCCCTCCGGGCAGAGTCTTCAAGCTGCCCTAGGTCGAGCCATCGAACAAAACGGACTGGACGTGCTGACCTGGAGTACACGGGCAGGCTCCATCCGTCAACGACTGGCCTGGCTCCATCGAGAGGCTCCACTGGCCTGGCCCGATGTCACAGACGCTGCACTCCTAGATCGGCTGGATGACTGGCTGGTACTCAGCTCCATTACGACACCAACTCAGCTGCGCTCTCTCGATTTGGGGAGTTCCTTGCTCGCGCTCCTTGACTGGGAGCAGCGGCAGGGCTTCGATCTGCAGGCTCCGACCAAACTCCACCTGCCCCGGGGCGGCTCCGCCCCCATCGACTACTCCAGCGGACGACCAGTGTTGTCCGTTCGTCTGCAGCGATTGTTCGGTCTCGACACTCATCCGATGCTTGGACCAAACGAGGTGCCACTGGTAATTGAGCTGCTATCTCCGGCCAACCGCCCGACCCAAATCACCACCGACCTACCCGGATTTTGGCGGGGCAGTTACCAACACATTCGAAGGGATCTACGCGGCCGCTACCCCAAACACGAGTGGCCCGAGGATCCCCTCGCTACCTGACCAAGAACAAAAATGGCAACACCTTTTGGGTCATCAGACATCGATGTCACGACGGTTGAGGCCCCAGACCGCCACACAAACGAGGCTTCCAATAGCGATCACCATCAGCGACGAATAACCCAGGCTGAACCCATTGCTCAAACGGTTTGGGCCTTGCAACCAGTAGAACGGGCTGAATTGGCGGGTCCAGGCAAGTGAATCGATAAGTGGAGCCAAACCATTGATGACAAAGGCCCCTACAACAAGCGCAACCGACAGCCCGATTGTTCTCCCCCGGTCCCCAGTGAGCGATCCGATAGCCAAGGCGAACGCGCTAAACACTAGGGTCATGAGAACGAGCCCGACATTCGCCGCCACCATATTGGCAAGCGGGAAACCGAGATCCACAATTGGGTTCAGGACAACAAGGGCACCAAGAACTCCTCCTCCGACACTCAAGGTTGATGCCGTCACCGACGCGAACTTCTCCAGTACCAGCCGAGTCCGAGAAATCGGCTGAGCCAACAATAGGTTCAGGGTGCCACGGTCCTCCTCCCCGACAATGGCCGCCGTCCCTAAGCCAACACCAAAGGCGGAAAGCACAATCGGTCCGATTCCTGAGTAGAGCCTGCTGTTGACAAAACCAGATGGGGTGATTAGCAGGGTCGAGTCATCGATGCCGAAAACCGTCAGCAACCCCTCCGGCATGGAATCGAACATCTCCTGAAACGATTCCGTGTCATTGCGGATCGTCGGAAAAAACGAGACCGTTACCACCGCGAGGGAGACCATGCCGAGTGTCCACCACACCGTTGCGCTGCGGCGCTCCCGGAAACTGGTCCGAAAAATGCTTCCAATCATTCCATTGCGTCCTCGGGTTGCCTGTAGTAGTCAAGGAATACCTCTTCGAGGTCACCACCACCACTAGAGAGGTTCACTACCTCGTATTTGGCCATCTCCTTAACGACCTCGTCAACCGCCCCCTCAATTCGTAGATCCAAGCGATGGCCATCGTTAGACTCCTCGGCCGACCTGACCGAAGAGAGACACAGAAATGCCGAGGCTTCAACCGCCCGAGCGAAGTCGATTCCCATCCTCCGGACCGCTCGCCCCTTGAGGGTCTCAACATCCTCAACAACTACGATGGCTCCCTCTCGAACAATCGCGACCCGGTCAGCAACATGCTCCACCTCCGGCAAAACATGAGAGGACAACAAAACTGTTCTTCCGTCGTCTCGAGCCTCCTGCAACAACCCATAGAACTCCTGCTGCATCAGCGGATCGAGACCGGTGGTCGGTTCATCCAGGATCAACACCTCGGGTTGGTGCATGAAGGCCTGAACCAGACCAACCTTTTGGCGGTTGCCGGTGGAGTAGTCCTTGATCGGCCGGTCAAGGTCAAGCTGGAAACGTTCCGCTAAACGCCCAACCTCCGGCCCAGTGTCCAACCGGCGCAATGCGGCGAAATAGCGGCAAACTTCGCGGCCCGTCATCCGGTCATACATGGCCAGGTCGCCAGGAAGGTAGCCAATCCGCCTTCTCAGGTCTACCGACGATTGCCGAGGCTCCAGACCGAGCACTCGAGCTTCGCCCGATGTCGGGCGCAAGAGATCAATCAGGATTCGGATCGTCGTCGACTTTCCGGCACCATTCGGGCCAAGAAAGCCAAAGATCTCCCCGGCATGGACAGAAAAGGAAAGAGATTCGATCCCACGATGATTCCCGTAGTACTTGGTCAGTTCCTTGGTCTCGATCGCCAGTTCGACCCTGGGTTGTCTCTCGCTGACCATGCAGCCATCCTACTTTGAGGCGCTAGTTACGAGTGCTCGCAAGGCGGCCCCGGTTCGATCGATCGATGCCCGATGAAGGTGTTCATCTCGGGTGTGAGCGACCAGGGGGTCACCCGCCCCAAAGTTCGTCGCTGGAACACCCAGTTCGGCGAAACGAGCTACGTCGGTCCAGCCAAGCTTGGCCCGCACCTCTGCCCCAGCATGAGTGCGCAACTGTTGAAGAAGTGGATGGGTGAGAGAAGGAGGACAGGCCAGAGACGAGTCGAGGACTGTAACCATGTCGCCGTCTTGGAGATGAGGAGCCAGAAACTCTCTCACCCAGGCCTCGGCCTCCGCGGCGCTTCGATCCGGGGCATAGCGGTGGTGGACGCGAAGCTTTGCCTCATCCGGCAAGACGTTGCCCGCCACACCACCCTCGACGTGCACCGCCTGGATCGACTCTCGATATTTGCACTCATCAATGACTGGCTGACGGGGTTCATAGCTGCTGAGGTCGGTCAGGATCCCAGCCAAGCGATGGACGGCATTGCGTCCCATCCACGGCCGAGCGGTATGGGCTCTAGCGCCGCGGAGGGTAATCTCCAACCGCATCGCTCCCTGACAGCCAGCCTCGATCACCCCATCGGTTGGTTCACCCAGCACAGCACAATCAGCGACCAACAAGTCCGGACGAAGTTTGGCCAACTCGGCCAAACCATTGTGTTCTTGACCAACTTCCTCCCGGGCATAAAACACATAGGTCAAATCGACAACCGGCTCTGGAACAGTCCGGGCGAGGTCCAAGAATACAGCCAGTCCTCCCTTCATGTCGGCTGATCCAACCCCCCATAGGACATCGTCTTGAAGACGGGCAAAGCCATTGCTCCCACCGGGCAGATCGGGGTCGTGATTCACCGGAACGGTGTCGGTGTGCCCGGCCAGAATCAGTCGCTGCGCCCGACCAAGATTGGTGCGGGCCACCAGATTGTCCCCCACCCTTGTGACCTCAAGATGTGACAGTTCTTGAAGCTCGGACTGCAACCAATGGACAAATCCAGCCTCCTCAAATGACACTGAGAGACGATCGACCAGTTCCGCAGCGAGAGCCAGAAGGTCGGTCATTAGACTCCATTTCGATCGAGCCGCTCCGACGCCAGGGCTATCTTGTCTGCCGGTTGCACCACGGCCACCCGAATGTGTTGTGCACCGGCTGGCCCGTAAAACTCACCTGGGCTGACCAGTACTCCGGCCTGGCGGGCCAATCGTTCAGCCAGGCCCCAGGAGTTACCGTCTGGGGCTTGTGCCCAAAGATAAAATCCCCCTCGGGGCAGCGGGGCTTCCACCCCGACTCTGGCCAGCACAAGGCGCATCGCCTCAAGGCGATCCCGATACCTCAGTCTTTGGCTCTCGACATGGGCTTGATCTGCCAAAGCCGCAACCGCAGCTGATTGCACCGGGCCCGGTGGCATGAATCCGGCGTGCTTGCGAACCTCACTGATGTAGTGGATCAGTTCTCCATCGCCAGCATAGAAACCAGCGCGTGCACCAGCCAGGTTCGAACGTTTCGAGAGCGAGTGCACCGCAATCACCCCATCGAGGCCATGTTCAAGAATCGAGTGAGGGGGGCCATCCCAAGTAAACTCGATGTAGCACTCGTCCGACAGAACCGGGACTCCGTGAGAACGTCCCCACCTCGCTACTGCCCCAAGATCATCCAGACCACCAGCCGGGTTTCCGGGCGAGTTTACCCAGAGGCACAGGGCCCGATCCGTGTCGGAGGGGTCGATCGTGTCCAGGTCGATCGACCAGTCCTCGGTCATAGAAACCGGAACGGCCCGACACCCAGCCAGGGTTGCCCCCATAGCGTAACTGGGATAGCTCACCGCGGGGTACAACACCGTGTCTCGATCGGGACGTCGCAACCGAAGCCAGTGAGGCATTCCGGCTACGAGTTCTTTAGACCCGATGGTGGCCCGCACATCGTCGGCCTCCAGATTCGTTCCAACCAGACGATTGAGCCAGGCCGCAGCCCCATAGCGAAATACTTCGGTTCCAATAGAAGGTGGATAGGTCACCTCGGCTCCCGAGTTGGCCAACGCGGCAACCGCAAAGTCCGGAGCCGGGTCACATGGTGAGCCAATGGACAGGTCGATGACGCCACCGGAGTGGCTCATGGCCAGATCCTTCAGGGGATCGAGACGCTCATAGGGATAGGGAGGGGGTACAAAAGCATCGGAACTCATTGGTAACTCTCGTCCTGGAACGAGAGTTCGGCCGTCACGAACCGCCGCAACCGTTTGGCCGAAGCATCCTCGAGACGCGCTTCTACCCGCATACCCTTCTCCTCAGTTTGTTCACTCATCACATCACCCTCCCGGTGGACTGCCGCCAAGATGTCGCCCCTATCCCAGGGAATAAAGAGTTCATAGTTACGCGACATGGCGTGTAATGCGTCAACGATTGCCTCTCGGAGCACATCAATTCCTACCCCGGTCGCCGCCGACACACCAACCGCACCATGGTTTTGTCTGGCGAGACGCGTCACGACGTCTATCTCTCCATCCGGAGCGGCGAGATCCGCCTTGTTGAAAACGACAAGCTCCGGAACCTTGTCGGCATTGATCTCACGCAACACCTCGCGAACAGCGTCAATGTGACCATAGGGGTCCACCCCGGCACCGTCGACAACGTGAACTAGTAGATCGGCGTCAGCCACAACTTCGAGGGTCGATTTGAACGCCTCGACCAACTGATGAGGGAGCTTTCGGACAAAGCCCACCGTGTCCGTCAAAAGGACCTGCTCCCCTCCTGGCATCTGCGTCTTGCGAGTCGTTGGATCGAGGGTGGCAAATAGCCGGTCCTCGATCTTGACTGCTGCGCCGGTAATGGCTCTGAGAAGTGTTGACTTACCAGCATTGGTATAGCCAATTATTGAGACTGATTTATATGGGGACCGGTGCTGGGCTTTACGCTGATTGGACCGTCGGGCTGAGATCCCAACGAGGTCCTTTTCCAACTTGTGCATGCGGCGCACCAAACGTCGACGGTCAACCTCAATCTGGGTTTCACCCGGACCCCGCGTACCGATGCCCCCGCCCTGTTGGGAGTAGTTTTTCTTGCCCCTCAAACGAGGGAGGTTGTAGCGAAGTTGGGCTAGCTCGACTTGGGCCTTGCCTTCGGCCGATGTTGCGTGTTGGGCGAAGATGTCCAGAATCACCGCCGTTCGATCAAGCGCAGTGCGCTGGAGAATCCGCTCCAGGTTGAACTGCTGGGCCGGGCTGAGTTCATCGTCGAAGACCACAGTGTCAGCATCCACTGCCAAACACGCCTCAAGAATCTCCTGAACCTTTCCCCTGCCCACCAGGGTCGCCGGATCGAGCCGAGCGCGTCGCTGGGTCACACGATCAACCGCATCGGCGCCCGCTGTATCGATCAGGAGTTCCAGTTCGTCGAGTGAAGCCTCGGTGTCTTGGGTGTCGTGACCATCCCTGGTCACCCCCACGATTACAATCCGCTCCCGGAAGCTGCGGTCGAGAAAACCAGCTTCGGTATCCATGGCATCGCGGCCAAAATCGCCGAGCGCTCCACGGTGAGAGTCGACGTTCTCCGCCACTTCCCCGGGATCTGCTCCCGGAACCCAATCGTCCTCGGATTCTGGGTTTTGGTTGGAGTCGGTTGACTCCAACGCCGAGATGTCGGGTGAGATCGCAGAATTGGGACCCTCATTCACTGGGAATCACCGTGCCAATGAAGGTTGCCGGCCCGACCAAGCAAATACTGTCCGCCTTACCATCCGATTCCATCTGAACCGTGACCGCCCCACCCGTCATCTTTACCTCTACCTCATCTTCGATCAGACCCCATTGGCGAGTGGCCCACGCCGCAGCACAGGCCCCAGACCCACAGGCCTGGGTGATGCCAACGCCTCGCTCCCACACTCTCATTGTCAAAGAACTAGGGCTATCGACCCGCACAAGGTGAACGTTGACACCTGTTGGGTAGTCGGACTCAACAATTGGACCAATGACCCCAAGGTCAAGGGCCTCAGGATGGTCAACGAGAGCAACCAAGTGAGGGTTCCCGATCGACACACCAACCTGTCGATCGACCTTCACACCAAGTTCGCCCCACCGGCCTGATACGTCGAGATCGGCGGTTGCCGTTCCCATCTCCACCCGAACGTTGTGGTTGCCAGCACGCCGGTCCGGTTCGACATCAACTCGCCGGATTCCTCCGCCGGTACGAACAAGAAACGAGCAGGCATCGGTGATGTTCGCCTGCATGGCCAAGGCCTGACCAACGCAGCGAAGCCCATTTCCCGAAACCTCGGCCACGCCCCCATCTGCATTCCACAAGGTCATGGCCCACAGAGCCGGGCTTTGCTCGCTGGGAGCACTCAAGGACCGCAACTCAATCAGTCCATCGGCGCCTATTCCACGTCGCCGGTCGCACCATCCAATTGCGTCGGTGAGATCCAAGGAGCGCGCCGGCTGAACCGCGATGAGAAAGTCATTTCCAAGTCCATGATGTTTCGTGAGTTTCACAGTGGCTTCATTCTCTCACGAATCGGCTCGTTCTCCCCACCAGTTTGCGACCTGATCAACAAGATCGATGTCCTCCGCTTGGAACCACCGGATTCGAGGATCCCGACGGAACCAGCGCTGTTGGCGACGGGCAAACTTCTTCGTCCGCCGATTCGCTTCAAGGAGCGCCTCACCAAGGCTGCATTCGCCATCAAGATGGGCTAGTAGCTCCCGATACCCCAGCGCCTGGCTCGCGGTCCGCCCCATCGGGTTGGGCAGTTCCCGAAGGCGCCGGACTTCCTCAAGAAAACCTTGCTTCATTTGCTGGGCGTAACGCGATTCGATTCGAGCGTCCATGTGCCCCCGATCGATCTCCAAACCAACCAGAGCAAACCGAGTCGGTGGGTACGCATCGACCCCCGGACCAAACGACGAAAAAGGTCGCCCCGAACCAAGGCAAACTTCAAGCGCACGAAGGATCCGGCGACGATTCGTCGGTTCCATCTTGGAGGCCGCTCGTGGATCTACAGCATGGAGTCTTCTCCACAAAAGTGCCGTGTCCGCTTCGGCTTCTAGTGAGGCAACGACCTTGGGATACTGACCAGGCATGGTGAAGTTGTCGACGACGGACCGCACATAAAGTCCGGTCCCTCCCACCAATATCGCCTGCTCCCCCGCTTGGTCCAATTTGTCCAACACCTCGGCTGCCCGAGCACGAAACTGACTTACCGTGAACTCATGAGATGGGGGAACAATGTCGAGAAGATGGTGAGGAACGTCTTGGCGTTGATCCACTGGTGTTTTGGCTGTTCCGATATCCATACCGCGATACACCGACATAGAGTCCGCAGAGATGATCTGGATTCCCTCGAAACGCCGGGCCAACGCCAGGGCAAGGGAGGATTTTCCGGTTGCCGTTGGCCCGACAATGACCAGATGAGGTCGACTCATCGCAGAAAGCTCCCGAGCAGGTAGTGGTCAATACGCACAAGGTCTGGGTCGGATTCATAGGCCTCGTAGAACTCAAAAACCGCTTCTGCTCCCAAGATCTGGTGGATTTCCCGCTGCATGATTGCAAGGTCGAGGTGCTGGTCGGCAACGATGAAGCTCTCAAGGTGATCAGTACCGACGAAGTCCTCGCCGTCGAAGAAGAAGTAAGAGAGAAGTGGCTTGCCGTGACAAAGCACAAGGTTCTCGGCATCCGGCCGCCCTTGGACCCAGATCGCATGAAGCTGCTTGACCCCATAGCGACAATAGGGGTCTGGAAGTGACGAAGGCAGGACCTTTCCAGCCTCTAGAGCACGATCGATCTGAGCCGCCACCGCTGACCATCCAAATTCAGCCGGCAACCCTCGAATCGACTCGGGACCGATGGCGTGAATGTCACGAAGTGTTTGACCAAGACCCTTGGCCAACCCCCGAACCTGACCATGAAGATCGGGCCGGCTGGCCGCAATTCCGGCTCGATCCGAAGAATGAACAAGCCAGGTGGGCAGACCCCCGGGTATCACCGGTCTTGGCCGATCATCTGGGAAGCTTTCACACTGTGAAGCCTAATTGACCGGTGATTCCTAGTTGTCGAATCGAACTAGAGGACCGGCCGGGGAGTGAGGGATTCGGCGCGGCGGCAAAGGGAGAGCATGGCACCGGCGACAAGAACTGGCTGAACCACGAGGTCGAGGTGCTCCCCATCAACCCTGGTTGCCGCCCACCCCTCCCCCACAGCATGGTCATAGGAGGGCCGATACATATCACCGAGGCCAAGAAACCCCAACCCCACCGAATTGGGTAGCTCTGGAGCAGGGATCGGCTGATCAAAAACGGATCGGGGTACCGGCTTACATTCACTAAAGATGCGTTGACGCTGTTCGTCATCGGGAAGCATATCCTCAACCATCGAACCCCACCACCGGTGCCAAGGGGGCAAGTAGTCATCGGGTCGAACCAGAGCATCGAGGGTGTCCATGAAGGGCGAATCGCGTTCGGTCGGGCTCACCCCATCTTCAGGGATACGACCATTCACCATCAAAACTGCTGTCACCTCGAACCCACTGGCTATCAACGCATCGGCAACCATGGGCAACCGCGGCGTGGTCGCCGAATAGCCACAGACAACAAGTGGCCCGTTGAGGTCGTCTGGCAGCGAGTCAAGCACATCGCAAAGCCAAGGTTCCAGATGATCGGAATCGTCGGGCTTGGTCCGCCCAGGGCTTGGAATGATGGCTGTTTGCCCTAGCATCTCCAAAATCTCGGCCACGCCTCGCCAGACTTCGGGGCCGATAAGAAAGCTTGGTATCAGGAGCCAGGTGCGAGCCAACAGAGCCTGCTCGACTCCGGATCGGATCGCCGAATCACTCACAGATCTCCTTAGCCTCAGGATCTCGCAGATCTTCCCGGAGTCGCGACCATAGTCACTCCACTGCAGACCGCGAAATCGAGCCCACTAAGCTCTTCTTCGAGATCGAAGGAAATCGACCACCTAGCCAGCCTCGCTGTGGGTCACTGGCTCCTCACCCATCCACTCTCGCAATGTGTTCTTGAACTTGGTTTGCTGGATGAACAGGTCTTGTTCGGGGTCGGACTCTCCCGCGGCCTGGGGGGCCTTGAGATAGAAGCTCAACCACTCCTGTACGCCAGACTGACCAGCCCGTGAGGCAAGGTCCATGAATAGTGCCAGATCCAAGACAATAGGGGCGGCCAAGATGGAGTCACGACAGAGGAAATCAATCTTGATCTGCATGGGGTACCCCATCCAGCCGAAGATGTCGATATTGTCCCAACCCTCTTTGTTGTCACCGCGGGGCGGGTAGTAGTTGATTCGCACAACGTGATCAATATTGCCGTACAGATCCGGATAGGTATCGGGTTGCAGAATGGTATGCAGCACCCCAAGTTTGGACTCTTCCTTGGTCTTGAAGTTCTCGGGGGCATCAAGAACCTCGCCATCGCGGTTCCCCAAGATGTTGGTCGAGAACCAACCGCGAAGCCCAAGCATCCTGGCTTTAAGGCCCGGCGCGATGATGGTCTTGATCAGCGTCTGGCCGGTTTTGAAATCCTTGCCTGCAATCGGCACCCCGCGGGTCTTGGACAATTCGATCATGCATGGCAGGTCGGTCGAAAGGTTGGGGGCGCCGTTGGCGAAAGGCACACCGGACTGAAGCGCCGCGTACACATAGAGCTGACTCGGCGAAATGTTGTCGTTGTTGTCCTTCATTCCCTGTTCGAACGCCGCAACTGTTTCATGAACTGCGCTTGGCTGCTGGTAGGCCTCGGTCGAACCACACCAGACCATGACCAATCGATCACAGTCATTGTCGATCCGGAACTTTTCGATGTCTTCGATTAAGGCCAGAGCCTGGTCGTACTTGTTGACGATCTTCTTGACCCTGGTTCCATCCAGGCGGCTAACCCAGCGCTTGTCAAAAACGGCATCCATGGTCACGACCCCCTCCATTTCACCCGAAATGGGACCGATATCACTTTCCTGCAACACCCCAGCCGTCCGGGCGGCCTCTAGCGCATTGGCCGAAATCGGATCCCATCCACCAAAAACCAGGTCTTCTAGGGCCGCTATTGGGGCGAAGTCGCGAATGAGCGGGTTGTTGTTGTCTTCTCGCTTGCCGATTCGGATGTGGGCGTTCTGGCTCACCGAACCAAGAGGTGGCCTTCCCTCAGCCCGGGCGGCAAGCACCCCAGCGATGAAGGTCGATGCTACGGCGCCAAGCCCCGGCGTCAAGATTCCGAGTTTGCCGGTTGCCGGAGCGATATTCATTGGTTCAGCCATCTGGCAACAATAAATTAAGACGACACAATAAGGGCAATTACTTCAGTCATACTTAACAATTATGACACCTGCACCCTCGTTGACGTCACCCAGAATGCCCGGCTCTGGCCGAATGCGAGCGGCTAGCCTTCCCATGGTCACCATTCAGCAACTGGACTATCTCGTTGCCATATCGGACTCTCCAACTTGGGCGGTTGCCGCAGAACGTCTTGGTGTTTCCCCTTCCGCCCTGAGCCAGGGGATCGCCGAACTTGAACGCAGGCTGAAACTTCCACTGTTCGAACGCACGGGGAGGCGCCGGGTACTGGCGCCGGCCGCAGCTCCCGTGCTGGACTATGCCAGGACAGTAATTGCTCAAACCGGCGACCTCGGACGCTGGATTCAACAACAATCAAGTGCCGGGACCGGCCAGCTTCGGCTCGGCATGATTGATGCGGCGGCCCTGCACTACTTCTCCGATGCATTGCGGCAGTTCCGGGCCGACTTCCCCCAGATCGACCTTCGCCTTAGTGTCGCACCATCAGGTCAACTGCTCGATCAGGTACAGCGAAACCGTTTGGACTTTGCGGTCATAGTCCGACCCTTCGTCCGACCAAGCGATCTTTCCTTCGTTGTACTGCTCGATGATCCAATGGCCGTGTACCGACCCGGTCAACTCGAGGGCGGTCCGCCCACTTCGTGGGGACCGTGGGTTGGTTTTCCCCAGACCTCGCACACCCGAGCACAGATCGAACAGCACCTGGAACGTCTTGGTTCCCCCTACCCCGTTGTGGCCGAGTCTAATCAGCCCGAGGTTCTTTGTGAGATGGTTCGACTGGGACTGGGGTGGACTGTTCTACCGGTCATCCAAGCCGAGACTGGCCCTCACCCTCTAAGACGAGCGACATCGCAGAATCTGTTCTCCCGCCAACTCATTGGTATTCGACGAAGCAATGCACTCCCCCACCCCAACACCGAGGAACTTCTTCACCGGCTCGTGCCAGCAACCTCCTAGCATCTGGGCATGGCCATTATCTACGCGGATGACGAGGTCGTCCCTATCAAGGAACTTGTCGAACTGTATGAGTCGGTTGGATGGCTAATCTATGCCGCTGATCCGGATGCGCTAGCCCGAGCCGTCGATCGTTCCACCTATGTGGTGACGGCGCGCAACGACGAGGGCGAGCTAGTAGGCATGGCTCGCTGCCTCAGTGATGAGGTGTCGGTGATGTACCTCCAAGATGTGCTGGTTCGGCCAGTCAGCCAGAGGCGCGGTGTCGGGCACTATCTGGTTCGGGTGTGTCTGGAGAGGTTCAGTGAGGTACGCCAAAAGGTTGTGGTGACCGACGATGAGCCCAAGATGGGAGAGTTTTACCAAGGCCTTGGCTACTCAAACGTGGCAGAGCTCAAGACACCGGGTCTCGCCGCCTACCTACAGATCAGCGGCATCGAGCTCAGCTAGCCTCGCACCCACCCCGAACCGGCAGCCGCCCGGTCCGCCGAACCCAAAACGCCCACCCCGAACCGGCAGCCAGCCGCCTTCCGTGTCGCGTTTTCGACCCGTTCGTGGGTCGCTTTCGCGACAAGGAAAGCAACTCGGTGCCGTTGGCCGCTCACTAGATTGACGAAACCGGAATACGGGTTCGGTGGGAGGCCTTCGCCGTCACCTCGACGAGGTCTCCAAGGAGGTATTGGGTTCGCCCCTCAGTGACCTGGACGTCGGCGAAGGTGCCAACTCGCAAGGGAGCAGACGCAAAGTGAATGAGCTTGTTTTGCGCGGTCCGTCCGGTGAGCACCACCGGATCCTTCTTTGATGGTCCTTCGACAACGACCTCCTCGATGCGGCCAACCCTGGCCTGGGATTTGGCCAAGGCTGAACGCTCGATCACCGTTCGGAGGCGGGCGTAGCGGTCCTTGACCTCCTCAGGGTCGCAGAACATCTCGCCCATCTCGGCGGCTTCGGTTCCTGGTCTAGGCGAAAACACGAAGGTGTAAGCGTTGTCGAACTCCGCCGCGGCCGCTACCTCTAGCGTACGAACAAAGTCTTCTTCGGTTTCGCCTGGGAACCCGACGATGATGTCGGTGGTGATGGCAACATCTTCGATGATGCTTCGAGCCTTTGCCAGTTTCTCCAGGTAGCGCTCCCCGGTGTAGCCACGATGCATGAGTGCCAGCACCCGATCCGATCCCGATTGCAGTGGGAAATGGAGATGGGGCACCACGGCCGGGGTTTGAGCCATGGCCTCATAGACGTCCGGTGTCATGTCCTTTGGATGAGGACTGGTGTAACGCACCCGCCGGATGCCCTCCAGTGCACCAACCTTTCTTAGCAGCTCGGCAAACATTGGCCTTAGCCGAACATCCTCTCCAGCTCCTCTGGCCGCTACCGCTAGGTCTCGACCGTAGGAGTTGACGTTTTGACCGAGCAGGGTAATTTCCACCACGCCCTGACTGGCCAATAGCTCGGCCTCGGCCACAATGTCGTCCATTGGTCGGCTGATCTCGCGGCCTCGAACGGAGGGGACGATACAAAAGGCACAGTTGTTGTCGCAACCAATTTGGATGGTCAACCAGGCAGCAAAGTCGGTCCGCCGCTTGGCCGGAAGAGCGGAGGGGAAAGCCTCGGCTTCATCCATCGCCGCCTCTTCGTAGAACTCCGAGACGGGTCCGCCGACGCGCGCGGCCTCCATCAACTCAGTGGCGCGGTGGACATTGTGGGTGCCGAAAACGACATCAACATGGCCAGCCTTGCGTTGAATGAGTTCGCGATCCTTCTGAGCCAGGCACCCTCCGACAACGATCTGAAGATCGGGCTTGGAGGCCTTCAAGGCTTTCAGATTGCCGAGGGCCCCATAGAGTTTGTTGTCAGCATTCTCTCGGATACAGCAGGTATTGAGCACAACAACATCGGCCTCGGCCTCGTTGTCCGTCGCCGCGTATCCCTCAGAGTCAAGAAGGCCAGCGATGCGTTCGGAATCATGCTCATTCATCTGACACCCGTAGGTGCGTAGGAGATACCGCTTCTTCACCTCATCAGACTAGGGGCCAGGACCCCGCTAGCGAACGAGCAGAACCGGAATTGGGGCGCGCCGAGCAAGTTTGGTCGAGATAGACCCCATCAAACCCTCAAACCTACCAAGGCCAAGCGTGCCGATACACAACACGTCGGTTCCCTCTTCCTTGGCTACTTTTAGGATCTCATTGACCACATTCTCGGAGTCTCGGCACATCGTGCGAACATTGCGGACCCCGGCCTCAGAAATGGCCGCCGCCATGGAGTTTGTGCGGGCGGACCGTTGATCCTCGACATAGCGAGCAATGATGGCATCATCCCCAATCCAGCCGGATTTGGGAACAGGGTCACCCCCCTGGGTGGCGTACTCAATGTTGGCCGGGTTCACGTTCGTGAGCTTGGTGCCATCATCGATCCCGCTGGCCTCACGAATCGCCTCTAGTAGTTGGCGCGGGATCTCAACCACGGTGAGGATTAGGACCTCACCCTCAGGGCCAGCCAGAGTTGCGGCTAAGCCCGCCGCCTTAGCTGGGTCCAGCGAGCCGTCCGTGGCAACGATGACCTTCATATTCGAGTCCCTTCCTCAAGCACTGGCGCTACGCCAAGGTACTCCGCCAGACTAGGGGCAAAGTCCGAGCATCGCTGGACTATCGGCCAGCACAGCGGACCGGATGGGCCGAAGCGCCCCCGCGGGGATGGACTGATCGCCACTCAGGAGACGGTGGAGAGACCCAGCCTTGTCCGCCCCTCGCACGAGCCACAATACCAAGCGTGCTCGTTCCAGCACCGGCCGGGTCATGGAGAGGCGTTGGTAACCCCGATACGTGTCGGTTGCTGCCACATCTCGATCCCCCACTTGGAGGATGGGGTCGTCGGGAACCAAGGATGCAGTATGACCGTCTTCACCGAGACCGAGATGGACAATATCGAGAACAGGTGGTCGGCCTGCAACCGTTTGAAGGTCAGCCAAGAAGCGGCCAGCACCATGGTCGACATCTTGGACCGCCATAGCGACAATCCGAACAGGGAGGCCACGAAAGGCAGATTCTAAGCCGACCAAATTGCGAACCCCAGAGTCGACCGAGGCGACGCGCTCGTCCACCTGAACCAGAATGATTCGACTCCAGGCAAGCTTACGCTTGGCCAACTGGGCGAAAACCGGGCCGGGGGTCGAGCCTCCACTTACCCCAATGATGCACCGGTCTCGTGCGGCCAAGGACTCCTCGATGAAGTGCTGAAAGACATTGGTCGCCTCGAGCACCCATTGATCAGAAGGAAAAACATCGAGCCGATGAGAGACCACTAGTCGCGACCGATCGCTCTCCACCAGGCAGCACCACCAGCCAGGGCGGCATCGTCGCCAAGCTGGGCCGAAACCACCTGAATGGGTCCGATCGAGGGCCCGTGGTCCCGAACCCGTTGGTCGATGAGGGGGAGAACAATGTCGCTATTCATGCCAACCCCACCTCCAACAACAATCATTTGAGGAGTTACCATCCAACAAAGATTCACGACGCCGAAGGCCGCAGCATCAATGGCACCGTTCCAAATTTCAACCGCCTCTGATTCGCCCGCTCGTACCCTATTGGCCAGCTCCGATCCATGGACCCCAAGTCCAGTCGCATCAGCCATTCGCCGAATGGCTGATCCAGACCCCTGGCCTTCAACCGTGCCATCCTCTCCGTGGAGAACCTTGGACCGGTCAACGATGGAGTGGCCGACTTCGCCGCCGGAGTAGCGTCCGCGCATCAGCCGACGATCCAGCACAATCCCTGCTCCGACCCCGGTCGAAATGGTGACGTAGACAACATCTCGATGACCGCGCCCCGCGCCAAAGTTTGCTTCTCCCACCGCGGCAAGATCGGCATCATTGGCCATTGCTACGGGAATACCGGAGCGAGATGCCAACCAACTCCCAGTCAAGAACTCGATCCAGCTTCGGGGCAAATTTGGGGCAGCGATCAGTTGCTCTGCGTCATAGTCAACGACGCCAGGCACCCCAATAGACGCCTGGCGCACTGAATGGCCCTCGGCCACCGACTCCATGAGTCGGAGCAGGGTCTCGGGTTGTCGCTCGTTGTGGGGCGTCTCCTTCTGAAGCCGCCGCAGAATCGTTCCTTCCGAGGAAACTAGGGCGGCCCGAAGGTGAGTGCCTCCCAGGTCAATCACCACACAGGGCTGGCTCAAGAAGGTGCCCCCTCTGGGTGTTTTGTCCCGTAGGCGTAGCTGACAACAGGCGGTGGGGCATCAAGCACGGGCTGCACGATACGCCATGCAGCATCCACCTGGTCCGAGCGAGCGAAGAGTCTCCGGTCGCCGGCTAGCGCGTCGCCAATGAGACGGTGATAGGGGGTTGGCCCAAACTCCATTCCATGATGATCGACCTCAAGAGAAATCGTTTCGCTTAGAAGCCTGGTCCCTGGACGTTTTGCCTGCAATTCGAACTCGATGATGTCGTTTGGCTTCACCACGAATCGCAGCCGGTTCGGAGCGGGAGCGCAACGAAGGTCGGTGAAGAGCGGCCGCGGTGGCGAGACAAACTCGATCACGGCGTCGGTGACCGTCTTGTCCATCGCTTTGCCTGCCCGGATCGTCCAAGGAACACCGGCCCAACGCCATGAATCGATCTCGCACTCGACCGAGACGAACGTCTCAGTGTCGGAGTCCTTGGCCACTCCCGGTTCATCACGATAGCCCTCATATTGACCACGGAAGGCCGTACTGGGATCCAGTGGCTTCATCGATCGTAGGACCTTTACAACCTCATCGCTCATGGCGTCAGCATCGTCAGACACAGGCGGTTCCATAGCCAACAAGGCAACGATTTGAAGCAGATGATTCTGGACCACATCTCGCATTGTGCCCACTTCGTCATAAAACTTTCCTCGACCCTCAACCCCGAAGTTCTCCGCCATGTTCACAGTCACTCGACTGATGTAGTGCCGATTCCACAACGGTTCGAGGATGGCATTGGCGAACCGGAAGACCAGAATGTTGAGCACCGGCTCCTTGCCCAGGAAGTGATCGATGCGATAGATCCGCTCTTCGGGAAACTGGGCATGAACGGCCCGGTCCAGCTTGCGACTAGATTCAAGGTCTCGGCCAAACGGCTTTTCTAAAACAACCCGACCGTGGTTAATACCAGCGTCAGCCAACCCATTGATGACTGTTTCAAACAGAAAAGGGGGAATGGCTAGATAGCAGACAGGCATTCTGGCATCGCCAAGCTTGTCCGCCACCCTTTGGAAGGTTGTAGCCTCCCGATAGTCACCAGATACATAGTCAAAACGTCGAGCTAGAGCACCAAAGACATTGTCGTCAAGTTCGAGGTCGGATCCAGCCAACGCTTCATGGGCGTTGTCAATGAGTTCCTCTGTTGTCCACTTCGAGGATGCAACCCCGATGACGGGACAGTCCAAAAGGCCATCGGCCTCCAACTTGTACAGGGCACTGAATAGCTTCTTTCTGGCCAAGTCTCCCGTGATCCCAAAAAGAACCAGGGCATCGGCTTGAGCATCAGGGGCGAGGCCGCTCACGAACTCTTCTTTTCACGATGGCCACCGAACTCGGATCGCATGGCCGATAGCACCTTGTTGCCAAAGTCAGCGTTTCCTCGGGAACTAAAGCGACCAAAGAGGGCGTCGGCGATCGTCGGCCCCGGGGCACCCGATTCCACCGCTGCAAGAACAGTCCAGCGGCCCTCACCCGAGTCGGACACACGCCCCTGGAACGAGTCGAGATTCGGATCCTCATTGAGGGCTGCGGCGGTAAGGTCCAAGAGCCAAGACCCGATCACGCTGCCACGCCGCCAGACCTCAGTGACCGCTGGCACGTCAATGTCATACTGGAAGAGACGAGGGTCCCCGAGGGGGGCGGTCTCGGCATCAACTTCTCGGTCGCTAGAGCCGACGTTGGCCTTGTCCAATAGACCTAGTCCCTCCGCATAGGCAGCCATGACGGCGTATTCGATCCCGTTGTGAACCATTTTGACGAAGTGACCAGCCCCAGCCGGACCACAGTGGAGGTAGCCCACCTCTTCGGTCGCTGCCTCACCCGATCGCCCCCGGGTTCGTTCGGCCGCGGTGAGCCCGGGAGCCAGAGCCGAAAAGACTGGGTCAAGTCGTTGAACCGCCTCGACCTCTCCGCCGATCATGAGGCAATAGCCCCGTTCTAGACCAAAAACGCCCCCGCTTGTTCCCACATCCAGATAGTGAATACCGCGCCGCGAGAGGACATCGGACCGTTCTATATCCAACGGGTAGTGCGTGTTGCCCCCATCAATGACGATGTCGTCGCGGCTGAGATGGTCGGCCATATCCATGACCACTGCACCGGCGAAGGCGGCAGGAACCATGATCCAGACTGCCCGAGGCTCCTCAAGTTTGGATGCCAGATCACCCAGGTCCGATGCTCCAGTGGCCACCCCCTCGGCCACCAGTTCATCAATGGCGTCGACGTTACGGTCATAGACAACGCAGCTGACGCCCGACCGGTGAAGACGTCGCACCAAGTTGGCTCCCATTCGTCCTAGCCCAATCATCCCCAGTTGCATGCCCATGCTCCTCGTTGCTACTTCTTGACCTATTTGGTGGTTTCTGACGTCGTTATGGAGCCGGTGACTCTGTGGCCGTGACTCTGTGGCCGTGACTCTGTGGCCGTGACTCTGTGCCCTCGGATTAGACCATGTCCAGTGCGAACACCGTTCGATCATCAAGAACGGATTTGAACTCCAGTGCATTCCCGGCAGGGTCTTGGACAAACATCGTCGACTGCTCACCCGGTTGGCCAGCAAACCGCACGGTAGGTTCCATAAGGAACTTCACCCCAGCTTGTTTAAGTCTGGTAGCAAGGTCATGCCATGCCCCAGATGGAAGAATGAGACCGAAATGGTGAGCCGGCACCTGGTGGCCATCAACATCGTTGGTTCTGGAATCCGGTGGACCATCATCAACCAGGTGGGCAACGATCTGATGACCCCAGAGGTCGAAGTCGACCCACCCCTCATCGGAGCGGCCCTCTCTGCACCCCAAAGCCTCGCCGTAGAACCACCGAGCATTGGTGAGATCATCAACCTCGAAGGCGAGATGGAATCGGGGGCGAGATAACGTTGGCAGTGGCGTGTGGTCTGCCAATGCGCCCAACACATGATCGTCAAGTTGGGCGAGTGACTCTAAGACGACATCAGCCACGCCAAATTGTGCACCGCCTCTTGATTGAGGATCGGGTACAGCGATGACCCGCATCCCAGCTGCCTTGGCCGAAATGGTCCCGGCCACGGAATCCTCAAGAGCAATGCATCGCCGTGGCTCGACACCGAGCAACGACGCCGTCTCCAGATAGGGCATGGGGTGTGGTTTCCCGAAGGCATCATTCTCGGCCGAGTACACCACTTCGAATCGGTCACGCAAACCAAGCGAAGCCAGGATGGCTTCGATCATGACGAGGTCCGATGACGAACAGAGGGCTAACCGACACCCCGCCGATACAAGAAGCTCGATCGCCTCGGGTACTCCGGGGAGCGCCTCGACTCCCTGACAAAGTTCGGTAACCCTGTCGATCACCCGTCGGGCGACCTCATCGGTCGATGGACCGGCCCATGGTTCCCATTGGAACCAAAGTTTGGCCACCTCACGCATCCGCACCCCCATGGTCCGGTCGAAGTCGTCTTCGGTGAGCGAAAGCCCAAGATCTCGGCAGACCTCTTGTTCGGCCTGGCGCCATCGAGACTCCGATTCAACCAGCAGGCCATCCATGTCGAAAATTGCAGCTTCTAGCACTCGCTAGATGCTAGAAGCTGCAAGACGCTTATTTGCATACTAGAACACTGGTTAGGACAGGGTTATGGGCTCATCCGCAGTGCCGTTCTCACTCTTCGACGATTCATCATCAAGATCGATGGTGTCGTCTTCGATAAGGCCAACGGCCTTTAGGACACGATCTTGGATCTCCATCATTAGATCTGGGTTTGCCGTCAGGAACTTCTTGACGTTCTCCCGGCCCTGGCCAATCTGCTCCCCCTCATAGGTGTACCAAGCACCCGATTTCTTGACGATATTCTGCTCCACAGAAATGTCGAGAATTGATGCCTCCCGGCTCACCCCTTTGCCATACATGATGTCAAACTCGGCCTGACGGAAAGGTGGGGCAACCTTGTTCTTAACCACTTTAATACGGGTGCGATTGCCGACAACTTCACCACCGTCTTTAAGGGCCTCGATCCTGCGGATGTCCAGACGCACAGAACTGTAGAACTTGAGTGCGCGGCCTCCAGGAGTTGTTTCTGGGGAGCCAAACATGACACCGATCTTCTCTCGGAGTTGGTTGATGAAGATGCAGATGGTGTCACTTTTGTTGAGATTACTGGTCAACTTGCGCAGGGCTTGTGACATCAGACGTGCCTGAAGACCAACATGGGTGTCGCCCATCTCACCCTCGAGTTCGGCCCGTGGAGTCAGCGCAGCTACAGAATCGACCACAATCACATCCATGGACCCGGAGCGAACCAGGATGTCACAGATCTCCAAAGCCTGTTCTCCCGTATCGGGCTGGGAAATGAGGAGTTCGTCAATATCGACTCCGATGGCGGATGCATACTTTGGGTCCATGGCATGTTCGGCGTCGATATATGCACAAGAACCCCCGTTGCGTTGAGCCTCGGCTACCACATGCATGGCCATCGTGGACTTACCGGAAGCTTCGGGTCCGAAGATCTCGACCACTCGACCTCGAGGCAAGCCGCCAACACCAAGAGCGATGTCTAGTGCCAAAGCACCGGTGGATATGGTCTCCACTTCCATGCCTGTCTTCTGGCCCATCTTCATGACGGACCCCTTGCCGAATTGTTTCTCAATCTGGCTGAGTGCCATGTCGAGTGCCTTGTTCTTATCCACCGGTGACTCCTCTATTTGCGTCTGTTTTGGACGACTGTGTTGTTGGCGGTTGCCGTTGGGTATTGCTTGTCTTACTCGCTGATTGGCTGTCCGCCAGTTCCAGTGGGGGACGTTGGGGACCGACACTACGGACGGGGTATGACAGTGACTGCTTCTTGCGACTTCAACGCCGAGGATTCCTCATCGGACTTGGGTTCTTGGATAGGTAGAAAACTGGTATCCACCCGAGCAACTCACAACAGTGTAATTGCGAACACCTGTTCGGACAACAACCTCCGCTACGATTTCTTTTGTGAGACGCCTCCTGGCAGCCCTTGCGGTCGGACTTTTGCTATTCAGCGCATGTTCAACGGAGGATCCCGAGCCGACCACCGCTGAACTCTTAGCCGAAATCGAAGGCCGTGAACTCACCCCGGCCGAACTGGCTGAACGCGAAGAGATCGCCGCCCTCCTCTGTTCTCTAGATGACGCCGTCCTCATCCAGATCTGGAACAAGTTGGACCCAGGGGAACTGGCATTTCAGGATTACGTTTTTGGACGAGTTTGCACAGAGAAGAGCGACCTCTATGGCCAACGCACTGGTCGCTTCGCCAGCGAAGAATCCCCCGGCTCCTAAAGCTCATGGTTTCCTAGTGGGCATGAAGTGGTCGGCAACCCAAAACCCACCCCACCCCGTCTCCTCGGCACGAACCCCACTTCGCAGAATTTCCTCGACGTCATCACTCGTATCCATCCAGAAACTGAAACGCATGGACCGACAATAGCGACCGTGCGGGGCGACATGGGTCGCGCATTCTTGGCCGAAGCCCTCAGTCGTCTTGACCAACAAGCACTCGACGAAGAACATCAAGCAAGGAGATCGTCGAGAACTGCCGGATGCGTTCGCGATCCCCGGGCAATCGAATCGTTGTCGCAATCGCACCGTCTGCGGAGGCAACAGCCAAACATACCGTACCCACCGGCTTGCCTTCTGCTTCTGCTGGACCGGCGACACCGGTGGTGGCAAGTCCGATGTCTGCCCCCATTACCTCTCGCACCCCTTCGGCCATCGCCACAGCCGCCTCTTCCGTAACAATTGGCCCGTCTCGAACACCGAGTAGGCGCTGCTTGACCTCAGCCTGGTAGGCAACGACCCCTCCAAGAAAGGCCTGGCTTGCCCCGGGGACTGCACAAAGCCGACCAGCTACATAGCCACCGGTTACCGATTCCGCGACAGCCAAGGTGAGCTCACGGTTCACCAGTTCACGAATCACAATGGTTTCCATGTTGTCGTCATCAAATCCAAAGACGAGGTGGCCAATGGTGGGCCAGAGTGCCGCTTGTTCGGAGTCGAGCATGACCTCAGCCTCTGCTTCATTAGCCGCCTTGGCTGTGATTCGGACCTTCAGGCCTTCAACGCCACTAGCCAAGAAGGCCAGTGTTGGATTCCCAGCCTCATCAAGCCGACTGATTCTTTCGCTCAGCAGCTCCGCAAGAGCGGACTCTGAGATGCCCCAGGTCCGCAAAACTCGGCTGCTAATTACCGACAGCTCTCCGCCTCGTCGACGAAGGTCTGGAATCACGGTTCCGTTCACCATTTCCTTCATCTCATAGGGAACCCCAGGCACCGCGTATATGACCGAGCCCTCGGGCCGATCCACGGGCGGAATCGGGCAGATCAGGCCGGGGGCCGTTCCTGGCTGTTGGGGGATTGGTTCGGCTCCAACAGGGATGAGCGCCTGTTTCAGATTGTTCTCAGGCATCACCCGACCCCGGTTCTCAAACATTGAACGAATTCGAAGAGTGATCTCATCGTTCTGGACAAGGCCAACACCCATGAATTCGGCGATTACCTCCCGTGTGACGTCGTCCTGAGTTGGGCCAAGGCCACCGCAGCAGATGACTGCATCACTCCTCTCAAGAGCAACTGCCAATGCCTGTCGGATCCGATCGGGGTTATCACCAACCTTGGTCTGAAAGTGCGAATCGATCCCAGCCGCAGCCAGTTGCTCACCAATCCACGACGAGTTCGTGTCCACAATCTGACCCAGTAGCAACTCAGTCCCAATGGCAAGAATTTCAACTCTCATCGCTTATCGGCTCCCCGTCAATCGCAGAGCATCTCGACCGTCCAGAAGGTATTGCAACCCAGAAATCAGCGTGAAGGCAACCGCTATCCACAAGAGAACGTCGGCTACGACGGGGACACCTTCAAGCCAGGGCAGCGTTGCCGCGGATATGGCGATGCCCTGGACAAAAACCTTGTACTTTCCTGACTGACGGGCGGGAATAGCCAAACCTTCTCGAGTCCAGTACGAGCGGTAACCCTGAATACCGAACTCTCGAACTGCGATGAGCAGAATGGGTAGAAGGGGGAAACGACCGATACTGACAAGAGCAAATCCAGCCAGTAATACCACCGCTTTGTCGGCCAATGGATCGAAAAAAGCTCCAAACTTGGTGGGGGTGGCCTGGCGGGCAAGCTTGCCATCAAAGAGATCGGTCGCCCCAAGAGCCCAGCCCATGGCAAAGGTCAGCCACCATGGATTTTTCTCGAGTATTAGCAGGGCAAATACGGGAGAAAGAAGAAGCCGACTGATCGTAAGTCCATTGGCGGCAAGTGCGTAGCGAGAGCTGCCGATAAGGTCCATTCTGGTCCTCTTGGTGTTGTTGGCCGTTGCCCCCTCAGTCACCGCTTCAACCCCCTTTTCCACCAGGAACGTTGCTTGGGACAGCAATCAGGTCGGGCCCACGGGCCTCGCTGACGACAACAGAGAAGAACTCACCGACCGGTAGCGACGACGGGAGTTCGACGACTCCATCAATTTCTGGAGCCTCTCGCGGGGAGCGCCCTTGCCCGGGAATATCAACCAGCACTTGGATTTCGCTGCCAATAAGCTCATCTCGTTTGGCCTGAGTTATGCCGTCCTGCAGTTCTCCCAGTTCGGCCATCCGTTCCATGACTAGGCCAGATGGGACCTCACCATCAAGACCGGCGGCATGGGTGCCGTCCTCTTTTGAGTAGGCAAAGAACCCGCACCAATCCACCTCAGCCTCTTCCACAAAACGCAAGAGTTGGTCATGATCGGCCTCAGTCTCGCCCGGATAGCCAACGATGAAATTGGATCGAAAGGTGGCATGGGACTCTCGGGCACGAATCATCTCAATGCGCTCAAGAAACTGCTCACCGCTTCCCCAGCGGCGCATTCCCCGCAATAGCTTGGGAGAAACATGCTGTAGCGACAGATCGAAATAGGGAACCCCGGTATTACAAATGGCTTCGATGAGATCATCGCCAAGATCTGACGGATACAAGTACAGCAGTCGGACCCAGTGCACTCGTTCGGAGACTTCGCCAACGAGCGAAACAATTGAACGCTCGCCGACTCCTTGATCTCGTCCGAACGCGGCCAAGTCTTGGGCTACGAGAACGATTTCACCGACGTCGAGTTGCTCCACCTCAGCCAGGATGGACTGGTGGGAGCGCGAACGCTGTTTGCCCCGAAAGGTTGGGATAGCACAAAACCCACAGTTCCGGTCGCAACCCTCGGCAATCTTCACATAGGCCCAGGGTGCGGTAGCCGGTGGACGCGGAAGTTCGAGCAAGTCAAGTTTGGGAAGACTCCGGTTGGGACCCGCCTCGGCCACCGATCCAGCGGGACGACTTTGGCCAAGGGTGACGGGAACTCCGAATCCGGCGACCCTGGTCACTTCCGGAAGAGCATCAGCCAATTCGGATCCGTATCGCTCGGCCATGCAGCCGGTGACAACGATCTCAGCCAGTTCGTCCTTGGCCTCACTCAACGCCAGAACGGTATTGACCGACTCTTGCCTGGCGTCCTCGATAAATGCACACGTATTCACCACGACTAGGTCGGCATCCTCAACGCGGGATGCTCGAATCATCCCGTCGGCGGCGAGTGTGCCAACGAGCTTGTCGGAATCAACCTGGTTCTTCGGGCAGCCGAGAGTCTCGACCCAATACTGTCGCGTCACGGTGGCGCCAGGCTATCGAGGGTGGCTCTATGCCGTCGGTGTCTGGCCTCAAGAGATCATTGTCGATCCACCAACTTGAAGCAGCTTCTACTTTTGTCGGATGCTTCACCGACTGCGAACCGTGGGACTCTTCCTATTGTTGATGTCAGCGGTGGGGAGCACCGCTGTTCTTCGTAGACGGCATTGTTTGTTGCAACGCTCAGAAGGTGACATTCCCCCTCGGGCCGGCCAGGACGACACTTAGACCTGGGTCCCCGTCGACAACCTCCACTCCTGAGCCGGTCGCCGCCTCCACCGCCGTTCGAATGAGCAATGGCTTAGGATGACTCAAGCTAAAGTCTGCAACCCTCAGCGTCGGTGGCAAGGATGCCGCGGGATGCGGCGTCCCTGAGTCCCAACAAATCAAGAAGGGCATAACGCCGCCAAGCTCCTTGGATGGTGGAATTGCCAACTTCCAGTTGAGCGATATCCCATCGGGTCGAACCCGCGACATGGGGAAGGCTACACCCGGGTCAAGCCCGGCCTCAGCCACGCTGGCAGTTGCAGTGTCTATATCGTCAACCGCCACGGCCCAGGTCACCAATGTTGGCTTCTTCAAGTGGTCGATGCCAAAAGGACGAGGGTCATCGGGACTCGGTTGTGCCCGATCCGGGCCAATCAGTTCCACATAGGTAGACGGGCCGATGCCGATTAATTCGTTGGTTGTTCCTAGGCCAGGGTGAGGACCTCCCGGGACGGAACGGACGCCAGTTCTGTCAAGCATGAGCTCGACCAACTCCTGCAGATCAGGACCAGCGATCACGAGATGGTCGAAGGCGATCATGGTGCCATAATGTCAAGAAGTTAGGGCGCTCACAATTAAAAAGCCGACAAACATCGCTAAGAGCACCATGCCGTCCATCCGGCCTAGCACCTTGCGGATGATCATGGCCAGATAGACCCCAACACAAATCACCAGCATGATCCCGACCCCTTGGGAAGTGAGCGATGTGTCAGAGACCGACCCATCGCCAAGGAGCCCGACTACAGCACCAACTGCTAGCGAGTTGAATAGGTTGCTTCCGAGTAGGTTGCCAACAATAAGTTCATCATGGCCCCGACGAGCGGCGGCAACGGCCGTAACCAGTTCGGGGAGCGATGTGCCAAAAGCGACGAGGGTTAGCCCGACGAAGCCACTATTGACACCAAGCCGATCTGCTATGTCGGTGGCCCCCCAAACCAAGACCCAGGCACCCCCAACGGTGCCAATCAACCCGAGAGCCGTCCGAAGCCCAAGAATGGCAGTACTGGTGTCGCCTGGGCCAAGATCGACCTCGACCTCCGCCTCCAAGGCTAAATCGGGACCCGGGGATGTCAACAAGAGGTAGAGAACCCCGACGAGCAAACCGAGAAGAAGGAGTCCTTCGGCAACCTGCAAACCGTTTTGTACCAGGAGGGCGAAGACCAGCGCCCCGGCTGTTGCCAGCGGCGCCTCCCTCCGAAGAACGGCCGAATCAATTCGAATCGGTATAAGAAGAAGCGTTACCCCCAGAATAAGGGAGAGATTGGCAATGTTAGAACCGATAATATTCCCGATGCCGAGATCGTTATCACCCTGGATCGAAGCGAGTCCAGAGACCAACATTTCGGGAGCGCTGGTTCCAAACCCAACGACCAGAGCACCGATAACCAGAGGGGGCACCGACAGTCGGGTGGCTAGACCAGCGGCTCCATCCACGAACTCGTCCGCAGCCTTCCACAGCAGTGAGATTCCAGCCAGCACCGCCAGCAATCCAAGGACCATCGGTATCAGTTAGGGGCGCGATAGCCGGGTGGAGGAGCCAAAGCCGGGTCAGTATTTCCCGTATCGGGCTCTTCAAGATCGTCGTCCGCGATCTCAACATCTAGATTCAGGTCGAGTTCGGCGAATGGTTCGCCATCCTCAGGTTCAAATAGTGGTCCGTGTTCCTGTTCAGGAGCCACTGGTGCCACTCCATTTGAGGGGATCGCTCCCAGGGTCGCCAGCAAGGGCACGGACTTCTTCGGCATCGGTTCTGGTGAAGTTGGGTCGATCGGGGCCGCGACGGACTTCTTGTTGGCTGCAGAAGGATCGGAGGCGACCGTCCTAGTTGGTAAATGGGCTGATCGCATCTGCGCGGGCCAGCGTCCGTTGTCCAGATCCTCCGGCGTCATCTTCACCTCACGCGGCTTGGACCCCACCGACTCCCCAACCACGCCGCGCTCCTCCAAGATGTCCATTAGACGGCCAGCGCGGGCAAAACCGACACGAAGCTTCCGCTGAAGCATCGATGTTGATCCAAGTTGGGATCGCACGATCAGTTCCATTGCTTGCAACACCAACTCATCATCCCCCTCATCACCGGTTGTGCCACCGGGAAGGGCCAGCGCCGCCTCGGTCTGTTCTTCTCCCTGAACCCGGCTATCGAAGACCACCTCCGGCGCTTGAGACTTCCAGTGAGCAACGAGTTCGGCTACTTCCTTCTCGGTTACCCAGGCACCCTGGAACCGGATTGGCATACTGGTCGAACCATCCAGAAGCAGGCCATCACCGCGCCCAACGAGTGTCTCCGCTCCCTTCTGGTCCAAGACCACCCGAGAGTCGGTGAGACTGGAAACGGCGAAGGCTAGACGAGCGGGAACATTGGCCTTGATCAACCCGGTAATGACGTTGGTCGAGGGCCGTTGAGTGGCGATGACCAGATGAATACCAACGGCTCGGGCCTTCTGAGCGATCCGGCAGATGGATTCCTCGACATCACGAGCAGCCACCATCATCAGGTCGGCCAGTTCATCGAGGATGATGACGATATAGCTAAGCCGCTCGCGTTCGGAGCTAGAGCCGTCCGGACTCAGAATCGGATCAAGCGTTCCTTCCTCGACCGCCAGGTTGTAGCCGTCTAGGTCGCGAACCCCGGCATCGGAAAGAAGGTCATAGCGTCGCTCCATCTCTCGAACTCCCCAGGCCAGAGCGTTGGCTGCCTTCTTCGGGTCAGTCACGACCTCGGTCAACAAATGAGGGAGTCCCTCATATTGGGTCATCTCAACTCGCTTGGGATCAACAAGAATGAGCCTGACCTGATCTGGAGTGCAGCGAGTAAGCAGGGCCGTCAGCATCGAGTTGATACAACTTGATTTGCCGGACCCAGTTTGGCCAGCAACCAGCAAATGAGGCATCTTGGCCAGGTTGGCTATGACGGTCTTACCCGTGATGTCGCGGCCGAGGGTAACTTCAAGAGGATGAGTGGCCGCGAGTGCTTCATCTGAAATCAATAGGTCACCGATGGTGATCATCTGACGGTTGATGTTGGGAACCTCAACGCCAATGGCCTGCTTGCCCGGAATAGGAGCCAGGATCCTGACGTCTGGGGTCGCCATGGCATAGGCAATGTCCCGATTAAGGCTGGTCACTCTGGCGACCTTGACACCTGGGCCCAACTCCAGTTCAAACCGGCTGACCGTGGGGCCAACGACTACTCCGATGAGGCGAGTCTCGACCCCATGCTCGGCCAGCGCATGCTCCAATTCCCGACCCCGCTTTTCGACACTGGCCCGGTCAACATCCTGTCCGCTGCTCAGCCCAAGAAACTCCAGTGATGGAAGCTTCCATTGTCCGGTTGAGGGCTCGGGGCGCACGAAGGACACCGAGTCGACGGGCGTGTTGGCAGGAACCTCAATAACCGGTTCGGGGGCCGGATCGGTCCAGGCTCCACTTTCACGCTGGTCTAGCCCGTTCGCTTCGTCGTCATATCCATCATCGGCAGCATCATAGGGAGCCCCATCCAAGGGCGTTTCGCTTTCACCGCGCAGATCGATATAGGTCTCACCCGGCAAAGCGGCCCCGGGGTAGTCATCAGGAAAGTCCAGGTCGAGCTTGGGCTTGTCGGTCATTGGCCTAGAAGCCTCGGCCGATTCTGGTCGACCGAGACGTTGCCACGGCCAAGCTCCCGTCTCGCTGAGGCTGGCGACTTTTTCACTTACTGACTGTCGAAAACGTCCGCCGCGTTCGGCCATCGCGTCGGCTGCAGTACCGGCAGACAGCCCAGTCAAGAGCACCAGTGCAACCAAGAGCATGGTCGTGCTCAGGATTATCTCACCCCAGTAGCCGAAGTAGCGCTCGAGGTTTCCACCAATAACCACACCACCCCAACCCCCCGCCTTTGAGAGCTTCTCGGCCCCCGAACCCCAACCCGGACGCCCGCCAAAGAGATCGAGAAATCCGAAGGCCGACGCGCCAAGTAACGCCCAGGCAACTAGCTCGCCCGGGGTCTTTCGTTCCTTCTTCCTTCGGCTGGCTTTGCGGGTTGAAGGAGGATCCGTTCGCAGGTAATGCCAGCCGACATAGCCCAGCAACAGCGGTAAAACGAACCTGGCCAGACCGATAAAGGCCCCGGTTAGATCTGCCAGCATTCGTCCGAGAATTCCGGTTGCTCCGGTGTAGAGGGCGAGGCCAAGAAGCAGACCGAGGGCGATCAGCACAAGACCGCGAACCTCCCTCTGCTTCTGAGCACGACGCTTAGCCTCCGTCGCACGCGATGTGCGAGGAGCCGATCGTCCGCCCGCAGCCCCGCGACCGGATGGTGAAGTCCGTTTCGATGTAGCCACAGTCCCATCACCCTAGCCGGTTGGGCCACCACCGTGCGGGAGCCTCACTTTGCTGAGTCAAAACGGGCCAGTTCTATGACCGGCCGGACTCCTCTGTCCCTTCGTGGGCACCCAGGATCACAGGCACAATCATTGGTCGTAGTCTAGTTCGCTGGCTGACGAAGCGACCCAGCGCTCTGCGGCTTACCCGCTCAAGCTCTTGACGGGTGCGTTTACCGTCCTTGAGCGCATTCTCGATGGCCGTACGAACGATATGCATGGCCTCTTTGCGAATCTGGTCCCCTTCATCACCATGCACCCAACCGCGGCTTGTGATTTCTGGTTCTCCGAGGATCTCCACGTTCGGACCAACGATCGAGAGTGAAACGATGGCTGAAACGAACCCATCGGTGCCCAAAACTCGTCGCTCGACCAACACACTCGGATCGAGGTCGTCCAACTTTCCGTGAACGAATATGTAGTCCGCAGACACGTCGTCGCCTCGGCGAAGTCCATCGTCACTGAGGACTACAGACTGTCCGTCTTGGCAGATCAACACCTTGTCCGCCGCAAGGCCCATCTGAGTGGCCAGATGAGCGTGTTCGGTCATGTGACGGTATTCGCCATGAACTGGCACAAACCACTCTGGTCGTACAATTGAGTGCAAAACCTTCAGTTCTTCGGCCTTGGCGTGTCCGGTGGCATGAACCCGATGTGTACTGGAGTCGATGACCTCTGCCCCTTTGCGCAACAGTCCATCGATGACCTTGGTCACGCTGGACTCATTGCCGGGAATCGGGTGAGATGAGAGAATGACGCAATCACCTTCGTGGAGCGTCAACCAACGGTTGTCACCGGTCGCCATCCGGGCCAGAGCCGACATCGGTTCGCCCTGAGAACCCGTTGAAATGATACAAAGCCTCGAGTCGTCGATGTCTTCGATGTCTTCGATCTTGCGCAAATGAACGTCTGGAATGCTCAGCAATCCCATCTGTCTAGCCAACTGAACATTCTTGTTCATGGAGCGGCCAAGTGTGGCCACAATTCGGCCATTGGCAATGGCTGCGTCGGCTATTTGCTGTACCCGATGAATGTGGCTGGCAAAGCAGGCAACGATAATTCGCTGCCCGTCCTTGGACCGAAACAAGTCATGAATAGACTGCCCAATCGAAGTTTCCGAAGCCGAAAACCCTTGCGCCGTCGCGTTGGTCGAATCGCACAGGAACAAACGAACACCGTCGTCGCTCGCCAGATGGCCGATTCCAGCCAGGTCCGTTAGCCGCCCGTCGACCGGAGTCATGTCCAGCTTGAAGTCACCCGAATGAAGGATCACTCCCTGGGGGGTGTGGAAGGCAGTAGCAAAGCCGTGTGGGACCGAATGCGTGACCGGGAAGAACTCCATGTCGAAGGGGCCAACTTGGATTCGGTCATTGTCGCTCACCTGGGTGAACGTCGCCTGTTTCAGCATGCCTCGTTCCTCGATCCGGTTCCTGGCAAGGCCAATGGTCAGCGGCGAACCGATGATTTCGAGGGGAATGTGTTCGAGCAGGAAACTGAGGGCTCCAATATGGTCTTCGTGACCATGGGTTGCCACAACCCCAATGACTCGCTCGGCATTCTCCTTGAGCCAGGTGAAGTCGGGCAGGACCAGGTCGATCCCGGCCATGTCATCCTCAGGGAACATGAGACCACAGTCGATCAGCATGATCTTGCCCTCAACCTCGATGGCGGCGCAGTTTCGCCCGATCTCACCCAGGCCCCCAAGAAAAACAACCCGAACCTCGGATTGTGCTGGCCGCTCCGCAGACTTCTTCGCCTGCGTCTGTCGTTCCTTGTTCCCCACTAGTTGGGACCATCCACTCCGCGATCAAGCCCGTCCAAAACAGCTTGCGCTCGAACGGTCAAGTCCTTTGGCGCAAAGCCAAGGGGTGAGCGGCAGGGCCCGACCGGCACACCCAAGAGGTTCATCATTGCCTTGGAAGGAACCGGGTTGGGAGCATCCTCGTATGACTCATACACGAAGGAGGGGATCAGACGGGCATTAATTGCCGCCGCCTCACCAACGTCACCTTTTTGGAATGCTGCGATCATCTCCTGCATCTCGGAACCAGCCCAATGAGTGGCGACGCCGATCACTCCACAGGCCCCAACCGCCAAAAGGGGCAGGGTGACGCTGTCTTCTCCGGAATAGAGGTCGACCCAATCGGGAGCCCGAGAAAGAAGCTGAGCGGTAGCCCCTGGACTGTTCGCGGCGTCTTTTACTCCGACGATATTCTCGACTTCGAAGAGATCCAAGAGCACCTTCTCGGAGATCTTTCGACCGGTCCGAACCGGGATGTCATAGAGCACGATCGGCAAGTCTGTCGCGGCAGCAACAGACTTGAAGTGGGCCTCAATTCCAGCTTGGGAGGGGCGGTTGTAATAGGGAGTGACCGATAAAATAGCGTCAGCCCCAGCCGCGGCCGCCCGCTCGGTGTTCTTTACCGCACTTCGAGTGTCGTTGCTGCCGGCGCCAGCGACTAACTGATGATCGGGAATGGCCTCACGAACAGCCGTAATAACCTCGATCTGTTCATCAAGGGTCAACGTAGACGATTCTCCCGTGGTGCCAGCAACGACAATCCCGTCGTTACCATTGGCTATCAGGTAGCGAGCCAGGTTCTGTGCCCCGTCGAGATCGATGGATCCATCGTTGTTGAAAGGGGTAACCATCGCGGTCAGAACTCGACCGAAACGGGTTGGGCTTGGTGTGAACATCAGTGTGCTTTCTCCGTGGCTCGGTCGATTCCCAATGTGGCCAGCAGGTCTTCGTGTAACTCGAACCAGACGGTGTGGTAGGACTCCTTGATTGGAGCGGTGAACCATTCGGTTTCACCTGCCTTGACCTTGGCCAAGGAGGACTCGAACCGAGGCGAATAGATGCCAAAACGATCAAGCTGGCTCGTCAGTTCAGCGCAAATTGGTTGCACGGCATCGTCGAGGCCCGACAACTCAGCGATGACAGCACGGTCATAGGATCCGTCGCTGTGATCATTCAGCACTTGTGCATCCGGATCCTTCACCTGCCACCGAGTGCAAACTTCGAGCATGGTTCGATTAAGAGCCAGAAACCGGTCATAACAAGACTGGGCAAGATCGCGGGTTCCGGTCTCGTCAAGCTCAATTGCCAACAGCCGTTCTACCTCCGATCGGCCCTCGGTCTTCAGTGTCCACCCAGTTCGACGGCCATCTCGAAAGACCGCATGGCCAGCCGCTGCCGCTCCCTTCAGACACTCTTCAACCACTGCCCCCTCAAGACCAACGAGTTCTCCAACCTGCTCGCTCGTGGCGAATCCCTTCAGACGAAGACCAAGAAGGGATATAAGCGTAGGAGAGGACGAAGCGGCCATGGTTCCAGAGGTTAGTCCGAGGTTGTTGGAGATCCGGCAACGTTATGCCGATTCGTGCTCAAGATCTGACTGGTCCTGGGCCTTCTTTCCCAAAACCAGGACATAGGCGATCGGGGTTAAAACCGTGAAGAACGCCCACTGAACGGCGTAGCCAAGGTGAGGCCCATTGTCGAGAGCTGGCAACGGGATCGGGACAGGAAACGATGAGGCTTGCGGATCCTCTTGCTGTATCCAGACCGGCGCCAACGGTTTGCCAAGTCTTTTCGATATGGCCTCCACATCTAGTCGTGGGACTCGTTCACTCTTCCCATCGTCAGCAACACCAAAGCGTTCCAACTGATGAGAGAGCCGTAGCCATCCCCGAATGGCAGAGTCGGCTGGCTCATCCCTCGTGGGGGCCTCCCGAGGGACGAAACCTCGATTGACCAGAATGAGTTGCCCTTCACTCGTCTCGTACAACCCGACCATCCAGTCTCCGGCTTGGCCCTCAAATGACCGGTTCGCCACACGAATGAGGTTGGCCTCGACATATCTACCGGTATCGGCGATGGGCACATAGTTCAGATCCTCAACCGGTCGCTCCAGAGCCTCGGCAATGGTTATCGCCTCCTGTGAGGATCGCTCGGCGATCGTCACGTTCTCGGCCTTGCGTTCGTTCCAGCGAGCCACTTGCCAGAAGGCTGCCAGAGCAAACAGGGCTACAGCAGTAGCAACGAACAGATGAGAAAAGATCCAGAATGGGCGATGCAAGAATGACCAATCTCGCTCTTGTTGGTCACTAGGCTGGCGGTCGCTCGGCACTCGGCAACGCTATCTCACCCAGGACAAGGATTGACCCAAATGCGAGGCAATACTGTTCAATCAGCGGATCTATTGGCGGACTGCGATGACCTAGACCGGGGTTCCAGGCAAGGGGAGGATTCGGGGTCAGGGTGATCACTCGCTACGATGCCGTAGTCGTTGGCGCTGGCCCCAATGGTCTTGCCGCCGCCATCACGCTGGCAAGGGCGGGCCGTAGCGTCCGAGTAGTCGAGGCCAACACCTCGCCCGGTGGTGGCCTGCGAACCGATCAGTTGACACTTCCCGGCTACCTACATGACATCTGCTCGGCCATCCACCCACTGGCTGCAGCGTCACCGTTCTTTCGCTCCCTGCAACTTGAAAACCAAGGGCTGAACTACATTCATCCACCCCTCCCCCTCGCTCACCCCCTCGAGAATGGCGAGTCCGCCGTGTTGTTCCGGTCGATGAAGCAAACAACCAACCGTCTCGGCCCCGATGGGCCAGCATGGGAGAGGCTCATTGGCTGGCTGGTTACACGTTGGAACCAACTACAACACAGCCTGCTGAGTCCAATCCCACCAATTCCCAATCAGCCGATCTCCATGGCGGCCTTTGCA
Source organism: Actinomycetes bacterium (assembly GCA_024276425.1). Classification (GTDB taxonomy): domain Bacteria; phylum Actinomycetota; class Acidimicrobiia; order Acidimicrobiales; family SZUA-35; genus JAJRQY01. The sequence continues at coordinate 44,652 of JAJRXF010000013.1, read as the reverse complement.
TTACGGGGCCTCCCGTCGGCCGAACTTGTGAGCCGAATATTTGAAACCCCAGCGGCCAAGGCCCTCTTCGCCGGATCAGCCGCCCACGGATCTTTGCCCCTCAACCGACCGCTAAGCGCTTCCTTTGGTCTGACCTTGAGTGCCTTAGGCCATATCGGAGGCTGGCCAATCGTTGCCGGAGGGTCCCAGCGTTTGAGCGACGCCATGGTCGACATTCTGCACAGCTACGGGGTTGAGATCGAATGTGATCGGTTCATCAAGTCCATGGCAGAACTGCCCCCCTCCAAGGCAGTACTCTTTGACCTCAACCCGGCTCAACTAGCTTCGATTGCCCACCAAGAGTTGCCCGGGCTGTACCGTCGACGTCTCCGGCGCTTCCGGCCAGGGCCAGGTGTATTCAAACTCGACTACGCACTGAGTGAACCAATACCGTGGACCAGCCCGGAATGCGGCCGAGCCGGCACCGTACACGTTGGAGGCACCCAGGCTGAGATCGCCCAGGCAGAGTTGCAGGTAGCGAAGGGCCTTCATCCCGACCACCCCTTCGTTCTCGTTGGGCAACAGAGTTTGTTCGACCCGTCACGAACACCAGACGACGGGCACACCCTCTGGGCCTATTGTCACGTCCCCAACGGGTCGAGCCACGACATGGGAGACCAGATTGAACGCCAGATCGAACGATTTGCCCCCGGGTTTCGAGACACAATCGTGGCCAGGCACCGAGCTGGCCCCGGGTGGTATGCAACCCACAACCCCAACAATGTCGGCGGTGATGTTAGCGGCGGGTCACATACAGGAACTCAACTCCTGGCTCGACCGATATGGTCTTCCAACCCCTATCGGACCCCCAACCCGAGGCTCTTCCTCTGTTCGGCATCCACTCCCCCTGGTGGCGGCGTACACGGGATGAGTGGCTATGGTGCGGCCAGGGTCGCGCTGGCCACCGCTTTAGCTTAAGTTTTGATAGTGGCGCACTAATCGTCAAAGCGGCTGTCAGACTCTTTGGGTGCACGATGCCGACCTCGTACCCGCTAGCTACCTGCAACGGTTGCGAGAGGCGGGCCCCAACAAACCCCCTCCCCGGAGCGCCACCCGCATCCTGATCGTTCTTGTCGGTCTCTCACTAGCGCTGGCCTGGGCTGGAGATCTGCTGCTTGCTGGGATCGTTGAGGATTCACCCATCTGGCTAATTGCCCTGAACCCACGAACGCGCAACCTGATTCTCGCCTCGCCCAACGTTGCCCTCATCCCATTTTTTGTCGTTGGATTTCTACGCCTCACCGCCTCTGACCCCCTCTACTTCCTGTTGGGACATTGGCACGGAGACAAGGCCATCGCCTGGACCGAACGACGCTCCCGTACCTATGGGCCTCTTGTTCGAGACATGGAGCAGTGGTTCGCCCGATTGGCCTACTTCTTCATCTTCTTCATGCCGAACAACATCATCTCGGCTCTCTCCGGGGCCGCAGGAATCAAAGTCCGAACATTCCTTGGCCTCAACTTCGCTGGGACTCTTTTTCGGCTTGTACTTATCTGGAAGCTCGGCGAACGGTTTGAATCTCCAATCAAACGAGTGGTCGGGGGCATTAGTGAGTACAAGATCCCAATCTTGATCTTGTCCGCGGTCATGGTCGGCTGGACCATTTTTGGGGAATTTCGCGGCGACAACGGCGAGATCTCCAGCCTCAAGGATCTCACCGAGACCGACTCGAAAGGTGATCCCAACGACGACCAAACCGCCCAAGATGACTGACCACCGTCGCCGCTCGTCCGGCCGGGTCCTGGTCACCGACCCAACGGGCCGAGCACTATTGCTTCGCGGGGTCGACCCAGCTCGCACCGGCCAGCCCGGATTCTGGTGGACCCCCGGTGGCGGCATAATGAACGCCGAAACACCAGCCCAGGCGGCACGCCGAGAGTTGTGGGAGGAAGTTGGCCTGCGGATTGGCGAGCTTGGGCCCGTCGTGCTCATTCGTCAGGCCACCTTTCCCTACGATGGTCAGTGGTATTCGGGCACCGAGACCTTCTTTTGGATCAAGGCCCCAGCGAACTTTGCTATCTCACCCCAAGCTTGGGACGAGGTTGAACACCGAGTTATTCAAGAAATAGCGTGGCTCGCCGCCGACGAGATTCGTCAAGTTCAAGAGCCGGTGTACCCGATCTGCCTCCCCGAACTTCTCGACCATCTGCGATGCTTTGGCGCCCCTCGCACCCCATGGTCAGAAGACGACCGCAACGAACCCAACGCCAAGCTAACCTAGCTCGGGGTCCACTACCATCAGGTTTTCATCAACCGAGGGATGCCCCGTGACTACTCAAACGCCAGACAGTGCTCCCCCGCAGGACAGTGCTCCGAACTTCTATCTGTCGGGAATCTGTGGTCCCGTTGAGCACGAACTCACAGCGACGGACCTGCCAACCATTGGACGGATCCCTGAAGAGTTGAACGGCCGCTGGCTACGAAATGGTCCCAACCCGGTCGGAGAGGTTGACCGGCCCGACCGGCACCACTGGTTCCTGGGGGACGGAATGGTTCACGGAATACGACTAGGAGATGGACGGGCACAGTGGTATCGGAATCGATGGGTTCGCAGCGACCGAGTCGCTCACGCATTGGGTGAACAACCACCAGGGGGTCCCGACTTTGGGAATCGGAGCTACCTTGGGCCCAATACCCATGTCGCCGGATTCGCAGGTAAGACCTGGGCTCTCATCGAGGCTGGGGGCACACCAGTCGAGCTGTCCTATGAGTTGGAGACTTTGGGGCGGAACGATTTTCACGGCACGCTATCGGGGCCTTTCAGCGCCCACCCCAAGTACGACCCGGCGACTAAGGAACTCCACGCCATCTGCTACGCATGGCCCGATCTTGTGGACAGTCTGCACTATGTTGTCGTCGATCAAAACGCCCAGGTAACCAAGACCATCGACATCCCGGTTCCGGACATGCCAATGGTCCACGACATGTCTCTCACCGACCGCTACGCCATTGTTTATGACCTTGGGGTCACGCTCAGTTTTGAGCGGATGGAAGAAGGCTACAACCTTCCCTTCGCCTGGAACCCGGACCATGAGTGCCGCGTTGGGCTACTCCCTCGCGACGGAGCCGCCAGCGACATTATCTGGTGCCCGGTGTCACCTTGTGCGGTCTTCCATCCGGTCAATGCCTATGACACCTTGGATGGAAAAGTGGTTGTCGACCTCTGTCGCTATGAGACGATCTTCTTGACGGACAAGCTTGGCCCGTTCTTGGATACCGCTCCAACCTTGGATCGCTGGACGATCGATCCGGCTGCGGGAACCGTTCATGAACAACAGGTTGATGGCCGAGGCCACGAGTTTCCCCGACACAACCCACGATACGGATTACGCGAGCACCGTTTTGGCTACACCGCAGAGCTTGACATCACCCGTCCCGCCGTTCATGGCTCGACCCACAAAATCGACTTCGCGACCGGCCAGGTAACCTCTCACGACTATGGCTCCGCTGCTGGCGGGGCAGAACCCATCTTCATTCCCAAGGTCGACTCAAAGGCCGAAGATGATGGCTGGTTGATGGTCATGGTCTATGACGCAGAGAAGGAAGCTTCCGAACTCCACATTCTTGAGGCGGCCGACATGGCCGCATCACCGGTGGCTCGAATCATGCTTCCCCAGCGTGTTCCGTTGGGATTTCACGGTAGCTGGGTACCAGATTCTTCGGTCCAACCCTTGTAGGGAAAAGGTCACGAAAACCGGCTCCAAGACTCCCCATTTCACAGGGGATTCGGACCCTAGTGCAGTTCTCGATGCGGGCTTAGCTTCACCGATAGCAACACCATTTCATCGACTGATCGGACTGCTCATGAAGCGCCTATTGATCCTCGGGGCCGGCACCGCCGGAACGATGGCCGCCAACCGGCTACACAAGGCTCTGCCCGACGATTGGCAGATCACCGTTGTCGACAACGACCCCATTCATGTTTACCAACCAGGACTACTTTTCATCCCCTTCGGCACCTACACCCGTCGGGACGTCACCAAACAGCGAAAGAAGTACCTGGCCAAGGGCATTAACTCCATCCTTGGAGCCATCGACCTAGTCGAACCAGACCAGAATCAGGTTCGGCTGGTCGACGGAACGGTCCTGAAGTACGACCAGTTGGTGATTGCCACGGGTACCTCCGTTCAGCCTGGTGAAACCAAACACCTAACCGATGATGCTAGCGCCAGCCTGGTTCACCAGTTCTACACCCTTGATGGTGCTGAAGCCCTGGCCAAGACCCTTTCGGACTGGCCGGGCGGCAAGCTCCTGGTCCACATAACTGAGATGCCAATCAAGTGCCCAGTAGCACCACTTGAGTTCTCCTTCCTCGCTGATTCATTCTTTCGGGACAAGGGCATCCGGGACAAGGTCGACATCACCTATGTAACTCCCTTGACAGGAGCTTTTACCAAACCCGTCGCCTCGAAGTACCTCGGCGAGATGCTGAGTGATCGACAGATCAATGTCGAGACCGACTTCTACGTCGAACACATCGACAGTCGGGGTGCTGGCTCGGGCAGGTTGGTTTCCTTTGACGAGCGAGAACTCGAATTCGACCTGCTGGTAACGGTCCCGATCAATATGGGGGCTGAGTACATCGAACGCTCGGGCCTCGGCGATGAACTCCGCCACGTCCCAGTCAACAAGCACAGCATGCTCAGCAACGCCTACAACAACATCTTTGCCATTGGGGACGCATCCAACCTTCCAACCTCCAAAGCTGGCTCAGTCGCCCACTTCGCGGTGGAGTTATTGGAACAAAACTTCCTCCAGCACATTCAGGGCCAGCCGATGACCCACGAATTTGACGGCCACGCGAACTGCTTCATCGAGTCCGGCGGAGGCAAGGCTTCCCTGATCGACTTCAACTACAACACCGAGCCTCTTCCTGGTACCTACCCGTTCCCAAAGATCGGACCATTCCACCTTCTGGGCGAAAGCCGTCTGAACCATCAGGGCAAGCTCGGATTTCGCTGGGCCTACTGGAACCTACTCCTACCAGGACGAAACTTCTTCATCTCTCCAACAATGTCCATGAGCGGAAAGACTCCGGCAAGCGAGTTGGACCTCGAACAGGACAGTGCTCCCCAGTCACCCGACACCGAATCAGAGATCCCTGTTCCAACCTTCTAAACGAACAACAGAACCCTTCAAGCAGGAGGAATTGACATGCCAACCATCACGATTGCGTCATCGGACATTGAGGTAAACGACGAAGGCTTCATGACCAAGTACGACGAATGGAACGACGAGATTGGAGAGGCGTTAGCCGCCAACATTGGGCTGACCCTTACCCCGGAGCACTGGGAGGTCATCCGCTTCCTGCGTGAGGATTTCGCCTCCCAAGGCGAGACTGCAACTCTTCGAAGAGTCTCGACCCTGGGGGGCAAGCCCACCAAGACGTTGTTCAAGCTTTTCCCTAAGAAACCAGCCAAGAAGATGTCCTACATCGCTGGGCTCCCCAAACCTCAGGGCTGTGTCTAAGACGGTCCAGTCCACCAAGCAGGCCCAAAAACTCCTACAACGAAAGGACAACCGATGACCATGACCGACCTTCAGGCCGATCTCGTGCCGAACTTTGGTGATGAGGAAACCGACCGAAAGATCTGCTTTATTTGTTCTAAGGGAAACCTCGACATGGTTTATCCCGCCCTCGTGATGGCAAATGCTGCGCTGGGTGAAGGAATCGAGACCCACATTTTCTTCACATTCTGGGGAATGGACATCATCCACGAGACGACCGTCGACAACCTCAAATTCACCATTGTTGGCAACACTGCCTCGCATATGCCCCAGGGCTTGGGGGGATTGCCCGGAATGACCGCGATGGCGACCCACAAGATGAAGAAGCAGATTGAGGACCTAGAAGTTCCCGGCGTGCGAGAGTTCCTGGAACTCATTAGCGATGCCGGCGGTCGACTCTGGGCCTGCCGAATGTCAGCAGACATGATGCACCTCAGTGACGCTGACTTTGTCGAACAGGTCGACGGCATTATCAGCGCCACCGACTTCATCGAACTGAGCGAGGGTGCTCAGATAGTCTTTACCTAACCTAATCGTGCCTTGCCATCGCTATCCCGGCGCAGCCGAGCAGAAGGCTAGCGAGGCTTTCGTTTGAACAAGCCGTCGAGAATCCCTGGCGGATCTGTTTTGGTCACGACGCCGTCGATCGTTTCCTCGACGGCGTCGGTCATGCCCCGAACGGTTGAGCCGTGAATCATGCGGCTGGTGGCCAACCCTGCACCAACCGCGAAAGGAAGGGCCGCCAAGGCAATAGGGGCGGTGACAACGGTGACGATGGAGACCACTATTGTCCCACCCGCTGCCACCACCGCACCGGTGGCGACCGCGGCGGATCGTTTCGAACTGATATTGGCAGACAAGCCAACAGATCCACGCGATTCCGGGTCGAGGTCAACCACAACTGCTTCTACTAGCTCAGCTTTGTCCAGGCCTCCGACGCCCTGAACTCCACGGACAGTCTGACTAATTTTGCCAACCAGACCGCCCCGCTTCCGAGCAACGACGACCCCATCCTGACGTTCCCGAGGCCGGAGCCCATGACCTCGCTCAAGCCATGAATACAACCGATCCATCACTTCGGATTCACTCTCATCAGTCAGCCGCCGGGCCCAAACTTCAGAAGGTCCGACGAACCGGTCAACGAGGCTGCGCTGCTCCCCAACAGCCTTGAGCCTGGCTTCGACGACCGCCCCAGCGAGGGCCTCAAGCGGAACGTCAAGGTCGCGAGCAATCTCAATAAGAGCCTCTTGCCCAAGCAGGCCTTCTCGATCGACTAGCCCGGGCAACTGTTGAGCATCCTGATCAGCGAGTTCGATGGCGCGATGGAGCAGTTTAGACGCCTCCTCGGCCGAGCGAAGTTCATAACTCTGATGACTTCGGCGATCGGGCTTAAGTTGATGATCGGCAACCGGAAAGGGGACTGGGTCCGGAGGAGGGGACGGTACGTTCCGCCCTGTGGGTTCTAAAGAGCCGCTCATCACACACCAAGTATCTCATCAAGTCCGACACTGAGTCCCTTCAGGTCACCAATCCGTTTCGCCGCCACGAGGACCCCCGGCATGAATGAGGAGCGATCATTTGAATCATGGCGAATTGTCAGAGTCTGACCAGCCGTTCCCAATATGACCTCTTGATGAGCAACCATGCCTCGCATGCGGACCGAATGCAGGGGGATTCCCCCGATCAAGCGAGCGCCTCTGGCCCCCTTGATTGTCTCCCGGACCGTTGGATCCGGGGCCCATTCACTCGAGGCTCCCGCCATGCGTTCCGCCGTCGCGATGGCGGTCCCACTCGGCGAATCGACCTTGTTGTCGTGGTGGAACTCAATAATCTCAGCAGTTTCAAAGAATGGTGCTGCGAGTTCGGCGAAGCGCATCATCAGCACGGCCCCTATAGCGAAGTTGGGGGCGATGACACAGTTGGAGCGAACGAACTGGTCTCGCAATCCTTCTTCGTCGGCCACGGTAAAGCCGGATGTTCCGACCACAGCGTGGATTCCGTTCTTGGCACAAAAGGCCAGGTTCGAACGAGCCGCGTCAATGTGGGTGAAGTCGATCGCTACCTCGGTTCGGGACACGATCAGTGCATTGTTGTCACCCGACACGGCAAACGAGCAGCCCTCGACCCCAGTTACCTCGCCCACATCGATGCCGTCATATCGGGGATCGATAGCTGACACGAACTCCAGGTCAGGATCCGAGCAGACGGCTTGACAGACCGTTTTCCCCATTCGACCACCAGCGCCAAAAACTCCTACCCGCAACTTGGATCCCATCCTTAGAGGCTAGGAGTCAAGCTGACACCAACCAATGCAAAGAGAGTAGTTGCCCAATGCAAAGAGAGTAGGTGGTGTCAGCCTGAGCCTCTGAGCCTCAACGGTGGGTCAGTGCCTGACTCCGAGATCAATCACGCCGACCTCGACCACGGCCGTTTCCGCTACGTCCTCGGCCCCTGCCACCGCGGTTACTTTCTGACGGCACGGCCGAACCTTCTGGACCGAGGTCGCCAAAGTCAGCGACCGCGTCCCCGTCGTCAAAACTCATCGAGGTCGATGGTCGGTCCAAGCCAGTGTCAGCCTCTCGACCACCCCGATCTCCACGGTCCGAACGACCACCCCGATCTCCACGGTCCGAACGACCACCCCGATCTCCACGGTCCGAACGACCACCCCGATCTCCACGGTCCGAACGACCACCCCGAGAATCGGAGTCTCCCGAGTCACTCGTGGCTGAGGTGTCGCCGGCCATGGCCAGAGAAACCTTGCCGTTAGGGTCGATATCGACCACAACCACATCCACCTCTTGACCAAGCTCGAGCACATCCTCAACCTTGTCGATGCGTTTGCCCTGTCCAATCTTGGAGATGTGAAGCAACCCATCTCGTCCTGGAAGAATGTTGACGAAAGCACCAAACTTTGTGATGTTCACCACTCGACCCGGATAGGTCTGACCCACGTCAGCAGTTGGAGGATCGAGGATAAGCCGGATCTGACGCTCGGCTTCGTCGACAACTTCCTTGTCAGTAGCCGAGATGCTGACAACACCAACGACACCATCGTCATCCACGCTTATGTCAGCACCGGTCTCGCCCTGAATGGCGTTAATTACCTTGCCCTTTGGTCCGATGACCTCACCAATCTTGTCGACTGGGATCTCGAAGCTAATGATCTTGGGTGCCCCCTCTCGAACATCTTCGCGAGGACTAGCAATGGCTTCGTGCATGACCGCAAGGATGGCCAAACGGGCCTCCTTGGCCTGATTGAGGGCGGCGGCCAGCACATCGGCGGGGATGCCGTCGATCTTGGTGTCAAGCTGCAAAGCAGTCACAAAATCGGAAGTACCGGCAACCTTGAAGTCCATGTCGCCGAAGGCATCCTCGGCTCCAAGAATGTCAGTCAGGGTGGTGTACTTCCCTTCGGCGTAGACCAAGCCCATGGCGATTCCAGCGACAGGCGCCTTGATTGGTACGCCAGCATCCATAAGCGACAAGGTCGAGCCACAAACTGAGGCCATCGAGGTTGAACCATTTGAGCTCAGGACCTCCGAGACCAGACGGAGCGTGTAGGGCCACTCTTCCAGGCTGGGAATGACCGGTAGCAGCGCACGTTCGGCCAACAGCCCATGACCAATTTCTCGGCGCTTTGGGCCGCGCATGAATCCAGTTTCTCCGGTGGAGAACGGGGGAAAGTTGTAGTGGTGCATGTAGCGCTTGCGATCGGTGGTATCGATGCCGTCGATCATCTGGTCCATGCGTTTCATGCCCAGAGTGGTGATGTTGAGAACCTGGGTCTCACCTCGCTGGAATAGGCCCGATCCATGCACGCGAGGCACGTATCCGACCTCGGCGCTCACGGGGCGGAGTTCGTCGGTCTTGCGGCCGTCGATACGAGCACCTTCTTCGACGATTCGTCGACGGACGATGGTCTTGGATAGTGATCGGAACGCTGCTTTGAGTTGCTTTTCTGAGTCAGGGAAGGCCTCGGTCAAACTGGCTACTACCTCATCACGAAGAGCGGACTCGGACTCGCCGCGCTCGGCCTTGTCGGCAATGGCCATGATTTCTGTAAGCTTGGCCTCGGCCGCCTTGGTCACCGCAGTCATCTGCTCATCGGTGTAGTCAGCCATCTGCGGGAAGGACATTGGAGCCTTGCGACCACCGTTGGCCTCCACCAGTTGGTTTTGCAATGCGATGGACTCTTTGATGTATCGCTCGGACTCATCCAGCGCGTTGGCCAATGCAGTCTCATCAACCTTGGGCGCACCATTTTCGTAGTTGTTCCACGAGGATTCGGTACCACCAGCCTCGACCATCATGACCGCAACAGAGCCATCCTCTAGCTGACGGCCAGCAACGACGATTTCGAAGGAACCTTCGTCTCCCTCTTGGTAGGTAGGATGTGGCAGCCATTCGCCATCGGTTGTGTAGCTGAGACGAACGGCGCCGATGGGCCCGTCAAAGGGCACATCAGAAACCATCAGGGCGGCCGAAGCGGCATTGATAGCTAGTACGTCGTGGGGATTTTTCTGATCAGCGGACAGGACGGTCACTACGACATGGGTTTCATTGCGGTAGTCGCTAGGGAAAGACGGGCGCAACGGCCGATCGATCAAACGACAGGTCAGGGTGGCGGCATCAGATGCTCGGCCTTCGCGACGGAAGAACGAGCCGGGAATCTTGCCTGCGGCATAGGAGCGCTCTTCGACGTCCACCGTAAGGGGAAAGAAATCAATGCCCTCACGCACATGCTTGGCGCCAGTTGCGGCCACCACAACGCTGGTATCACCCATTCGGGCCATTACCGAACCGCTGGCCAAACCAGCCAGCTTTCCGGTCTCGAGGATTAGTTCGGGGCCATCACCACTGGTGACGGTCCCGCTTACGGAAACAGCTTCCGACATGGAGGCTCTCCTTGGGTATTGTCTGCCACAGCGACCTTCGCGTGGCGGGTGGCAGATCAGATCCCAGATTGCGGCCACTCACACGCGCCGACGGCTGGGGTTTACCCAAGCCGACGTGAGCTCGGACACATACTGTTGCTCGTGGTTCGCAAGTACCTGGTGAGAGCCGGGCACGAGCGATGCAATGTAGGTGCGGTGAGGAGTCGGAAACTGGTAGCTGAACTACCGCGAGGCGTGCAAACGTGTCGCACGTACCCAGAAGCGTACAACCACGCGAGCCGAACAACGCGGACGCGTCAAATTCTCGGTATTAGAGACAGGCAGTGGCGGCAGTTGAAACCGGCCGAGCACGTGAGGAGGCCCGGGGTTCAAACAGGCTAGCGACGAAGACCCAGTTCGCCGATAACGCTACGATAGCGCTCGACGTCAATATCCTTCAGGTAGTCCAGAAAGCGACGGCGGCGCCCGACAAGCATCAAGAGACCACGGCGGCTGTGGTGGTCCTTCTTGTGCACCTTGAGATGGGTGGTCAGATGATTGATCCGATCAGTAAGCAGGGCAATCTGGACCTCGGTGGAGCCGGTGTCGTTCTCGCTTTTCGCGAACCTCTTGATCGTTTCATCTTTTGGAGGAAGGTTGGCTGCGGGCTTACTCATGGCGGTATCACTCTCGAAATCGCGGGATTGGACTGATGTGGGACCTGGGGCCCAGCCACCAACAGCGTCAGACGCAGGGGGTAGCGGCCCGTCATTCTAGCGAGAGCAGGCAGGGTTCATACGGCAAATACCGCCGCCATCCACCACTCTTGGGCGCCGAAGAGCCACTCTTCGTATCATAGATGGTTGGAGGCGATCGTGTTTGATCTCATTGATGACGACGAATGGTTCGAATTGGGGCTCGCCCTGTCTCACACGATGGCCCGTTTACCCAGGGGAAGCACCTTGGTCGAGGCACTACAGATCCCACCATTTCGACTCGCAATTAGCGCCACCGGGACCGAACTATGCAGTGTAGTAACCCGACCCTTTCTGGTCGGGGTTAGCACCCCAGCAGAGGCCGTCCGGGCCGCGCTCGAGCTCGCCGTCGACGAGAGTAGCGGTACCCCCGACGCCATTTCGATCGCCCTAACCCAAACCAATGATGGCGAGCACTACGCCATCGCTGTCATCGGAATTCCTGGCGAAGCCAAATCGTGGACCACCTTCGGGTTGGGCCCCGGAGGTCACAGCATCGACGTAGGCCATCTGGTGCTACGCCAACTCGAAGGCTGGGTTACCGACCTCAAGCCCAGCCCCGGTCTGAGCTATACGGCCGCCTAGTTTGAAGGACTGGCCCGACCCGGTTTGCCCCTAGTCTTGCTCAGCCTGCCGATCGGCCCTTTCGAGCGCTTCGCTCGCACGACCGACATCAATCGCCAATTGGGCCTTCAGCGAGTCGATTCCGTCGAAACGTTGCTCGGACCGAAGCAAGCTCACGAATTGAACGCGCGCTTTCTCGCCGTAGAGATCGCCCGTGAAACCAATGAGGTGGGCCTCCAATAGAGAGTGCTCGGCGTCCTGGTAAAACGTCGGCCGTTTCCCGATATTGACCGCCGCCCGATGTCGTGAGCCATCTGGGCGAAAGTAAAAGGCTGCGTAGACAGCATCCGCTGGCATGGCCATTTGTCGAGGAACAGCGATGTTGGCGGTTGGGAAACCAATAGCACGCCCACGTTTGTCGCCCTCGACCACCAGGCCTCGAATCTCATGGGGGCGTCCGAGCAACCTGGCTGCGGTAGCCACCTCGCCCCCGGCCAGGGCCCTTCGAATAGCGGTAGAGGAAACCGGCTCATCCTTCCCGTCGGTGCGCGAAATCAGACCAAGCCCGTGGACCTCAAACCCATGTAGCGCACCGAGGGACGCAAGAAGCTCTACGTTTCCACCACGGCCCTTGCCAAAATGGAAGTCGTTGCCTACAACGACGCCCCTGGTCTGCAACCCCTCAACCAGAACTCGAATGACAAAATCTTCGGCCCGTTCAGAGGCTTGGGCCGTGTCGAAGGAAACAACAACGACCGTGTCGACACCATGAGCGTCCAGCAACTCCAGCTTCTGATCAAGATCGGTAAGAAGGCGCGGCGCTGTTTCCGGCCTGACCAGGGATGCCGGATGGGGATCAAAAGTTACAACAGCCGTCTTAGCCCCGATTGTGTTCGCCAGCGCATGAGTAGCCCTAATGACCTCGTCGTGTCCTCGATGAACACCGTCAAACACGCCAATGGCTACCGCATGAGGAGTTCCCGATACCGGATGCTGTGCGAGGTCTCGTATCACGTCCACAGGAAGGGACGCTACCGGATTACGCCGCCAAGACCCTTACTGGCTTCAGTTCTCCGTCGCGGACCTCATAGACGGCAAGAAGCCGCCTATCGGGCCCACGGATAGCGAAATGCCCCGAACCCTTGGATGGGCCGAGGGAGCGGCCATTCCGAACCTGACCTGCCACGGTCTTATCGACCTCGATACTCGGCAAGTGCCGCAACATTTGGTCAATCGGTAGGAGTTGAAGATCGTCGATCGTGCATGCTTCACCAATCTCGAACTTACCAACCGATAGGCGGCGAAGCGCGCGAAGGTGAGCTCCCCCTCCAAGCGCCGTCCCGAGGTCGGCGGCCAAGGTCCGCACATAGGTACCGGAGCTGACCGATACTTGAATTTGGTAGACCAGTGGGTCGTCGGTGGGATTGGTCGAAAAGGAATGAACGGTCACTGGGCGAGCCTCGCGCTCAACCTCAACACCCTCGCGGGCCAGCTCATAGAGTCGCTTCCCGTCGATCTTAATGGCCGAGACCATTGGTGGCACCTGCCGGATGTCACCGGTGAGGGTCACAGCCGCGGCCGCTACTTCTTCCGGCGCAACCTCCATCTCGTATTCGGCCGTCACCTCGCCGGCGGCATCAAGAGTGGAAGTCTCGACTCCGAAGACGACCTCACCAGCGTAAGACTTGTCTGCGCCTGAAATGAACTGTAGAAGCTTCGTTGCCCGACCAATACCGAGCACCAGAACTCCGGTGGCATCAGGGTCAAGGGTCCCGGCGTGACCGACCTTAGGAGTCTTCAACGACTTCCGTACCCGGTCGACCACATCGTGGCTCGTCATTCCCGCTGGCTCGTCGACGATGAGGAATCCACTGGGGCCGACGTGGCCACCTCTGTGCCTTTTCCTACCCATCGAGTGAGCCAGCCGTCCCACTCCGCGGGCCCCGTTCGTCCTCGTCCTCGTCGGAGTGCTCAAAGGTCTGAGGCTGGGGAATTTGGGCCAAGATGGCATCGATTCGTGCACCGGCCCGTACCGCCGGGTCAAAGGCAAACACGACTTCAGGAGTCTTGCGAAGCTTGGCTTGGGAGGCAATGACTCGCTTCACCCCCTTACGGTGTCCCTCAAGGGTTGCCAACACATCCTCGTCGCGCTCACCATTGTCTCCAAGAATGGAAATGAAAACGTCCGCCACGTTGAGGTCGCTGTCCACCTCAACCCCAGTAATGGTCATGAAACCAAGCTCATCTTCCTCGACACGCTCGAAGTAGTCGGCCACGATCTCGCCAAGCAATGCGTTCAGACGAGCTGTTCTGGGATAGTGACGCGACGTTGTCTGCTTTGGTCGACGATTCCGTCCTGAACTTCGTTTTCCCATTTTCAACCCTCCAACCAGCTTTGTTCGAGTTCCAAGACTTCAGCATCGGCCAAGGACCACAAGAATCGCTCGACGGACTCCATGACTTGTTCACAGTGACGAACACTACCGCTCACCACACAGACGCCAATCGTGCTTCGTTGCCAAACATCAAGATGACCAACCTCCGACGCCGCAACACCCTTCCAGCAATCAAGCGTCCTGATAGCAGACAGGATTATCGATCGTTTTGCCTTCAAAGAATGAGCATGTCGCAGCCGAAGCTCAGCTCGCAGATTCAGTACATGCATGTGAATTCACTGGTGGGTTAGACGGAGAGACCAGCCCGTTTTGCCACCCGATCAAGCGTCGTCGATGTGATCTATCAGATTCGAGGAATCTCCCGATCCTCATAGGTTTCAATTATGTCGCCTTCCTTGAGATCTTGGAAGTCGGTGAGACCAATGCCGCACTCAAACCCGGAGGCAACCTCTTGCACATCATCTTTGAACCTCCGAAGCGACTGGATCGAACCCTTCCAAATGATCGTTCCTTCTCGAAGGAAGCGAACTTTGGATCCGCGAGTGATCTTGCCTTAGCGCACCATGCAGCCTGCGATGGATCCGAGCTTGGGTACTCGGAAGATTTCGCGGACTTCAGCCTCGCCGGTAATGATCTCCTCGAACTCAGGGGCCAGGAGACCAAGCATGGCGTTCTCGATGTCCTCCAAGAGCTTGTAAATAATCTCATAGTTGCGGATCTCGACATTCTCCGTCTCGGCCAACTTGCGGGCCTTGCGGTCGGGCCGAACGTTGAATCCAAGGATGGTCGCATTTGATGCGGCAGCCAACTGAACGTCGTTTTCGGTTATTCCACCAACACCACGAAGTTGGAAGGCGAGCTTGACCTCATCCCGCTCCAGCTTTCGCAACGAGTCGGTGACGGCCTCTAGCGAGCCGTTGACGTCGGCCTTCACAATCAGATTGAGGGTGGCTGACTCACCGGCCTGAATCTGCTGGAAGATGTCTTCGAGCCTCGCCCCACCGCTGGTGGCCGAAGCGTCACGACCCAGGCTAGACAGGCGTCGCCAATGCTCTCGTGTCTCTGCCACCTTGTTGGCCAACTTCTCCGACGGGGCAACCACAAACCCATCGCCCGCTACCGCGACGTCATTGAGGCCTAAGACTTGAACGGGGGTTGATGGACCGGCTGACTTGACGTTCTCACCCTTGTCGTTGATCAGGGCCCGTACCCGACCCCAAGCGGCGCCGGTGACTAGTGGATCGCCAACATGAAGGGTGCCTCGCTCAACCAGCACCGTGGCCACGGGCCCGCGGCCAGTGTCGAGATGAGCCTCAAGAACCGCACCAGCGGCGCGCCCCTCAGCCGTTGCCCTCAGGTCCTCAACTTCGGCGATCAGAGCCAAATTCTCCAGGAGGTCGTCGATTCCATCTCCAGTCATGGCCGAGAGTTCGACAAACATGGTGTCACCGCCCCATTGCTCGGGCACGAGTTCTCGCTCGGCCAACTGGGACATGACTTTGTCAGGGTCGGCACCCTCACGGTCCATCTTGTTGACCGCGACGATGATCGGCACCTCGGCAGCCTTGGCATGGTCCAGAGCCTCAACGGTCTGCGGCATGACACCATCGTCGGCCGCAACCACCAGAACGACAATGTCGGTTGCCTCGGCGCCTCGAGCACGCATGGCGGTGAAGGCGGCGTGACCTGGAGTGTCGATAAAGGTGAGCGTGGCCCCATTCTTGTTGACCTGGTAGGCCCCAATGTGTTGGGTGATGCCTCCGGCCTCGCCCTCAACCACATTGGTGGAACGAATGCGGTCAAGTAACAAGGTCTTGCCATGATCGACGTGCCCCATGATGGTGATGACGGGTGAGCGGTGAGGCCAGGTGGCCATGAGCTCCTCGTCTTCCTCATCCTCGAACTCAAGGACCTTGCGGAGTTCGACCTCTTGTTCCTCACCCGGGTTCACCAGGCGGATCTCAGCTCCAAGTTCTTCGGCGAACATGTTGATGAGCTCATCGCTGAGCGATTGGGTTGCCGTAACCATTTCGCCGTTCGTCAACAAGAATCGAACAACGTCGGCAGCCGTACGATTGAGCTTTTCAGCTAGATCTTGCGCCGTTGAAGCCCGCTCGATGACAACGGTTCCCTCGGGAATGGCTGCGCCTTCCGCGGTGTAGGTTGGCACGTCCATTGGCGTGAGTTCTTCGCGATTACGGCGTCGACGCGTCTTACGACGGGGTCGAGGTCGGTTGGGGCCACCGCGCCCATTACCGCGGCCGGGAGGGCCACCGCGCCCGGGAGGGGCGCCACCGGGACGACCACCACTGGGGGCGCTACCAGGACGAGGGCCCGTGGTTGGGCCGCCACCGGGACGAAAGTTGCCTCGGTTGGGGCCTCCGCCGGGACGGCCCGTGGACCGTCCTGGAGCGGGCGCAGACTTGCCGCCACCAGGAGGAGGAGGAATTGGCTTACCGTTCCGTCCGACCGGAGGCCCGGGCGGAGGAGGAATTGCCTTACCTGACATTCCCCGCGGCGGCTTGGGGTGCTCGGATGAGGCAGTTGCAGCCTTGGTGCTGTCCGCCTTAGCGCTCTCAGCAGCATCAACTGACTTGGTCGACTCCTGCTCGCGGGTGGCGGACGAGTCATCCGCTGGTGAGGACTCATCAACGGTGGACGTTTCCACCAGTTTGGAGGAATCGGACAGTTTGGGGGAATCGGGAGTGGGTTCTTTGGGTTGGGGAGATGGTGCCGATTCCGAACGAGACGCCAACTCGGCTTCGCTTGGGGCGGCATCAACCAATGGAGCCTCAAGGCTCTCGGGTGAAGGGGTCTCGGCCACCGGAGCTGGAGCCTCAGGCTTGACCACCGGCTTGGGAGTCTCCGGCGCGGCCACCGGCTTGGGAGTCGTCGGCGGAGGAGGAATCGGAACGGCGGGTTTAGACGAAACCACTGTTGCAGACTTGTCCGTCGGAGGAGCGGGGACCTTGGGTTCTGGTTGAACCTCTTGCTTGGGCTCGGCCGGTTCGGGCACCGACTTAGGCGGCACGGAAGGTTTCGATGACACTGGGGTTCGACTGGACAGCGGCTTTCGGCTGGACAGCGGCGGCCGCTTAGACACAGGTTTGGCTGGCACCGCTTCGGCCTCGGCCACTGGCTCCTTGGCTAGTCCCTCCCGCTTGGCCTTACGGCGCAACCGGTCAGCCTGCGGCTCAACGATACTTGAGGAGTGACTTTTCACCCCAATGCCTAAGGCATTGCACAGCTCGATAATGTCGGCGTTCTCCAACCCCAACTCTCGCGCAAGCTCATAAACCCGGACTTTAGTTGCCACTAGTACTTCTCATCCTCGCGGATAGGCGAAACGACTTCGGAAACGCGGGCAGAACATTGCCCGCACGAAGCGACTGTTGAGCCTACCGCACTGGGCCTGCCGAAACACTTTGGTTCGCGTCAATCCGGTACCGAAGATTTACCCAATCGCTGTCGGTTCGCAAATTGACGAAATCCGTTCTCAACGAGCGGCAAAATCCGCCACTATTTCGTGCCAGCTCCAAACAGGAGTCCAGGCGATCGGCACAGAGCCAGGCTCCTCTCCCGGGAAGCTGGCGGCCGGGCATGAGATGCCCTTGTCGATCTTGAACAAAACGAACCAACCAATGTTGGGGTCGCCGCTCCCGACAACCGACGCAGGATCGGATTGGACTACTCAGTCTGTGGCTCGTCTTCTGTCGGCTCAGCTTCCTCCGAAGCAACCAAATCCGAAGCCTCAACCGGCTCGACTTCCTCAGCAGTTTCGTCGCCATCGCGTCCACCGGCATTCCACTCTTCTAGAGTCATTGCCGCGCTGCCGTCGGCGGGTTGCCACTTTTGCTCACCGGTTGTTTCATCGACGATCCACTCGCCATCGGCCCATTCTTCGGTATTAGCATAGTCCTCCGCAGCCAAAGCCTCTTCGGCCAACTGAGTCTCACTCTTGATGTCGATCCGCCAGCCAGTGAGGCGATGGGCAAGCCGTGCATTCTGCCCCTCCTTGCCAATAGCCAGGGAGAGTTGGAAGTCAGGGACAATGACCGTCGCCGTTCCCGTGGTCTCATCGATCCGAACTTCCTTCACCTTGGCTGGGCTCAGCGCCTTGGCCACGAACTCATAGGGGTCCTCATTGAAGGGAATGATGTCGACCTTTTCACCGTTCAATTCGTTGACAACCATGCGAACCCGGGATCCACGGGCCCCAACACAGGCACCGACTGGGTCTACGTTCTGATCGTGTGAGTAAACGGCGATCTTGGTCCGATGTCCAGGCTCGCGGGCGCAGGCTTTGAGTTCCACGATGCCGTCAGCAATTTCGGGAACCTCAAGCTCGAAAAGGCGCTTAACCAGTCCGGGGTGGGTCCGACTGACCACAATTTGTGGACCCTTGACAGTTTTACGGACTTCGACAATGTAGGCCTTAAGCCTTGCTCCAGACTCGGGGCGGGGACCAGCAGACACCTGCTCGGCTTGGGGAAGCAGGGCCTCAACCCGACCGAGGTCGATCAGGGTGTACCGAGAATCGGTTTGTTGCACAATGCCGGTGACAATCTCGCCCTCCTTGCCCGCGTAGTGCTCGTACTTCATCTCCCGCTCTTCTTCACGAATTCCTTGCATCAGAACTTGTTTGGTTGTCTGAGCCGCAATTCGTCCGAAATTTTCGGGAGTGACATCGTACTCGGGGCCGAACGCCTCACCATCTTCATCCAGTTCCTGGGCAAAGACACGAATGTCAAAGGTGGCGGGATCGATGGTAACCCAGGCGTATTCGTAGGAATCCGGCATGCGCTTGTAGGCCGACTCCAGAGCATTAGCCAGGATGCTGTACAGCTTCTCGATGGGAATCTCTCGGCTTTCAGCCAAGCCAACCAAGGCCTCTGTCATCTCGTTGCTCATTCGATTCCCCTGTCTTGAGGTCCCGAGTGTTGACCACCCGATACCTGTTTGTTGGATACCTGTTTGCTGGACTGCTGCTTGCTGGACTGCTGCTTGTTATCGCGGGTAGTGAGGTTCCTCGCTGCGCTCTTCGACTTCTTCGCTTTGCCGTTCTTGGAGCCGCCTTTTTTGGGAGTGGGTCCCCAATCGAAGGAGGTTCGAGCCCTCAGCACTTGATCGAGTTGAACGGAGTGCTCGGTCAGTTCATCCAGCTCGATCCCGTCGATCTCGGTTGCAACCAGGGAGATCGTGCCACCTGCAACTCCAGTCAACTCGCCCTTCAGTCTGCGAATCGGCGATGACGGCACCAGCTTGAGGATTGCCGTCTCGCCTACTGCGCGGTCGAAGTGGTCGAGAGTCCGCAATCGACGTTCGACCCCCGGACTGGACACTTCCAGGGTATATCGACCGGCAATGGGGTCGGCATCATCCAGCATGGGCGAAATGAGCCGGTTAATTTGGGCCAGGGTGTCGGTGGTGACCCCACCGTCTTGATCAACCACTACCCGAAGAACCTGTCCGTGGTGTTCAACGTCAACCAGATCGACACCGAGAGACTGAACCACGGGGCCAAGTAGCTCCGCTACGTCCTCTGCAATTCCCATGCTCATCACCTCACTTTGCTTGTCGCTGTCTAGGACACTTCAACACTGCTCGTGCCACTCAAAACAAAGGCGTGGGCCGTGGCCCACGCCCTAAACGGCCGACATAGTTGCACCGGCCAGGCACATTGCTTACAGACTAGCAGACCCGATCAGGCTCCCGGCTTTTCGAACCTGGCCTCCCCGCTCCCTGCCCTCTAAGCGGCGCTGTTGTCGCTGCCACCGGCCATCTTGGACTTGTCACGCAGAAGCCGCACCACTTGCTCGGAGTCATTGGCATCCTCGCCTCGCTCCCCCAGGTTTCGGAGTCGGTCTTCCTCGGCCGCCTTGCGAGCCTCCGCCTTTGTTGCCTTCGCCCGATCCAATGCCGCCTCCATCCCCTCATCGTTGATGTACTCGGCCCACTCAACCAGGGTGGCGACCATCTCATCCTCGGGTACAACCGCAACATTTTCGCCCTGGACAAAAAGATGCCCACGTTTGTTGCCAGCGGCAATTCCGAGATCAGCGTCCCTGGCTTCCCCCGGTCCGTTGACCACACAGCCCATCACCGCAACCTGAAGTGGAATCTTGCGGTTCTCAAAGGCGTCTTGGGCCTCTTGGGCAATCCGGTACACGTCGATCTCGGCCCGCCCACAGGAGGGGCACGCGATCAGGTCAACATTCTTCCGTTTGCGCAGTCCCATCGTCTCGAGCAACTGCCGACCGAACTTTGCTTCCTGAACCGGGTCTGCGGTGAGGGAATAGCGAATGGTGTCGCCGATCCCCTCGGCTAAGAGTGTTGCGATACCGGCCGTCGCTTTCACAATTCCACCAGGAGGCGGACCGGCCTCGGTGACGCCGAGGTGGAGAGGAAAGTCGGTTACCTCCGATAGTTGGCGATAGGCCTCGATCATGAGTGGAACGTTGGAAGCCTTGACCGAGATCTTGATCAGGTCAAAGCCAATGTCCTCGAAGTAGCCAATCTCCTGTTTGGCCGACTCCACCATGGCCTCGGCCGTCACCTGATCGCCAAACTTCTTGTAGAGCTCGGGGTCCAGGCTGCCCCCGTTTACCCCGATCCGGATCGGTACATTTCGGTCTTTCGCCTCGCGGGCCACGGCCTTGATGTGTTCAGGTTTGCGAATGTTCCCTGGGTTGAGACGAAGACAGTGCACTCCGGCTTCCAACGCCTCCAATGCGCGAAGGTACTGGTGGTGGATGTCGGCCACGATGGGAACCGGGCTTCGCGGAACAATGCGAGCCAGGCCCTCAGCCGCTTCGGGCGAGTTGCAGGTGCAGCGGATAATGTCGGCTCCAGCGGCGGCCAGGCCATAGATCTGCTGGAGCGTAGCTTCGTGGTCATGCGTCTTGGTCGTAGTCATCGACTGGACCGTGATGTGGCTGTCACCACCGACGGGAACCTTGCCCACCATGATCTTGGTGGTTTCACGTCGTGGGAAACTTACCGCTCCAGCGTCCATGACCAGAGCGTAGCGTTTGGGTGGGAGCGTAGCGTGAGCCCCAGTCTTCGTCAGCTAATCGGTCGCAGCACGTCCAACCACAATGTGGAGATAAACAGGAATCCTAAAACGACGACGACTCCATAGGTCAGCGGCATCAACTTGGCGTAGTCGACAAAGTAGCGACGCTTCTTGGTGGAACGAATGCGCTCATAGGTGCCAATGGCGGCGTGCCCGCCGTCCAGGGGCAGGAGCGGAACGAGGTTGAAGATTCCAACAAAGACGTTGATCGAACCCAGAAAGAACAAGCGACTAGACCAATCAAACTGGTCATCTCCGGCGATACGAACGATGCCTACCAGGGAGACTGGACGTTCCGCCGCTTCATCGCTATCAAGGCCGACGTCCTCGGGGCCCTGGAGCATGAGTGAGCCCAGGTTCCGAATTCCCGATGGGCTAAAGATCTTGCCCATTGTTGTAAACGACGCCAGAGCCGTTTCCTTAAATGCTTGTAGCCCAACTACAGGACTGAGCTGCTTGTTCTCAAACTCCGCACCTACTCCGAGGAAGCCAGTATCTGGTCCTTCCTCATGTGGAACAGCAGCCAGGGTGGTTGTGGACTCGATGAGTCGACCGTCGCGCTCGACGCCAAGGACCACTTGCTCGCCCGGGCGAGCCGAAACATAGGTCCGAAGGTCGTCGAATTTATCCGTTGGCTGACCGTCAATGGTGACAATGCGGTCGCCAATCTCTAACCCCGCGGCCAGTGCCGGGGCATCGCTGCCGTTGTCGAGCTTGGACAGTTCCCGAATCTCCCAGCGACCGTCGCCATCGGGTACACCAATGATCGAATACAAGAAGACAAAAATGAGGATGGCTTGAAGGAAGTGCATCATGGACCCAGCAGTGATCACCAGCATCCGACGGGGATAGGACGCATTCTTGTATGCCCTCGGCTCATCCTCGGGTGGAACCGGATCGAGGTTGTTCATTCCGCTAATGGCAACAAAAGCGCCAGCAGGAATCGCCTTGATCCCGTATTCGGTCTCGCCTTTGGTACGAGAAACGATGGTGGGGCCCATGCCGATAAAAAAGCGAGTGGCCTTCATCCCGGTCATACGAGCAGTAACAAAGTGGCCGAGTTCGTGAAGAAAAATCATGATGACCAGACCGAGAACGAAAGCAACCGCGTTCAGCCCGCCCCAGAACCACAGAAATGCAAAGAAGGCAGCCAGAAATACGAGGCCAACCAGGTTTGTTACCGAAGCTTCTGGCTCGCCTGGCCTGGTGTCACCAAGAACCAGGGACGGCCCACGATCAGAGCCAGTTTCGACTCCTCGGGCAGAATCCGTGGTGTCTTCAGAGAGCTGTTCGGCTGGATTCGGCATGGATGCCACTTTCTCAGTGCAAACTAGGAAGCCATGGTCCAGGCTAGGGGCCTTGGTCCGGGCTATAAAACAAACGGGCTATAAAACAAAACGGTCTCGAATGATCTCGTCGGCCCGAATCCGGGCAAGTTGATCACCTTGGAGAACCCCGGCGAGGGTGTCCCCTGTTCCCCCATCATGACCCGAAAGCACGGCACTGTTTACGTCACCTATGTCAGACCAGCGGATCCGTCCCTGGAGGAAAGCCTCAACCGCGACCTCGTTGGCAGCGCTCAACCATGCCGGGGCAGTCCCACCGATCGTTGCGGCGGCATAGGCCAGATCCAGACAGGGAAAGGCCTCCCGGTCTGGGCCTTCGAAATCTAGCGTCCCTAGCAACGTCCAATCGATACCCCCGTAGGCCACGGGGTAGCGGTCTGGATAGGCCAGGGCGTAAGCAATCGGGAGGCGCATGTCGGGCATGGATAGTTGGGCGATAGTCGATCCATCGCTGTAGGTCACCATGGAATGCACCACCGATTGGGGATGTACCACAACTTCAATGTCGTCCAACGCCAGGTCAAAGCCGAGGTCCCCGGCTGGGCGACCAAACAATTCGTTGGCCTCTATAACTTCGAGCCCTTTGTTCATAAGCGTTGATGAGTCGATGGTGATCTTGGGGCCCATGGACCAGGTTGGGTGGTTAAGTGCTTGGGCGATGGTGACCTCGGCCAGTTGCTCGACGGTCATGCCCCGGAACGGACCACCCGATGCGGTGACCTGAATCTTTGATACCCGTGTAGCAACGTCATTAGCCCGAAGACACTGGTGAATGGCCGCGTGCTCGGAATCGACAGGGATAAGTTCGGCCCCCGGGGTCTGTCTGGCCTTTTGAACTACCGGACCAGCGGCGATGAGCGACTCCTTATTGGCTAAGGCCAGCCGTTTTCCTGCCTGCAGGCAGCCCAGCGTGACGGGCAAGCCAGCAAAGCCAACAACCGCATTAATGGTCACATCGGCCCGTCTGGCACATTCGGCAAGACCAGCCTCACCACCCGCCACCTCTATGGCGGCTGGCAGCGCGTCTCGCAAGTCGGCCACCTGCGATTCGTCGCCAATGGCCACAAACTCCGGCCGTATGGCTCGAGCTTGGGAAACAAGAAGATCAAGTGACCGGCCAGCGGCGAGGGCGACTACTCGGTAGTGGTCGGGGTCATCGGCAACGACCTGAAGCGATTGGGTTCCGATCGATCCGGTCGATCCGACAATGGCAACCGTTGTTGGCTCGACCATGACCAGCTAGGGCAACAAGATGAGTGCGAGGTAGTACACGCCCGGGAGCACGAAAAGCAGCCCATCCACCCGGTCCAATATCCCTCCGTGTCCTGGAAGCAGCGTGCCCATGTCTTTCACGCCAAGGTCTCGTTTAACCATCGACTCGGTGAGGTCACCAATTGGAGCCAAGATGCCAACGACGAGGCCAACGATCAGGGCATCAATCAGGTTGTCACTGAACTGGGAGATGAGAAAGAGACCGAGGATGCCAGCCGCTCCGACGGCGGCTATTACCCCAATGATCGTTCCCTCCCACGTCTTGTTTGGGCTGGAGGAGTGAAACGGTGTCTTCCCGAACGCCCGACCCCCAGCGTAGGCACCCGTGTCAAAGACAATAGTCACGACAACTGCGAACAAAAGCATGCTGATGCCATCAGGAAGTCGCACGATCAGAACGGCAAAAGACGCCAACCCACCAACCCACATGACCCCGAGCATGGTGAGGCCCATGTTGAGGGCTGGTCGATGGGAGTCGGCACCAACGATGTACCACAGGGCCCCGAAGACCACCATCAAGGCGGCAACCATCATGAACCCTGCCGGGCCTTGGTTGTAGGTAGCCAAAGGCATCGCTCCACTTGCCACCGTTCCCAACAGGGTTGCCGGATGGACCCCTACTTCGCGCATCTTGTTGAAAAGCTCGAGACCACCGAGCACAGCAATCACCGTGATGAGTCCAACCGTTGTTCGGTTTCCAAGCCAAAAAGCCAAAAGCGCGAGCCCCCCAAGGAGGCCCCCGACAAGGATGGCTTGAGGTAGGTTTCGGCCCCCGCCGGGCGGAGCAGCCTGGGCCGGTCCAGTCTGTCGAGGAATGGGGGCTCGCTGCGGCGGTCCGGCATTGGAAAGGTTCCCGGCCTCACTGGCAGTGTCGTCTATCAGCGCCGCGTCTACGCCTTGCTCGGCGGCTGGGGTAAATCCAAAGACGTCGGCCAGGTCGTCGCCTGCCCATTCCGGGCCTTCGCCATGCCAGCGAGGGCCTGACAGGTCGGACCAGACCTCGTCTTCGGGGTCCGCGGCAACAACAGCAGGGACCTGACCCGTCGGAGGGTCGGTCCAGTGGGGTAGGTCTGCTGGGGCTTCTACGACCGGAACGATTGGAACGGACACTTCCTGTGGTCCCGCCAGATCAAGATCTGTTTCATCCAGCTTTGTGCCCGGGTCTAACTCTGTCTCGTCTCCAAAAAGGTCGTCAAGCAGGGCTCCCGCATCCGTGGTCTGCCTCGATTCCTCCTTCGATTGTGCCACCGGGTCATCAGATCCTTCTGTGGTTTCCGTCGACTCGATCGAGAGCGGGCCGTTGTCGGGTAAGAGATCCTCCACGGGAAAATGGTCGATACCTTCGATGGCATCAACCCCAGCAACGCCTGTGCCGGTGTCCTTGTTCGGAACGGAGATGCGGGCTCCGTCATCAAATAGTGAGCCTGGCAAGTCAACCTCGGGCACGATGGGAATCGGCCCAAGATGATTTGGATCTACCTCCGGCGGTGGCTCAAACAAGTCGAAGACACTCAGTTCTTCGGGTGGGCTTTCGCCCGGCCCTTGCTCAGGACCATCTGTCTCTTCGGCTTTAGCGCCCTTCTCGTCGCTCAACCTCTGGTCTCCCGGCTCATCGTGTTCGCTCTATCCACTTTCGATCGGACCGCCTAAACCTCAAGCAACTCAGCTTCTTTGTCGGCGAGGGCGGCATCTACCTCAGCCTCGGCCTGGTGGGTAATTTTGTCGATCTCTTTCTCTGCTCGGTTTAGGTCGTCAGAGGAAAGTTCTCCATCTTTCTCGGCCCCTTCAAGTTCTTTCCTACCATCCCGACGCACGTTGCGGATCGAGATGCGGCCTTCTTCGGCCATCTTTTTTACCACTCTCACGAGTTCTTTGCGTCGTTCCTCAGTGAGGGGTGGGAAGTTGAGTCGAAGCGCCCGACCATCGTTGGATGGGGATAGCCCCAGGTCAGATGTCCGAATAGCTCGTTCGCAGGCTTCAAGATTTTCCGGATCGTGAGGGGTCACCAAGAGTTGGCGGGACTCCGGGACCGAGATCGATGCCAGTTCCACGATTCGCATGGTGACCCCGTAGGCCTCAACCGGAATCCGCTCAACCAGGGCGGGCGCGGCACGGCCACTGCGGATTGAAGCAAACTCGGTCCGCGAGTGGGCCACAGCTTTGTCCATTCGTTCTATTGCGTCCTCCAGGACCATGTCGATCAACTCGCTCATGACACCATCGTACCGATCGAGGAGCCAGTGAGGAGTCCGTGCAGGGTTCCTTCACCCATGAGATCAAAGACCACGATCGGCATCTTGTTCTCCATGCAGTGCGTGATTGCTGTTGAATCCATCACTCGAAGGTCCTTGTTCAGGACATCAAGGTAGCTCAGGGCACCAATCTTGGTGGCGGAGGAATCGGTTCTGGGATCCGCAGAATAGATCCCATCGACTCCACCGTGAGTGCCCTTGAGCAGCACTTCAGCTTCGATTTCCACCGCTCGAAGTGCGGCGGTTGTATCCGTTGTAAAGAAGGGGTTACCGGTGCCAGCGGCAAAGATGACAACTCGGCCCTTGTCCATGTGCCGGATCGCTCGGCGGCGAATGTATTCCTCGGCGACCTGAGGCATTACGATTGCACTTTGGACTCGGGTAGGAATGCCCTTCTGCTCAAGAACGTCCTGTAAGGCGAGGGCGTTCATGACAGTGGCCAGCATGCCCATGTAGTCGGCTTGTGCGCGGTCAAGTCCGCTAGCGGCACCCGTTATTCCCCGCCAGATATTTCCGCCACCGACGACAACTGCCACCTCAACACCCAGGTTGTTTCTAGCATCGACAATGTCATCGGCGATCTTGCCAATCGCCCCACCATCAATACCGAAGGGCTTCTCTCCGGCGAAGGCCTCGCCAGACAACTTCAGCAGGACTCGATTCCAACGGCTCTGACCCGGCTCCGACACAAGTGTCTCCTCTCGCCCATCCGACCGACGCGCAAAGGCTCCGGCGAGGCTACCTCGCTAGAGCCTTTGCGAACCCTTTTGCGGGTGAATCATCACATTAGGGGAAACGCGGGCCTATCCAAGCGTCGAGTGGACGAATCGGTGAATCGTTCCTTCGCCGATTCGGGCCGCAACCGTTTCCTTTTCGCCAAGAACACCTTGCTCTAACAGAACCAAGCCACCAAACCAGGCGTTGACACGACCCTCAACAATCTTGTCCCAGGCCTGTTCGGGCTTGCCCTCGCTCTTCGTTATCTCCAGTAGCGCGGCCCGTTCCTTGTCAGCGAGTTCCTTTGGTACCTCGCTACGATTGAGGTATTGGGGTTTGGCGAAGGCAATGTGTAGAGCGATCTCGTGTAGGAGATCGGCTTCGATTCCGCTGCCTTCGATTAAAACACCAGCTTTTCCGCCACCATGAAGGTAGCCGTCAACCATGGACCCCTCCGAGGTCAGGAACTGAGCGACATCACCGACTTCGATGTTTTCTTTGAGGACGAGTTTCAGGTCTTCGATGGCCGCAGACTTGCTGGTGATCGCCTCAGCCCCCCCAGCCAGCACGGCCTCGGCCAACTCTTGGGCCAAGGCCCCGAAGGATTCGGACTTGGCCGAAAAGTCAGTTTCCGACTTGAGCTGTACCAAGGCGGCTCCGGAGTCGTTGGAGGCGATGGCGATCACGCCTTCATTGTTTTCCCGGTCCGTTCGAGTTAGAGCCTTGGCCAAGCCTTTCTCACGCAGGAGTTGGACCGCAGCCTCCATATCACCCCCGGTCTCAGTCAATGCCCGCTTGGCATCCATCATGCCCGCGCCGGTGCTCTTACGAAGATCTTGTACGTCTTTGGCAGAAAAGTCAGCCATGTTCTCTCACTTGTTCGTTCGTCCTGTTCCGTAGCTAGGCGTTCCCAGAGGCTTCGTCGTCCGTAACCTCGACCGGAGTCACCTCGGCGGGAGCTTCTTCGGCTACAGCCTCGGTGGCTGGGTCTTCAGGGGTTTCCTTGGTTGCCGCGGCCTGGTCGGCCGCGGCCTTCTCGGTGGCCGCGGCAATTCGAGCCTCACGTTGTTGGGCCGCGTCTGCGGCCTGCTTGCGAGCCTCGGCCTGTTCGGCGGCCACTTCGGCCTCTTGCTCGGCCGTTCGCTCTTTCGGAGCGTCGGGTACTCCGTGCTTTTGCGCGTGCATGATCTTGCCTTCGGCCACAGCCTCAGCAATGACCCGAGTCAGCAGTTCCGAGGAACGAATTGCGTCGTCGTTTCCAGGAATCGGAAAGGTGATGAGATCGGGGTCACAGTTGGTGTCCACCACAGCCACGATCGGGATGCCGAGCTTTCGAGCCTCGGTGACAGCGATGTGCTCCTTGATTGTGTCCATAATGAACACGACGCTCGGCTGCTTGGCCATCGTCTTGATTCCGCCGATGTTTCGCTCAAGCTGGGCCAACTCCCGGCTGTAACGAAGTGCTTCCTTCTTCGGCATTTGGTCGAAGTCGCCCGCGGCCTGCATGCGCTCATACTCGATCATCTTGGCCACCCGCTTGGAGATGGTTTGGTAGTTGGTGAGCATCCCGCCCAACCAACGCTGATCAACATAAGGCTGGCCAACAGAAACGGCGTGAGTCTTGATGGACTCCTGGGCCTGCTTCTTGGTACCGACAAAGAGAACGGAACCACCCTCGGCCACCGTGTCACGCACGTAGACGTAAGCCTTCTCGATCCGGCTCAGCGTTTGCACGAGATCCAGGATGTAAATGCCACCCTGATCACCGTGAATGAAACGCCTCATCTTGGGGTTCCAACGGCGAGTTTGGTGGCCGAAGTGCACTCCGGCATCCAATAGTTGCTTCATGGTGACAACTGCAGCCACGTTTATCCTCCGGTTAAGCGACGATCCCCAGCACTCCAGAGAGTGACCGTATTGCGGGGTAGCCGTATTGGTTCACGCTGCCGAGCGGGTCTCAGCAGACTTAGAAGCCTACGTGATTGGGTTACAGCAACCACCTCGCAACGCCAATTGCTACATTCAGCCCCCTTTCCGCCGTTTGCACCAGGGTCCCGGCCGCTGTCCCCACCAGCACCTCAGACAGAGGTACGCATCTCGGAGCCAGGCCTTGGATCCCGAGTCCAAGTTCGACCGCAACATCGGGGTGAGCAGGTAGGGCGCTGTGGGAGGCGAATGCCCCGCGTTGGCTCGAGATCAAGACGTTGACCGCATCGGGCCAGCGCGCTGCCCCGGCGGGTACGACAAGGTCACGATCTCCGGCCGCGGCGATGACTCGAACCCCGGGTGGTGGTGAACCCGGTGGCCCCAGCGCGCCAGCCCCGATAGAACTGATCTCCTCAAGCGCCGGACTGTCAAGCCAATCTGGGATTTGATCGGGCACTCCGCTACCCGGCTGTCGATCGGCCAAAATTGCCGCTCCTGAGGCTAGATCGGCTCCTCCGTGAGGCGACGCGATCGTGAGTACTACACTGGGCATGGCCCCCGGAACCAGTACGCCTGATTGTCGCCGATCTTCTAAGATTGTCAGGGCTCGGCGGGCGACCACCCCACCAAGGCTGTGAGCGGCGACATCAATTGGTTGCCCTGGACGAGCCCTGGCCGTTGCCTCGATCATGTCGGCCAGCCGGGTGGCAGATACATCAACCGATTGGCGTGTGTCATCTGGCCCATAGGCGGTCGAACCAACGCTCGAGTTCGACAGTTGGGCGCTGAGCGACTCCTCTCCCGGCAAGTCGAGCCCGAACGGAGTAGGCGTACACCCGCCAGCATAACTGAAACCTGCGATGTCATCTTCGCTATAACCCAGTCCGACTGCGTCCAGGGACCCGATTGCCGCCTCCCCCGCCTGGCTACCCAAGCCTCCCACTTGGATGAGAACCCGCCCCTGACCCGGGAGATCAAGCGGGGGCTTCGCCCCGCCGTCTGGTGCGCCTCCCAGCCAAGGGGGTCCGCCACCAAGTTCTCGACCTTGACCCGTTGGCGTGCAGTCAAGCCGGTACCAATCTTCCACTGCATCACTAGCATCTCGGAAAAGGCGAGCCGGCTCAAGTTCGGTCGCTGCCTCCACAACGAGTGGTAGACGCGGTCCCAGTAGCGACCGACTTCCCGTTAGCCCTAGTTGGCCAATATTGGATTCGGGCCAGGAGGTGGAACCCGGGTTAGCCGTCGGTAGGGGCGATTCGGTGAGCTTTAGCACGACCTCGGCACCAGCAAACAACAGTTGTGGATCGACGTAGCTATCGCCAAGACGGGCCGTCAGATGAAAACCACTATCCGCTCGGCCGATGATCTGGCCCTTGACCACCATCTGTCCTCGCACCACGACCGAAGTGTCAAGGTAGGCATACGTTGAACGGAGGCCGTTTCCGTGGTCAACAACCACATGTCGGCTACCAGCCACTAGGCCCGCAAACATGACCCGGCCAGCATCAACTGCCGATACGGCTAGCCCTTTGCTATTCCCGTACTCAAGACCGCGATTTCCTCGGCCGTAGGGAGATGCCGGTGGACGGAATGGGTCGATAACCGGAGCCTGAATCGGCTGGACCCAGGCTGCGTTGGCGGCCATAGGTCTCAGGCCAGCATCGACCGTGACCATTGCGGCCACTACCAACAGCGTTAGAGCCAGCGACCCAACAATTCGACGAAACCGATCTGTCGCATGACGACAGCCAACAGAACTGGGTCCCACAGGACCACCTCCCCAACCTCAACATGTCGGGGGAAGTGGACCAAGCAGAATGCCTGAACTTAGACGGCCTCTCGTTCTTGGGCCGTGAGTTTCGAACGCAACTGGAGAACGGCCTTGGTGTGAATCTGGCAGACCCGGCTCTCGGTGACACCCAACACTCGGCCGATCTCAGCCAGCGTGAGGTTCTCGTAGTAGTAGAGCGTGAGCACGATTTTGGCCCGCTCTCCCATGCCGTTAATAGCCTCGGCCAACATCTGGCGCATCTCAACTCGCTCATAGACCCCGCCGGGCCCTTCGCGTCGATCGGCCAGAGTATCCCCAAGGGTGGCGTTCTCGCCGCCACCAGCTCCAAAGCTAAGCATCTCATCGAGCGCAACCATGCCAAGCGAGCTGATCTGATTGTAGATCGCATTGAGCTGATCGCCCGTAAGGTCCAATTCTTCGGCAATCTCCTCATCGGTTGGAACGCGATGCAGCTTGGCTTCAAGCTTGGACATCGCCCGCTCAACCGACTTGGCCTTTGCTCGAACCGATCGAGGTACCCAATCGATGGACCGAAGCTCGTCGAGGACCGCTCCCTTGATTCGAGAAATAGCGTAGGTCTCGAACTTGAAACCGCGGTCCAGGTCGAATTTTGTGATGGCATCGATCAGCCCGAACATCCCGTAACTCACGAGATCGGCTTGGTCCACGTTCTGGGGAAGGCCCGAAGCGATCCTGCCAGCCACGTACTTTACCAACGGGGCGTAGTACACGATCAGGAGATCGCGGTCTTCCTGGGTCGGATTTGATTTGTAACGAGTCCAGACGTCGTCCAGCTCGGATGCATTGTCTATTTGTGCCACTGTTCCCGCCAAGGTATGTGGGTGTCCGCAAAATGAAGAAGCAGGATCTGTCTGGGACGAACCCAAACTCACTCGCTCCCACTCTCCGTCGGAACTCAACCACGCAACGTGAGGGAATTCGGAAAACTTTTCTGAGATTTCTTCGTCTGATGCATCTCCAGACGGGGGTGACAAAACCGCTGTTTCCGCAGGTCGGAACCCTAAAGCTCTCAGATATCGGGCACGCGTGGCTGTCGTCACGGAGAGTAAACCTAGCGGCCCATCCGATCATCGGTGACCATATTCGGCGTCGTCGGGGCGGTTGGGTCTTGGTGACATGGATCAGGACATCGGCTGGCCTTAACACCGTGGCCACTCTTCGGCCAGGGTGACAACAGAACCATCCAGTCGCACCAAATTGTCATGGTCGAGTTTGCCCAACGCCTCGGCCACACGGCGAAGCGATTGGCCAGTTGCTGAGATCAGGAGATCGAGGTGAGCCCCGCCCGAAGCCACTTCCTGCAAGATATCCAGTTCGAGCTGGGACCGCGTCGGGTGTAATCCGTCCCCCTCGATTGAGGGCGCCGACCTAGGCTCAAGGAGTGAGGTTGTGGTGTTGCTTGGAGGGCTGATTGGAGGGTGGCAAAGACCAAGAAAGGTTGCGATGTCTTCCCCGGACCGAACCGGTGCGGCCCCATCATAGAGCAGGGCATTTGTTCCGACCGAAGCCGAACTAAGCACCGACCCCGGCACGACAAGAACCTCGATGGACCGCCGGACGGCCTCATCGACCGTGCTGAGTGCGCCACCGCGCTCGTGGCTCTCGACCACAACTATCACCGTACTCAATCCAGCAAGGAGCCTATTTCTGGCTGGAAACCGCCATTTCTGAGGCTTAACTCCAAGCGGCGACTCGCTAAGCAAGAGGCCACGGTCTGCGACCTGATCCCAGAGTTCGGCGTGAGAGGCCGGATAGGCAATGTCCAAGCCCGTCGCCACAACCCCAATCACAAAAGCTCCACCCCCTCCGACCGACAGGGCCCCTCGATGTGAGCACCCATCGATACCAAGTGCCAGTCCGCTGACTACCCCAACGCCAGCGGCAGCGAGATCGGCACCCAGCCTGGTGGCGACTCGGCGACCAACCGAGGTACACCGTCGAGTTCCAACAATCCCAACCTTTGGCCCACGAGCCAGCAGACCAAGGTCGCCCCGAGCAAAGAGCAGGACTGGCGGTTCGGGATCATTAGAAAAAGGCCACAATTGGTGTTCTGGTCCGAGGATAGTTATACCCCGCTCATGGTGATCCCGGACCAGTGACGCCCCGTCGGTGACACGGGCATAGTGCTCCCAACGGGCAATAAGTTCTCGCTTGAGCCCAGTGGGGGCCGCTCTGCTGACGGCCGGGACTTGTCCTCGCCGAAGGGACTCGACCACGGCACTGGGAGATTCTGACTCGGTGAGCCAACGGAATCGAGCGGGCCCCATCCCCGGCATGCTCAACAGGCAGAGTCTCGCTTCAAGCTCAGGTTCGTTCATGATCCCACGCCGACAACGGAGTGCAAGGGTGCTCGTAGAGCAATGGCCTGTGCGATCGCTGGCCCATCAATCTTGAGACGCTCGTCCTCAAGATCAGCGATGGTCCTGGCGACACACCGAACCCGTTTGAGTCCTCGCCCGGTCAAGGACCGTCGAGTCAAACTCCGTTCCAACACCTCACGTGCCGAGGCACTCAGCGGCGCAAATTCATCCAGTTCGTCCTCGGACATGGTGGCATTGCTGCGAATACCGCGCTCTTGGGCTAGACGTCGCACCCTCGCTACCCGCCTGGCAACCGCTTCGGTCGACTCCTCCAGCCCGCCATCCAACAAGAGCAGCGGATCGGGGGCCCGAACATCGATCCGCAGATCGAAACGATCGAGAAGTGGGGCAGACAAACGCCGGGCGTAGCGGGCCCTGGCTGCTGGGGAGCAGCGGCATTGGCCATCCACTCCACCCTGACCGCATGGGCAAGGATTCATGGCCCCAACCAGCTGGAATCGGGCGGGCAATGTCACCGAGGATTGGGCCCTACTCACTCGAACCAATCCTTCTTCTAGCGGCTGACGCAATGCCTCCAGAACAGCGACAGGAAACTCTCCTAGTTCATCAAGAAAGAGCACTCCTGCATGACTAGCGGACACTTCACCGGGTCGTATCGCTCCTGATCCACCTCCAATCATCGCCACCGCCGAGGCGCCATGGTGGGGTGCACGAAAGGGTGCGCGGCGAACGAGACCGTCCTCGGGGACAGCTAGTCCGGCCACGGAATGAACCCGGGTAACCATCAAGGCATCAAGGTCGTCAAGCGGGGGCAGGAGCCCGGCCATCCGCTTGGCCAGCATCGTTTTTCCTGCTCCGGGTGGGCCAACCATGAGGAGGTGGTGACCGCCCGCCGCAGCCACCTCGAGGGCCAACCTGGCCACCGGCTGATCTCGGACGTCTGCCAAGTCCGGAACAGGGGGACCAACGTCCATGCTCGGATTGACTTTGACCACGCCGGGAAGGTGATTGTTTCCCTGAAGGGCAGAGACCAGATCTCGGAGGTGATCGACTGCACGAACACATCCAGGCCGGACTGTGGCCGCCTCCTGAGCTCCAACCGCCGGAACTAGAAGCTGATCACAGACAATAGCGGCCGCAATGCTCACCAGCCCAGGGACTTGCCGCACTGAACCATCAAGCCCAAGTTCGCCAACGGCCCCATAACCGGCTACCTCGGCTGGCTCCAACTGCTTGGATGCGACCAGAATCCCTAAGGCAATGGCGAGATCGAGGCCAGCCCCCTGCTTACGAACGGCACTGGGCGCGAGGTTAATTGTTAAGCGAGCAGGCGGCCATTTCAGACCCGACGACTGAATGGCGGCTCGAACTCGATCGCGAGACTCCCGGCAGGCTGCGTCCGGCAACCCAGAGAGAAAATAGCTGGGTAGACCCGCGCTCTGATGAACCTCGACGGTGACAGCAATGCCATCGATTCCCTCGACCACTCCAGATGGGATGCTTGCGAGCACATCGACTCCTCAACGTCGGTGCCGTCCAATCTTGGATTGGAGACAGTCTGAGTTGGGGGCCAAGGCCACCGAGTGGTTGTGCCAACGCCGGTACAGCTTTTCTGCTAGGCAGCAACAAAAAGGCAGCAACAAAAAGGACGCTAGCGGGCCCGAAGGCCAGGACCTTGACCTCATGGTTGGGTGTCGCGTTTTCGACCCATAAAAGGGTCGGTGAGCGCGCACCGAACCACGCGGTTCGTTTGAAGGGTACTTTCGCCCATTCATGAGGGGGTCGCGACTGTCGTTGTCAGGAATGTGAGCGATGATCCTGCTACTCCGTCTGTGCGACCAGAGTCTGATTGTTCGCGAAGCGATCGCATTGTCCAGTCAGGCAGTGTGCCCCTGGCTGAGATCATGGTTGGCCAGTTCCCCGACTGGTTCCCAGACCCAACCAATCTGACTACGGAACGGTTCTGGGACGGAGCGCGCTGGACCGATCACACTCGGATCGCCATTCCGATGCTTGGCTCGGACGGGTCCGGAAACGAAGCTCCCCCACTACGGCTCGACGATCTCCTTCAACCAATCGAACCGCTACTCCTCTCCGTTCTCACTGACTCACTCCCAGCCGAGGTGCCGAACAAGGTTGGGCTCACAACACCTCTCGGGTAAACCGAACTACCGCCTCAAGTTCTTCCTCAGTTAGGCGACCAGAAAACGCTGGCATGCCACCCTTGCCGTTGGTGACCAGATCGATCTGATCCTCAATATTGGCGAAATTGGCTCCGATTCGCCCCTCGCTCAACGGAGGTCCCTTGCCTCCGCCACCCGCCGCTCCATGGCAGCTAGCGCAGTTGCGAATATAGACGGTTCGACCGACCTCCAGAACCGGATCGTCGTTATCGGCCCGAGGGGTTGCGGTGACGCTACAAGCGCCAAGAAAAACAGCCGCCACTAGCAGCAGTCCGCTAAGCCGGAACTGGGTCAAGGGAAGAACCGGCCCACCCCCAGACACAGGAAACACCGGCAACTCAGACCCGCTCACGAGCCACCGAAGGCTGGCTGTCGCTTTTCCCGGAAGGCCGCCAAGGCCTCCATCGTGTCTGCCGTTGTCATGTTGACCGCCTGGGCCGCCCCCTCGGCCTCCAAAGCCTCACTCATGCCCGGCCCAATGGAGCGATTGAGCAGCGACTTGGTTTGGGCCATCGCAATCGGGGCGTTCAGGCTGAGCCGGTCGGCCCAGTCCCCGACGAACCGGTCCAACTCCGCTGCCGGAACGACCCGGTTCACTAGGCCAAGTCGCTCGGCTTCGCTGGCATCGATGATCTCGGCAAACAAGGCAAGTTCCTTGGCTTTGTGGATTCCAATGAGACGTGGAAGGCTCCAAGACCCGCCGAAATCAATGGATAGCCCGCGCTTGGAGAAGATTTCGCTGAACCGTGCGGTGTCGGCGGCCACAATGAGATCGCAAGCCAAGGCCAGGTTACAGCCGGCCCCGGCGGCCACTCCGTTGACCTTCGCGATGGTGGGTTGGGGTAGTCCGTGAAGAGTCGCCACGATGTCACCAATGGCGCGCATGGCCGCCAACTGGTGGCGGCGCTCGTCGCGAGCAGGATCGGTCAGATCGGCGCCGCTACAGAAGCCATCACCTGCTCCGGTAACGACGACAACCCTCACACTGCTGTCGTGTCGTAGCAGACCGAAAATCTGGCCAAGCTCCTCCCACATCTGCTGGGAGACGGCGTTCTTCTTCCATGGGCGATTGAGGGTGAGAGTGAAGACACCAGAGTCCGATTGATCGGTGAGTACTGTCTCATAGGTTGGCATCGCTCGATGGTAGTCCCCTCCGAGACCAACGGGGAATCCCCTAGGCTCATGCCAATCATCAAGAAAGCGGTCTCGCAGCCACCATACTGAACGGATGGGATTCGACCCGAGGCGCCAGTACAAAAGAACCAGGTTTGACTACTTCTTTGTGGCCAGTGCTTGCCTGGCATCGCTCGGACTATTGGTTTGGGTTCTGTTCGGATGAGCCCGGCTCGACGACGCGCTCGGGAACGAGGGGCCAAGAGCGATTCAGCCAGCGGTCAGACAACCAACAAGAAGTCCAAAAAGAAAACTAGAGCGCGAAAACCACCCAAGCGCAAGGGGCCAAAGTCGATGCCGGACCCCTCGGACACACCAACGAGTGAAGTTCGATTCATCCAGCCATGGAACGCCACAAAAACCTACCTTTGTCCAGGCTGTGGCCGGGACATCCCGCCGGGATTGGGCCATGTCGTCGCTGTTCCTCCCGAAGCTGCCGATCTTCGCCGTCACTGGCATCGTGGGTGCTGGGACGGTCGAGGCAGCCGCCGCTGACCACGTCGAGCAATGCCATCAAGGTCGCCTGGGTGTCGCGGTCTTGTCCGCAACACTATGCTCAGCGGCCATGGCTGATGTGACCCTTTTTCACAACCCCAATTGAAGCTCGTCTGTCGCGGCACTGGAAGTGCTGCAGCAGGCTGGAGTTGACTTCGAAACCGTTCTCTATATGAAGGACAAGCCGGACGAGCAGGTGCTGCGCGGTATCCTGGCCAAGCTTGAGGACCCTCCCGGCGACCTGGTCCGAAGAGACAAGTTCTTCAAAGACAGGATCCTCGGCGACGGGTTCGATGAGTCAACCCTTGAGGATCCTGAGGTGGTAATAGATCTTCTTGTAGACCACGCCAGGCTTCTTCAGCGTCCGGTAATTATGACCATCGACACTGCGATTATCGGACGGCCTCGCGATCGAGTCCCAGCGCTCTTTGACTAGAACGCGGCCTCCCAGACCTGCAGATGGCCACGAGCATCAACGTCGACCACGTCGAAACGCAGTTCATCAAAGAATCGTGTGTTGCCCGCTAACCAGATCATCGCCAACTGGCGAAGCTTTCTCTGCTTCTTTTGATCGACGGCCACGTAGCCACCACCAAACCTGGCCGAGCTGCGGGTCTTGACTTCAACGAAGATGACGACCCGATGATTTGGTGATGCGAGCTCACAGATGAGATCGATCTCTCCCTCTCGGACCCGCCAATTGCGTTCACACACGTCATAACCGTGGTTGAGGTACCAGTCGGCCGCGGCATTCTCTCCGAAGGAGCCAAGCCGACGATTGTGGTCGCTCACAACTCCTCGGCGGGGAGCTCCTCAATGGATATACCTCGAGCACTGGCAATAGTTACCTTGCTCAAGAAACGCGATTTTCTGTACATATCCCACACCCACGCATCGCTCAGTTGGTACTCCATGATGGAATCACCTGGTGCGGAAGTTCGCACGACCTCATTTGCAAGGTAGAGGCGGCGGTCTGACTCGACCACGAAACGAAACATCGTGATGACATCACGATATTCCCGATAGAGGCCGAGTTCGTTGTCGGACTCATACTTTTCTAGATCTTCCCTACTCACCGATCACCAATACCGCTAGCGACGAGCGAAACGACTAGAAGCGGTCGCGCTTTTCCTTGACCTTGGCCGCCTTACCAACGCGGTCACGCAAATAGTAGAGCTTGGCTCGCCGAACATCACCCTGGGTCAGAACTTCGATCTTGTCAATCATGGGGGAATGCATGGGGAATGTTCGCTCGACTCCGACGCCGAAGGAGAGTTTGCGGACCTTAAAGGACTCGCCCGCTCCAGCACCTCGGATGCCAATGACGACACCCTGGAAGACCTGTACACGCTCACGGTTTCCTTCAACAACCTTGACCGAGACCTTGACAGTATCACCAGGTCCGAACTGGGGTAAATCGTCTCGGAGTTGGGTTTGGTCGACGAGATCGGTGAGGTTCATCGTGCTTTCCTAGTAACAGCATGCACGCAGAATCAACGGCGTTCACGCGCGAGTATCGCGAAGCGCCACTTGGCGCACCTGGCAATGCTAGGGCACTCCCATGCCAGTTCCACCGCCCGCAGTCAGGTTGAGGGTTGAGCGGGTTATGAGCCCGAAGGTGGAACCAGCCGCGGTCATCACTCCAGCCCAAATTCCCGAAGGAGGGCAAGGTCATCCCCGCTCAATCCACCCCTCGCGTCGATCAGGTCGCGTCGTAGCCGGCTGGTTCGAGCCAATGCCTGAGCCAGCCGCCAGCGATCGACCAGGCCATGGTTGCCGGACCTAAGTACCTCGGGCACCATCCAGCCTCGGTACTGGGCCGGTCGGGTGTAGTGCGGATACTCAAGCAAACCATTGCTAAAGGACTCATCCGCACTCGACTCCTCGTTGCCCAGCACCCCGGGAACAAGACGAGAGACCGACTCGATTACAACCAGGGCTCCCAACTCTCCACCGGCCAACACATAATCGCCAATCGAAATCTCCCGGTCGATCAGGTGTTCACGAACTCGCTCATCTACCCCTTCGAATCGGCCGCAAAGAAGGCTAAAACCATCGAGAGTCGCCAACTCCTCCGCCACATTCTGATTGAATGTTTGGCCGGCGGGTGAGAGGTAGATAAGTGGACGAGGGACCTGCTCCTGTTCCGCGGTGCGAAAGATTGGATCGGGTTTCAATATCATTCCCGCCCCCCCGCCAAAGGGACTGCCATCGATGCTGCGATGAGCATCATCGCTTTGGTCTCTCAGATCATGGCATCGGATTTCGAGCAATCCAGCCTCCTGAGCCCGACCCAGGATCGTGGTGTTGGTGTAGTTCTGGATGAGTTCCGGAAAGATAGTCAGAACATCAATTCGCATGGATTCAACCTTGACTTGACGAGTCCGGACCAGCGCTCAGAGACTCACCGTCACCCAACAGCCCTATCGGGACTTCCACAACAACCCGCTCTCCATCAACTTCGACCAAGAAGTTGAGTGGCACCAGAATGTCGTCGGCTAACTCCAGGAGGTCGGCGGCTGGATTGTCGATTACCGACAGGATCTCCCCATGGTCGTGCCCATGTTGGTCAATCAGCCTGCAACCAATCAACTCATGGACGAACACCAGATCATCTTCAACGTCATCAAGGGGAGCAGCGAACAAAACCAAGCCCCGGAGTTCCTCGGCCGCCTCCCGCGTCGCGACTCCCTCAAAACTCATGAGCCAAACTTTTTGGTGAGGGCGAGCGGCGCGCACAACTAACTCACGGTCAGCGTCGGAGCCGAATTGGTCCCCGGGGCGGATGGCGCGGAACGTCGCCCCAGACGCCGTACGTTCCTTGGTGCGGTCTGTGGTGAGCCGAACCGTGACCTCGCCGCGAAGTCCGTGCGGTTTCGCCACCCGACCGATCTCTAGGAGGCTCTCGTTCGGATCCATCGATACACCGACCTGGACTCGCTTAGGCCTGGAACACTCCAGGCTCCCTACTCGACGAACTCGACCTCGGTCGAAACGCCATCCTTAGCCCCGGCTGCTCCCACGACAGTCCGAATAGCCGAAGCAACTCGGCCGCGACGACCAATAACCCGGCCCATATCGTCCTTGTTCACCGTGACATCAAAGCGAATCCGCTGATCTCCTACTTCGGAGGCCTCAACCGAAACGTCGTCGGGCGAACTCACAACAGACCGGCAAAGATGAACGAGAACTGCCTCCGCTGTCGGTGCGAGAGACTCATCGCTCATGCGCTGGCCTCGACCGAGTCGGTCGTCGCTTCAGCGCCTTTGCGAGCCTCGTCCGCAGCCTCAAGATCTGCGATCGAGACGCCGTCCTCGAATGCGGCCCAGGCCCCAGAGACCTGGAGGAGTTTCTTCACTCGATCACTCGGTTGGGCACCCTCACGGAGCCAGTGAACGGCTCGGGCGTTGTTGATCTTAATCTCGGAGGGATCCATCCGGGGGTTGTAGGTGCCTACAATTTCGATAAATCGGCCGTCGCGAGGCGAACGGGCATCGGATGCAACAACTCGATAACTCGGTTGCTTCTTTTTTCCAGTCCGCGCCAGGCGGAGACGAACGGCCACAGATTTCTCTCTTCGTGCGTAATTGGTGTTCAGAACTTCGTGATCAGGATGCTCGGTTCGGACATGGAGCGCGGGGCGAGCCTAGCCGAGCAGCATTTGAGACTACCAACACCGAACCGGAGCCACACTCGCGGCTGGCGTATCTGGCAAGGAACTACTCGGTCAACTCTTCCAGTTCGGTCGCAAGTTGCTCGAAATCGTCCACATTCATGCGATCAAGACCGGGCAACATCAGAGGGGCCTTGCGCTTTTTCACTCCCTTTTCGGTGACCCGCGTTGTGGTCTTTGGAGTGACCCGCCCGCCCTTTTTCCCTTTCCGAGATTTCTTCCCTTTCCGAGACTTCGACACCTTCTTTGTTCCGAGACCGCCCATGCGCTTCATCATTTTCTGCATCTCGGAGAACTGCTTAACGAGCATGGAAACCTGGGTTGGATTCGTGCCCGAACCCTTGGCGATTCGTGCTCGTCTGCTGGCATCGATTAAGGCAGGCTCGGCCCGTTCCCGAACGGTCATCGACTTGATAATGGCTTCCACTCTCGCTAGCTCACCATCGTCAATATCGACATCGCGCATCTCCTTCGGAAGACCAGGCAACATTTTGATGAGGCCGCCAAGCGAGCCCATCTTCTTGAGCTGTTGCATTTGTTCCAGGAAGTCATCAAGGGTGAACTTCCCCTCCATCAAGGCCTGGGCAGTGGCTTCTGCCTCGTCCTTTTCGAAGGTTTGTTCTGCCTTCTCAATCAGGGTGAGCATGTCGCCCATGCCAAGAATCCGGCTGGCCATACGATCGGGGTGGAAGAGTTCGAACTCGTCGAGCTTCTCGCCAGTGGCAGCAAAGGCAATCGGCTTTCCGACGATCTCCTTGACCGACAAGGCGGCCCCACCCCGAGCATCGCCATCGAGCTTTGTCAGGATGACACCATCAAGGTTGAGCTTGTCGTTGAAGGACTCCGCAACGGTGACCGCGTCTTGGCCGGTCATGGCGTCAACCACCAGGAAGGTGTAGTCAGGAGAAACAGCCTCGGAGATTTGACGGACCTGCTCCATCAGTTCCTCATCGATGGCCAAACGTCCGGCGGTGTCGACAATAACAACGTCTCGACCGCTAGATCGAGCCTCCTCCACCGCCTTGGAGGCGACAGTTACCGGGTCCGATGGCTCACTAAAGACCGGTACGTCGACCTGGCGACCGAGTGTCCGGAGTTGTTCAACCGCTGCCGGTCGTTGCAAGTCGGCCCCGACCAGCAAGGGGTTTCGCCCCTGACTCTTGAACCATTTGGCCAGCTTGCCAGATGTCGTAGTCTTTCCTGAGCCCTGCAAACCCGCCATCATGACCACAGTCGGGGGTTTGGGGTTATAACTGATGGTGATCGTTTCGCCACCGAGGCTTTCGGTTAGCTCCTCGTTGACGATCTTGACGACCTGCTGAGCCGGGTTGAGGGCCTTGTGAACTTCCTCGCCTAACGCACGAACCTTGATCCGGTCGCGGAGACTCTTGACCACCGTGATGTTTACGTCGGCCTCAAGAAGGGCGATGCGAATTTCTTTGAGGGCGGCATCGATGTCGGCTTCGGTAAGAACACCCTTGTTCCGAAGCTTGCTGAAGATGCCGTCGAATTTGTCTGAAAGTGACTGGAACATGGGACTTCAAAGCCTACCGGGCCCAAGCCGGGCGGCTCACACATTGTGGCCAGCCTTTTCGGAGTAGACCTATCGGCTTGCGCTCCAGGTCGGCATCTCGCCTAGAGCTGAGACCCCTTGACACTTTCGGTCAGCTTGGCCGTTCCGCCATCCACGACAAGACAGACGATTTCCTGGTCGCCTTGATCCCAGGACGCTGCGGTCGGGGTGAACCAACTGATCTCATAGCGAGACGAGGGGTAGTCAACACCGACATAGCCTTCAAAGGCCTCTATGCAGGCCGTAGCCGCAAACTCCCCCATCTCTTGCTCAGAGGGAATCGTGCCATCCGGAAGATCGAAAAGGTAGTAGGCCTCCATGTCGTGAGGGTCCGTGCATGGAACTGCTTGAACGGAGCTGAACTCGCTGTCCTCGCTCGGGGATTCCAGGCAGTCACCCTCCTTGATCGAGAAAGCATCAAGCGAGCCGGTTTCGACAATTGCGCCCTCATCGTCGCGATCGGGACCGCTCGAACACGCACCTAGTAGGAAGATCAAGGCAATGAAACCCAGACCAATTCGGCTATCTCGCGTACGACTCATCTGGATCTTGGTCTCCTAGGGCGATGGGATCTCATGTTTCCTTCGGCACAAAACATCCGATCTTGATAAAACCGCTCCGATTCTGCCTAACCCTGCTGCGCCAGCCAATGGAGATGCACGCCAGCCAGCTTGTCGGTATTGCGAAGAATTACCAGGCTCTGAACCTGGCCCTCAAGCCAATTGATGGTGACCAGCAGGAACGGTTGAGCCCCATCATCGTTGGTCAGGGTCAAGTAGAAACACGGTTGCCCGTTGAACTCCAGAGCATGCAGTTCGGCACCATCGGGAGTTCGTTTGGCCAGATTGACCATGAATCTCGACACCCGATGCCTGCCTACAACCGGCACTCTGGCCGCTCGGGTCTTGGCCCCGCCGTCGGAGACGGCAACAACGTCGTGATCCAACAGGCAGGCGAAGCGTTCGATGTCTCCGCTCATAAGGGCCTCCAGAAAGCCCTCAGCCAACTGTGAAGCTTGGGCCGGAGTCGGGTGGAATCGCGGACGTTGGGATCGAACGCGATCCCGGGCTCGCTTGGCGATTTGTCTTGTTGCTGGCTCGCTTCGGCCAACTATGCCAGCAATCTCGGCAAAGGCCATGCCAAAGACCTCTCGAAGCAGAAACACCGCTCGTTCTCGGGGA
Organism: Actinomycetes bacterium; assembly: GCA_024276425.1. Lineage (GTDB taxonomy): Bacteria > Actinomycetota > Acidimicrobiia > Acidimicrobiales > SZUA-35 > JAJRQY01. The sequence goes on along the minus strand of JAJRXF010000013.1, from coordinate 1,512 downwards.
CCGAGGCATTCGAGAATCGAGAGAAGTCCAATCGAGATTGACTCGGCCAAGACCACCTGGTCAGCCGGGTCCGCAACAAGACCGAGCAGCGGATCGGCCGGAATCGGCTCGGGTAGCCAGGGTCCAACATAGGCCTCCCGCCTTCGCTGAGCAGACTGAAGTCGGTCGATTGCAATCCGGGATGCCACCGTGGTGAGCCAGGCCTCCCCGCCCCTGGACGATCACCGACTTCGACTTCGCCACCCAACCCGGCGTCGACGAAACCCCCGGCTAACCAGGGGTTTCGCACGCCCGGAATCAGGCACAGCCTCAGGTTCGATATGCCACCGAGCGTCGGCTCCGGGATGGGGCCCAGAGCCCCCGAACTGGATTTCGGGGGTTCTGGCGTCCAGACGAACCCGCTACCCGTGCACCGTGATCTCCGCGTACATGCCGTGGACGAAGTGCGGGGGCCCACCCGGGACGTCAGGGGGGCCGCCCTCGCTTTCGGCGGCGGCTGCCAGGTACTCGCTGGGGTCAACACCGGTGGGGATGGCACAGATGATCAGGTACCTGCCGGGCTCGGTGAGCGTCCCGTTTCCCACAACCGGCTTGCCGTCCTCTCCGGGAGGGGCGATGAGTACCGTCTCGACACTGGGGAAGAGCGCGATCAGGTCCTCTGGGGTGGCGACGATGTCGGCCGCCGATCGGGTCTCGTCGTCTGGGAGACGGATTGCCACCAGTTCGTGTAGTTCCGTCGGGGCATCGTTGGTCAACACGACGGTGCTACCCGCGGCGACGGTGTCGGGGAGACCCTCGAACGCGAAGTCGACGGCGGAGACCTCCACCGTTGTCGGTTCGGAGGCCGCGTTCCCGCACGCACTCAGCAGGGCGAGAGCTGCGACGCCCAGGACGAGCAACGGGCTGCGGCGTCTGGAGGATGTGATGTTCATGGTTCTCCTCGGGAGGATCGTCTCGATGTGGTTCACGTTGAGAGCGGCTGGGGCGGGGGGCCGATGATGTCGATGCCGTGAGCGGCGCAGACCGCGGCGACCTCCGCTGGGTCGATGTATGCGGGTTCGGGCATCATCGTCGAGTCGGTCGGAACCCCGAGCGTCGACACCATCTCGCCGAAACGGGGCACCCCGTCTCGGCAGCTGGTGACGTTGATGAACCGCGCCGTCTCCGACAGCACCTGGAAGGTGTGCGGGATCCCGAGGGGGAGGTAGACGAAACCCCCAGCGCTGGCGTCGATCTGGTCGCCACCCGTGAAGAACCGCAGCTCCCCGTCGGTCACGAAGAACAGTTCGTCCTCGTGGTTGTGTCGATGCTCGGGCGGTCCGAAGCCCTGCGGAGCGTAGAACTCCACGACGCTCATCGACTGGCTGGATGCGCCCGTGAGCTTGACGGTGGCGAGGTGGTTGAGGAACTGGAAGTGCTGCCCCTCGCCCGAGGCGAGCACGATCGAGTGGTTGGCGAGAGCGGGTTCGTTACTCATGCGGCAAACGATGCCACGCCACCCTTCAGAAAACC
>JAJRXF010000002.1 GCA_024276425.1 Actinomycetes bacterium | reverse complement strand
TCGAGGAGATGGTTGAGTTGGCAATACGAATTGATGACAGGGACCGTACGGCGTTCATCACCTATGAACAGATCACGCGCGAACCAGACCAGACATTGAGCTATCTCACCAATTTCTTGGAGCTGTCAAGTCCGCTCACGCGGGAGTACGGGCTAGGCCGCACCACCGGACGTCAGGCCTGGGGAGATCCCTCGGAGCGCATCTTTTCTGGAACAATCGACCTCCGTCAGAAAAAGTCGGTACCGTTGCCGAGCCCGGTGGCCGAAGAGGCAGACAAGGTTTGTTGTTCGGCCTGTGAGGAGCTGATCCGGCTCTCCTACATTTCTGCTGGGCCGGGGTTGACCTAGTGCTGAGTGAGGTGGTGCCAAGAACTGGCTCCTCCATACAGACCTCGGCCAACACCTACTTTGGTCCGTGGTCACGAGGCCTGGGGCAGATCTACATCGTTACCACCATCGTCTTGTCCTTCGGCGCCTATGACTTCCAACCACCGATCCATACCCTTGCCCTTGGGTTCGCTTTTGGTTGTCTGCTCCTGGCTCCACGGCGGGCAGTTCTCGATATTCGAGTCTCATTAGTCTCGATCATGATGTTGTCCATCATCACCCTTTCCATCTTGTGGACCTTCGACTCAGTGACTACGCCGTTCCTCATTCGCTTGGAGGTGCCGCGCCTCGTGTTCCTCCTGCTTGTGGTGGCGGTAATGCCCTTCGAGGACACGATTGGCGGGTTAAGGAAGGCGATGTGGGTCGTGCTCCTGATCACGGTGGCTGCACTGATCATCTTCCCGGAAGCACGCTTCAACGGGATCGTTGCGGGCTCGAACCAGCCCTACCCGGGTTGGCGGGGGTTCTTTATTCACAAGAATGCACTGTCGCCTTACCTGATCTTTGCTCTGGCAACCTTGTTAGTTTGGGAGCGAGGTCGTTATGCCCGTCCACTCGGGTTTGTGGTGATCATGACTCTCATGATTGGCTCACAGTCAGGGACGGGAATTGCCGGCAGCCTTTTTGTCATCTCGTTCTACATTTGGGTCCGCCTGTATCGACGGAGTGAGAACCGGTGGTCTGGAGGATTCGTGGTGGCCTCCTCGGCCTTGGCGGTGTGTCTCGCGGCGGTGGGATACATCGCAGTTCTGGCCATTGCCCAGGCTTCGGGTAAGGGGACTTCCCTTTCAGGTCGGACCTTCATTTGGAGCGCCGTTCTTGACGCCATAAGCGAACGTCCGCTGTTGGGTTATGGTTACGGCGGCCTATTCCAGCGCCCTCCCTCGGATGTCACCAGAGAGATATGGCGAAACATCGGTTTTGAAGCAAACCATTCACATAACGGGACCTTGGATCTCCTCGTGCAACTCGGTGTTGTTGGTACGGCGATCTTTGGCGCCCTTTTTGTGTCGACACTGGTAGGTGGAATGACGGCCGACAGTCCCGACCGGCGACTATCCGACTGGATTCTGATTGTTCTCAGCGTACAGGTCCTTGTCAGTCTGTCAGAACCAGTCTTCCTCGGGCCGTGGCTGGTGGTCATAATGATCCTTCGCGGGCTGACGCTGAAATCGATGCCTTCATGGCGGGACCGCCATGGCCGGGTGACAACGGCCCATGTCCAACGTGATGACGAGGCTCAGTCTGTCGCGATCGATCAGTAGTGGAGCGTTCTAGTTTGCTTGGCTGGCAAGAAGCCGCTCGTCGTTGGGAACGCGGTCCCGATCCGCTTTGGCCTGGGCTCGCCTCAGCATCATCCAACCCCCGGCGGCGAGGTAGATTTCGGCCACGATTGTTCCGACGACGGCGCCCCTCCAGGACCACTGAGGAATGAGAGCAATGTAGAGCACCATCGACAAGGCGGCCGCGCTGACTAGGAGATAGGCCCGATGGGAAATCAAGCCCAGGCCCATGAGGCCGTTAAGGGGGGCTCGACTAATGGCCAGAAGAGGAATGAGGGGCACAAGCCAACGGACGATGGTGACGTCGATTTTGTCACCACCAGGCAGGAAGCGGAGCATGAATGGAGTCAGCAAAAACATGGCGGCGGCGATAACCAGGCTCGCCCCCAGCGAGGTGGCAGCAAACCTCTTAGCCCGGTCAAGATGTAGCCCCTGGCGTCCGTCACCTTCGGGAAGGAAACGTTGAAAAAGGGCACGGTTCATGGTTTGGATGGGGAACTGTGAGAGCAACACGATTCGGAAGGCGGCGCCATAAACTCCGGCATCAGCCTCGAGCCCATACACATTCATGATTGCCTTGTCGCCATTGGTCTGCAGATTCGAAGCGGCCATTGGGGTTGAGAGTTCCAGGCTGGCTCGAACATATTCACCGTTGGGTTTACCGAGTCCTCGGCGCAGCCCGTATCGAGGGAGAACGACGAGCACCGCAACCACACTGGTAGCACTGAAGCCCACAATCCAGGCAATGGCCAGATGTCGAATGGTCATTTCGGTGAAGGTGTAGGTGGCGAGTAGGGCTCCTACCCGGACAAGTGGCAAAGCGAGGCGGATCTTTGCTGCGGCGGCAAACCCCTTAACGGCCTGCACCAGGGTGGTGATCACATTGGAGATGGGAAAGAGAAACAGTTCAGCAATGGCCATCAGAAACATCGCAGTTACCGGGACACTGGAGACCACAAATGAAGCGATGGCGGTGGCGACAAAAACCCCAACGATTCCCTGGACGAGGGTCATGGCCAATGCCTTGGTGGTCACGACCTGCGGATCGTCGTTGTTCTTAATGATCCGCTGCAGAACGAGTAACTGGAGTCCGGACCAGCTGAGCGCTCCGATTGGTCCGACAACACCATAAAATCCGACGTAGCCTCCGTAAACCTCCGGCTCGAGCGTGTTCAGAAGCAAAAGGAATGAAGTGACGTTGGCCACCAGGCTCAGTCCATCACCCAGACCGCTCCAGGCAACATCGCCCATCATCTCGCCGTAGCGGTGGAAGAGCTTTCGCAGTTTGGGCACTAGCGGCCTCCCGATGGTGCGGCCGCGGTCCACGCCAGTGGGCGCAGAGTCTGGGAGCGGAAATTGGAACAACAGAGGTCGGTACCGAGCCATTCTCCCAAGGTGGCTAGATCCTGGTCGAAGAGGCGCTCTAGTCGGGCCCGGTCTGCTGGGCTGGGAACTGGTCGCTCGCCTGCCCGCCAGCGTTCTCGAACCCGCTCAATGAGCGAATCGGGTACGAATCTGGCCGCCGATGAATAGATAGGTATTGACTTGATGTATTCGCGGGTCCGGCTTGGGGCCAATCGTTGGGTTGTGCTATTGCTCGTGATGTCGTCCTGCCACATGGGCTTCTCCTCGTACCCTACAAAGGCACAGACTCGTTCAAGCTCATCTTGAGGATGGGCCAGTAGGCGATCGAAGAAGACTGGAAGGATAGCTTTCGATCCAAAGACTTCGAGGTAGGCCATTAGCTGGTAGGAGTAGCGACTGTATTCGATCAGTTCGGGAACACCGCCGTCGATGGCTGAGTCAAAGTCGGTGTCAATCTCGCGTTCGAGGCGCATGTGCTGGAATTGGGAAATCAACCGGTCTATTGGATGGCGCATCAGGTAGATGAAGCGAGGATTAGAGATCGTCGATGCGATGCGTTCAACCGTGTGAGGATAGGTTGGAAGCTTGGCGTAGTGGGTTGAGGATTCGCCGCAGAGGTCGGTTGGTCCGACTTCCCGGAAATGGCTGCTGTACCACTCGGGACCCCGAGCCCAGATGGGGTCATCGCTGAAATAGTACAGTTCCTTCGGATCGCTCATTACAATCCCGGGCTGGCGCGCCAACTGATCGTGCAGGGTCGTGGTCGCCGCTTTCATGGCCCCGACAATGAAGAAATCTGGCAGTCGCATCGGGTACTCCATCGGCACGATGGGTGCGGAGGTAAGGTCTGATGGTCGAGGTTGACGTCGAAGTCCGGCGCTACTGTGGGAGTATGGAAGATGACCCTAGGGAACAGCGGGAATCTCAACCATTATCTCAAGGGCCTTGCGGCTTGGCCGATTGATACCGTGACCGCTCCCCGTTCCACAAGGCTGAGATCTCCATGATTCAATCTCCCGTGTTCCTCGTTGGAGCCGAACGTTCGGGTACCACCATGTTGCACCTGATGCTCGACTCGCACCCGGAAATAACTGGTTGTGAGGGCTTTGAATTCCTCGTCGAGGAGGTCGGTGACGACGGTTCACGACCTCCAATGGCTGATTATCTCGAGTACCTTTCCCGCAACGCGCTCTTTAGCACCTCGGACTTGGCTATCGATCCCTCCTTGGATTACGACGGGCTGGTGAATAGCTTTCTGGAGCAGCGTGTGGCCAGTTCCGGCAAGTCCATTGTTGTCCCGATGGTGCATTTCAACTTTTCTCGGGTCCTACATATTTGGCCCAAGGCGCGCTTTATTCACCTCGTGCGAGATCCGCGCGACGTCACTAGTTCAGTCATTCAAATGGGGTGGGCTGGCACCGTCTGGCACGGTCTCGACAAATGGATCGAGTCTGAACAAGAGTGGACGGCTTTTGCGTCGAAAGTCGACCTTAGCCGACGTTATGAGCTCCGCTATTCCGACCTTATTGCCGACCACGAGCGAGAACTTGGAAAGCTCTGTGACTTTCTTGGGGTGCGTTACAGCGACGAGATGATGTCCTACGCGCAGGAAACCGACTACACCCGGCCAGACCCAACCAGAGTCGAGGCCTGGCGCAAGAAACTCTCCCAGGACAAGCTGGCCTTGGTTGAAGGCAGGGTTGGCGCCATGATGGTCGATCGTGGGTTTGAACTGAGCGGCGGTCCCGTTCACCAACCAGACAAAGCGGAACTCTTTCGTCTCCACTGGCAGGATCGACTGGTCCGCTGGAAAATGCGGTTAGAGCGCTTTGGCCCCCGCCTGTTTGTGGAGAGTTTGCTCGTCAAGGTTATCCCGGTTGACGCTTATCATAAGTCGGTGAAGCTAAGGATGAACAAGGTGGAGCGAGCAAGGCGTAAGAAATCATGGCGCTAGCCCCGAGTTGGCCGCACGCGCTCATCGTCACAGGGTCCAAGCAACGCGACCCGGAATCAGGAAGAATTTGACCGGTGGAACTCTCCTTTGTCATTGCTGCCCTTCGCCGAAATGGCTGGCTTGTGCTGGTCTTCGCCCTGCTCGGCTTCTTCGCTGCCGCTAGTCTTGAGCCACCAAGAACCCAGTTCCAAAGCAATGGCTTGTTGCTGTTGTCACCGTCCGGTTTCGATAATGGGGTGGCATACGCGAATCAGCCCGATCGATTTGTGCGATCCCAGATTGGGGTCCTGGAGGCCGAGGGCCTGGCAGAACGAGTCGCGGAAGCGGTTAACGAACGATCAAATCTTGAAGAAACCGCGGCGTCGGTTAGGCGGAACACTGAGATTACCCAAGAACTCGACTCTGACATCGTCGTAATTACAACCACGACCGGCCGGCCGGAGCGTTCTCAGCTCATTGCCCAATCCTACCTAGACCTATACATCGCCAACGCATTGGAGACGGTGCAAGAATCGAGTCAACCAGAACTTGATCGACTCGCCGACGACATCGATCTCGTTCAATCCCAGCTTGATGACCTTAACGTTCAGATCCAAGCGGCTATGGCCGAGTACCTGCCAAAGGCCAGCGACGAAACTCCACGGCCCATTCCCGACATCGCAGCCATCGACCCCGACGCGGCCACGAGATTTGACAATCTCCGTAGCGAACTCAAATCGTTGACGCTCAGTCGGTTAGCCTTGGAAACCGAGGTGGCCTCTAGCTTTAACTCCATCGTTGTGCAGAATGCCACCCTGCCCGAAAAGCCAATCGGCAACTCGACTGGTTTGCTAACGGCGGCTCTGGTGTTTGTGGCTTCCACCCTGGGCCTCATCATCGCCCTGGTTTGGACCCGATTTTCCAAGCGCGTACTCGACGAGCTGCAGGCAGCGGAAATCCTCGGTATGCCGATCGTGGGTGAGGTCGATCATTCTCGCTCCCTGCGTCGCTCGCCGCTGGTGGCCTTTGACAATCTACCCAGTTCGTTGATTCCAATCATTGATCAGCTTTCGGTTCGGGCCGAAGCAATGGGATCAGTCAACGAACCATTAACGGTGGCCATTGTTGGTACTCAGCGGGTAGCGGGGACCTCCACGCTGGCCACGGCCATGGCTGGCCGGTTCTCCGCCGCAGAGTTCGAGGTGGTTCTGGTGGACATGGACGCCAGCGACCCATACTTGTCTGAGGCTTTCAATGGTACGCAGGGTGAGGGGCTTGCCGCGGTGTTTACTCCCAACCCTGAGCGTGCCTTTAGCCAGACGGGACGGGTCGGAGTTACCCTCCTCGGTCGAGGGCAAAAGGCAATCTCCATTCGCCGGGATCTGGTTTCGACCGTATTAGAAGTGGCCAAGACGCGGGCTCATATCGTCATTGTCGATGCTGGCTCCGTATTGGATGCGGCGGCCACCGTCGAGTTGTGTGATCTGGTTGATGCCGTTGTGTTGGCGGTACCGCTTCGACGACAAGAAATTCGTCCTCTGGGCCATGTTGCCCGCCAGTTCGAACCCATCACAAAGAAGGTTCTTCCGGTCGTCACCCATCCCTTGTCCAAACGGGCGGCGGTCTCGCCTTCAGCACAAGGGGCCCAGACCCGACCCGCTCCTCCAGCGGTCGAGTCGGTCCCGACCGTGCCTCCTAGCGCGCCACCATCGGAGCAACAACTGCCCGCTGGGCGAGCCAAACCGGTTGCTGCTTCCGCCAATGGCTCTGGATCGCAGCATCGGAGTGGTGGAGCAACCAGAGAGCCGGGGCCACTGAGCCAGTCCCATCCAGTTGGCAAGGCTGGGACGAAGGGAAAGTCGGATCGGTCCAAGGGCCAGCCAAGCAGGTCAGGCAAAGGCACCAGTTCGGCCAAGAAGTCATAGGACAGGGGAGTGGGGTGTCCGTCGAGTAGTGCCAGATCGACCAGAGACCACTGCCAAACTAAAGAATGAAGTGAAACGAACGATAGTCATGACAGAGGAGACGAGAACCTACCTCTGCCAGAATGCATCGATTCTTGTCGTCCGACGATGAACAGATGAAGGAAATTGCTATGCCTGCAGAAATTCCCGTCAGCCAAATACCCGTTGTCATATTGTGCGGCGGCCAGGGTACGCGGATACGGGAAGCCTCGGAAAGCCTTCCGAAACCACTCATTGATATCGGTGGCAGGCCCATTCTTTGGCACATCATGAAGAGCTATAGCACCCATGGTTTCCGCCGGTTTGTTCTGTGCCTCGGGTACAAGGGCTGGAACATCAAGGAGTACTTCCTTCGTTACCAAGAGAACGTTGCGGACTTCACCCTTGAGCTGTGCGGTGGAGGCCCGGACTTCCATGGAGATCCGGTTGATGACTTTGAGGTATCCCTTGTTGACACCGGGCTCAGCACGGGAACTGGCGGCCGCATCCCCAAGGTTGCCCACCTCTTGGACCAGGACTACTTCATGCTCACCTATGGTGATGGCCTTGGCCCGGTCGATGTTGGCACGGAACTACAGAAGCTGGCCCAATCGGATCATCTGGGTCTCGTCACGGGTGTTCACCCAACTTCGCGCTTTGGTGAGTTGCATTGCCAGAACGGAATCGTCGAGAACTTTGCTGAAAAGCCCGCTTCGACTGGTTGGGTTTCGGGCGGGTTCTTTGCTTTTAAGAAGGAGTTTCTGGACTACCTTGACCCCAGTGACCCCCAACTGATGCTTGAAGCTGAGCCACTGCAACGCCTTGCCCGTGAGGGCAGGCTCGGCCTGTTTGAGCATGAAGGGTTTTGGATGGGTATGGACACGTTCCGTGAATACACCGCGTTGAACAAGATGTGGGCTGAGAACCAAGCCCCTTGGAAGACCTGGGACTAGATCCCGCTCCCATTGTGACCAGGCCCCTACCACACCAGTCCGAGCCGGCAGTCGGCCTTGTACCAGACGAAGCCTCGATCATTGTTCCGGCCCACAACGAACAAGCCACCATTGCCGCGTGCCTTGATGCCGTTTTGGCCAGTACGTTCCAGGTCAAGACACCCAACCTTGACATTGTCGTTGTTGCCAACGGGTGCAGTGACCGCACGACCGAGATTGTTCAGGGTTACGGCGATTCCGTTCGTCTGATTGAGACGAGTATTGGTTCAAAGGCCAATGCGCTCGAACTTGGGCGTAAGGCCACGCGGCCGGGGCCTCGCATCTACCTCGATGCCGACATCGTGGTATCCGCCGACGCGATCGAGTCGGTGCTGGCGAGGTTAGGGGAGGAGGGAATCGAGGGTTCGGCCCCGGCTATCGACCTGGCTAGGCCTCCCTCGACGTCGCTCGCTCTGAGAGAGTACGCCCGCATCTGGGAGCAAGCACCCTATTTCCGTGCGGATCTGATTGGTGCGGGCTTTTATGGCCTTACTGAGCAAGCCCAGCAACGAATCGGAAGCTGGCCAGCATTGATTGCCGATGATCTTGTTGCCCTTTGTCATCTGTTGCCGGAGGAACGACGAACGGCCTCTGGTTGGTTTCGCCACACCCTGCCGGGTCGTCTGCGTGATGTGGCCAAGGTCGAAGTCCGACGGGAGGCCGGACGGTTGGAGTTTGCGGCGTGGGCCGAGGCGGAGGGGCGCCCACTATCGGAAGAGAGTCCTGGTGGTCGCTGGCTGATTCATCTGGCCAAGACTCCCCTGAACTGGCCGGGCCTGGCGCTCTTTGTCGGCGTGAAGGCCCTGGCCAAGGTCCGCGCGAGAAGGGCCTTCAGCCGAAATGACATCGACTGGGGCCAAGATCAGCATGGACGCAAGTTGCGTGCTGGCCAAGGCTAGGAAAACACTTCGGTCTGTTCGGCCCGGAGGGTGTCGCAGTAGCGCCCCTTTGGTAGCTCAACGTCGGCGTAGGTGATGATCTGGTCCTTTGCCAGGTCGTTTTTGAGGGTGCATCCTTTGGCTAAGCCCATCGGGAGAAGCTGATCTCGAAGACATATGTCGGAGTTTTCTGCCATCCCATAGGTGTCGAAACCACCGATGTAGTCCAAAGTCTGTCCAGCTTTGAGGTCTCTTTTGGCTGCGGTAATGACGTCGACGACGGGGCCTCCAACTGGCGTCACGGCTGCATCACCGAAGTGGACGGCGCGGGCAACGGTGAGGGGCGTTTCGAAGTGGCAGATATGAAACGGATTGTAAAACACATACAGCGGGCCGTCACCAAGTTTGTAGTAGGTCATGTATTGGCGTTGCGTCGGATCGTCCTGGTAGCCAACGACAAAGACGCCGCCCGGGGGCTTGGCTCCCAGCACATAGTCGACCATGCCACCGGTTTTACCTTCACCCACATAGTCGGAGAAGTCGAAGATGGTTTTCGCCTCGTCAACCTCGTCACAGCGGTAACCAAACATTCCCCTTGTGGCTACCCCAAAGCCGGTGGCGTTGGCCACTACTGCCATTTCCATGGAGATCTTCGAACCGTCGGCGAAGGAGGTAACCATGTGCGGTTCTTGGTTGTGCATCTCGGCGAACGCCTTCTGGGTTTCCGGGGTGCGATAAGGGTCCTGTAGACCCTTCATGTTTCCGGCCAGAACCGGCCGGATGCCGATGGCTTGCACATAACGAAACAGGTTCATGATTACGCCCGGCTGGTCACCGTCGGCGTTGGTGTAGATGACCCCCTGTTTGTCGGCGTACTGCTTGAGGAGGGGGCCGATGGTGGCATCGAGTTCGGCGTTCATCAAGATGACGTGTTTGCCGTGCTTGATGGCCGACATGATGACGTTGGCCCCAAATTCGATTTCACCGGTCACTTCGATAATGGCGTCGATACCGTCGGCCTGGCAGAGAAGAAACGGGTCGTCGGTGACAGCGGGACGACCCGCCTTGACCGAGTCTTCAAGTTGGCTGAGGGTGCTGACCCGGTTGACCTGGTCTTGACCCCCAAGAGAGTAGGCGTGCTCGGCCTTGGCCACTGTTCGGTTAGAAACGGCGGCTAACCGCATTCCTGGGACTGCGGTGAGAATCTGCATGGCGATGCCGCGACCCATGTAGCCGGCACCGATCATTCCGACGCTGATGGGATTGTCGTCTTCTTCGCGCTGTCGGAGTGCGCTGTCGATGAGGATCACGTTTTACCCGTTCGCTCCATTGGTCGATGTATAACCCTCTTTAAACTACAAAATCGGGCCAGGCCTTGTCTTTGTCCGAGATCAAATAGCCTCCGGTATCTGGCCATTGGATCCCGAACGCCTTGTCATTCCATCGGCATCCGACCTCGTGACCTGGAGCATAGAACTCCGAGACTTGGTAATGAACCTCTGAGTTGTCTTCCAGGGTGAGGTAGCCGTGCCCAAAACCCTTGGGAACATACAACGACTTGTGGTTCTCAGCCGATAACTCAACCCCGAACCAGTTGGTATAAGTCGGCGACTCGGGCCGGAGGTCGACAATGGCATCAAAGATCGAGCCCCGGGTGCAGCGGACAACCTTGACCTCGGCATGAGGGTCGGTTTGTCGATGCATGCCTCGCAGGGTGCCCCGTTTGTGATTGAAGGCCAGGTTGGCCTGAGCCAGGTCGGTATCGAGACCGAGTGCAGCGAGTTCGCTTTTGCACCAGACACGGCCAAAGAATCCACGGTCGTCTCGAATCGGTTCGACTTCGAACACGTAGGCACCAATGAGGGGAGTTTGGATGATCTTCATGCTTCGCCCCCTTGGTCGGGCTGGCCCTCGGTTATGGTCTCGAACTGGTGGATCTGGTCGATAGTGATCGCGCGCATGTCTTGGCCTTGGTGGTGCGCCTTGTACCAGCGAGTGGTCCAATCGAGCGCTGTACCAAGGTCCAAGCGAGGGACATAACCCAACTGGTTGTTGGCCTTGGAGATGTCGAGCTTGAGGTACTGTGCCTCGTGAGGGTGGTTGCCCCCGTCGAGTTCCCAGCTTGCCCCGTCGCCCCATTCTTCGGTGAGGCGCTTAACAATCCAACCGACCGATTTGGCGTCATTGTCTCGGGGTCCGAAGTTCCAGCCACTGGCATAGTCGGCACCATTGTTCCACAATGCCTCAGCTAGGACGAGATAGCCGCAAAGGGGTTCGATGACGTGCTGCCACGGTCGGATCGAGTTGGGGTTTCGAATAGAGACCGGTTGGTCGGCCATCATGGCTCGCATGATGTCGGGAATGAGCCGATCCTCAGCCCAGTCGCCTCCACCGATCACATTGCCTGCTCTTGCGCTGGCGATCGCCGTCGTGTCGCCGTCTTTGAAGTAGGAACGTCGAAAGGCAGAGATAACCAGTTCTGAACAACCTTTGCTGCTGGAGTACGGGTCGTGGCCACCCATTGGTTCGTTCTCGCGGTAGCCCCAATCCCACTCCCGATTCTCATAGCACTTGTCGGTCGTGATGCAGACGACGGCTTTGACGCTTGGGCTATGGCGGATGGCCTCAAGCAGGTTGGCTGTGCCCATCACATTGGTTTGGTAGGTCTCGATCGGGTGGTTATAGGAGTACCGGACGAGGGGCTGGGCTGCCAGGTGGAGGACAATGTCGGGCGCCGCCGCTGCGACTTCCTCGGTCATCCGGTCCAGGTCACGAATGTCTGCCTCGATCGAAATCATCTTGGTGGCTACCTTGGCGCTCTCAAAGAGACTTGGTGATGTTGGGGGAGCGAGGGAGTAGCCAGTGACTCGGGCGCCGAGGTCCTGGAGCCACAGTGAGAGCCAACTTCCCTTGAAGCCGGAGTGGCCGGTGAGCAGCACGTTCTTGCCTGCCCAGAACTGACGATCGGGGTTCATTCATGTACCTCAGGTAGGGTTACCCAGATTCTAGGAGTTAGACGGCCGCTCTCTGTGTCATTCATGTGACAGGAGGGCCATGAAGCCCGTTCGCGTTCGGTCTGTGGTCTAGCTTTAACTCGGTTGTTGCAGGCGACGAGATGAAGCAGAACATTTCGCGACAATCCCGAGTTGAACTCGGCGGATGCAAAGGAAAGCGGTGGGGTCGGAAAGGCAGAATCAGAAGAAGTGGGGGTTCGTTCCCCGGTTCCTTGACGCGACGGTGCTCCTTGGTAGCTGGGCCGGAATTTTCGTCGGAACCAATATCACCGAGACGATTGTTCGCACCAACGAGGAGTCATGGGCCCTCGTTGGCATTGTGACACTTATAACGATCGTGTTGTTCGAGCGTGCTGGCCTGTATGAAACGAAGCCCACACTTCCCCGGACAGAGGAGATCTCCCGGCTGTCGATGTCTGTTATTGGTGGGACCGCAGCGGTGGTCGTGTTCAACGCCTTCCTCGACTGGCGGATCGGGGCGTGGGAACTGGTTTGGGGTGTTGGTGCTACGACGTTCTTGCTCATGGTTTTCCGAGGTCTCTTACGAAACCTGGGTGACATGTTGCCCGGTCAAAATGAGCCATCCCGGATCTTGATCGTCGGAACGGGCGAAGAGGCACGAGAGTTGGCTGATGTGATCCAGGATCATCGGGAAACGCGACTGCATCTGCTTGGTGTGGTTGGGCATCTTCCCATCGCTCAAAAGTACGGCTTGGCCGATCTGTGGATCGGCCCTACCTCGCGCTTGATTGAACTGATGCACATCCACCAAGCATCCGGGGCTATTGTCACTCCCACCGGCTTTCGTTCGGCCCAGTTTCGAGACATCAGCAATCAGTTGTTGAAGGCAGGCTTTGACGTACAAATGTCAACCGGGGTCAGTCGGCTTTGGGAAGGACGTTTTGAGGTCCGCACCCTCGCCCACGAACCCCTCGTGGTCATGGGTCCCCGGGCCCTTGGTCGTCGTCAGGTTGTACTCAAGCGGATGCTCGACATCCTTGGTGCCAGCATCATCTTGTTGTTGGCCTCGCCAGTGATGCTCCTCACCGCCTTGGCGATCAAGCTCGAAGATCGCGGTCCTGTATTCTTCCGTCAGCACCGGGCGGGTCGACTGGCCGAACCGTTTGGGATGCTGAAGTTCCGCTCGATGGTGACCAATGCCGAAGAACTCAAGGCCGACCTCTCGGAGGACAATGAACGTTCCGGTCCCCTTTTCAAGGTGACCAAGGACCCACGGATCACCAAGGTTGGCCGTATCATCCGTGAGCTTTCCATCGACGAGTTGCCCCAACTCATCAACGTCATCAAGGGCGACATGAGTTTGGTTGGTCCGAGGCCAGCATTGGACGAGGAAGAGAAAGCCTTCGATGAAGAACTTCGAGGCCGCTTCGATGTCAGGCCCGGAATCACCGGATTGTGGCAGGTTGAGGCCCGAAGCAATGCCAGTTTCGCCGCCTATCGCAGGCTCGATCTCCACTATGTCGAGAACTGGACCATTGGCCTCGACATTCGCATCCTCATGGCAACAGTGGAACAGGTGGTCGTCACGGCGGCCATGATTCCCGCTCGTGTCCTTCTTCGGAGGCTGTATTCGCCTGAGGTCATACCGGATTCTTCGGTCGGTGTTATTGATCTGCGAGATCATGCCACGGCAAGGTTGGCGGCGGAAGCTGAGGCTTCCGGCTCGAGTTCAGTGGTGTCCGCACCGGTTGATCACGCGAGTGAGCCGACAAGGCCTTAGCTCTGATGATATAAGGTTCGCTGTCGAGCCAGAAAGCTGAGCCCGCTTACGGGGGCACCGGCGGACTCCGCTGCACAAGACGACGAGGAAAGGGAACAACTCCGATGAGTGGACGAAACGTGCTCGTAGTTTCGATGCGTGGCTACCAGCGGCTGCCAGCCTACACCGCCTGGTTTGAGTTCGAAGACCTCATTGTCGAATGGGAGGACGCCGAAATCCTCGAGTTGCCGTTTGGACTTCTTGATCAATCGTTTCGGTGGCCCCGGGCCGTCTATCAGGCTCTCAGAGCAATAGGGGTCAACGAGGAAGCGGCGCTCAAGTTGCCCAGTCGGTCCCCGAAACCTCTGAGAGCTTCCTATGACCTCATCATTGTGACGCTATCTTCATTCTTCGACCTATTCGCGGGAAATGGTCTTCGGTCGTTGCTGACACCAGGCGGAAAGCTCGTTGCGATGGTGATTGAAAGTTGGCCATCCGAAGTCAAGCAGCGAGCCACTCGTATCGAGCCAATTGGCCAGTTTGATGAAATCTACATGGGCCTATCTTCCGGCTCTGCCGCTCTAACGAAGTACCTCGACCGGAGGATTCGATATCTAGCTCCGGCCGGAGACGTTCTTTCCTCAAGGTCAGTGTCCTATGGGCGTCGCTCGATCGCGGCGGTAAATCCAGGACGCCGCTCAACTTCACAACATCAACTCCTTTTGGATGCGTGTGCGAAGGACGGCAGGCCGTACATCTACGACACTATCTCAGGCGGTGAGGTTATGGACCACCGCTCCCATCGCCAGAACTACAACTCGCTCCTGCGACAAAGTGAACTCCTTGTTTGCAACTACGCAAAGTTCGATCGACCTGAAGTCATTGGGGAAACTCGAGACCTCCCCGGTCGCCTCTATGAAGGACTTGCAGCAGGCAATGTTCTGGCCGGACAACTGCCGCCTCAGCTGGAAGAAGGAGGGATTGGCCTGGGTGAGGCTGTGATCGTACAACTGCCACTCAACGGGAAGAGCCAGCGACTTGATGACGTGCTCTTGGATGAGGGTTTCCTCCGCGAAGCGAAGCGGAAGAACCACCGCATCGCTGCGTCGGGTCACGATTGGGTTCACCGCTGGGCGGCCATTTTGAGGGATTTAGGGCTCGAACCAACGTCGAACGCCGTGGCTAGGCTGGATTCCCTTGCGGCGATGGCCAGCGAGTAAAGATGGTCTGCTACCGATGGTGACGCTCCTGGGCCTGTTGGAACCCTGCCTTGGGCAAAAGTGCACTCACCCTTTCCGATGCGAGTTTGGAGGGGAATAATGGCGGCACGCAGTGGATCGGAGCAGGGCGAGTGCAGGCGAGAATGTCACAGATGTCGAGCTATGAACTACAGGACTATCAACGAGAGGCCGCTGGCGTTTTGCTCGATCACGGGCCCGACCAACAACCACCGGTTCTCCGGGTGGTTTCGGACCTCCCAGGCGTTCAGCAACCGTCGGCTTATGAGCGGTTCGGGAAGCGGACCATGGATGTCGCCTTCGCTGGACTGGTTTTGCTCTTGGCGGCGCCCCTATTGGTTGGGGTCTGGCTGGTCTTGCGCTTCAGTTTAGGTCCCGGCGTGATTTTGCGACAGGAGCGAGTTGGTCGGTTCGGTTCGCCATTCGATTTGTTCAAGTTCAGGACCATGTCTGGGTGCCGACGCCAAAATGGGGTCGACTGTTCCTTCGGTGGAACAGACCGACGGAAGACCCACAAGAGTCTTCATGATCCCCGTCACACCAAACTGGGTAGGGCTATTCGTCGCTTCAGTCTGGATGAATTGC